>JBAZFV010000103.1:0-6201 GCA_041653255.1 Sideroxydans sp. | reverse complement strand
GGCCGCACAAATCAGCCAGAACAGGATCATGATTTACCTTCTTCTTCTTCGAGCAAAACAGCCGCTTGGTGCGCGGCTTCAGGGGTCAGCGATGGCTCTGTCACAATTGCCCGGCGACGGCGCAATTGGAATAGCAACACACCGACACCGAGCAATAGCAATACAAAAGGTCCGCCCCATAAAGGGATGGTCTCTTTATCGACCGGCGGATCAAACAGCACAGATTTTCCGAAGCGTTCCACCAACAAGTCCATTATTTCCTGGTCGCTCGCACCCGCTATCATCTTGTCACGCATGATTTGGCGTACATCGTTCGACCAGTCGGAACGCGAACTGGCGACGTTCTCGCTCTGGCACACCAGACAGCGAACTTTTTCGGCGAGATTGATCATGCGGCGCTCAATCACGGGATTGTCAGCCATATCTCTGGCCTCATCCGCAATTGCGAAGACAGGCAGTACCAACAACAAAATACTTAAAAACCTTTTCATTTTTTCTTCAACTCCTCAACCAGCGGCAGAATACGCTCACGCAGGTTCTGCGGGTTCACCGCACCGATAACTTTGTCACGGATAACGCCCTGGCGGTCGATAACATAGGTCTCCGGCACGCCATACACGCCGTAATCAAAGCCGATCTTGCCGTCTGCATCAAAAACGGTGAGCATGTACGGGTCGCCTGATTTGCGCAGAACTGCCTCGCCCTCCTCACGTTTGTCTTTGTAGTTCAAACCCAGTATCGGCACGATATTTCGCTGGGCCAAATCCATCAATACCGGATGTTCATCCTTGCATGCGGTACACCACGATGCCCATACATTCAACAGCCAGACCTGGCCCTTCATGTCTTGTGAGGAGAACTGTTTGTTTGAGTCTTGCAGGAGCGGCAAGCTGAAAGCGGGTGCAGTCCTGCCAATCAGCGGTGAAGGAACCTCGCGCGGATCCAGACTCAATCCAACATATAAGAAGCTGGATAGCACGAGAAAAATAACCAACGGCAATATGAAACGCATCATGCTGTCTGCTCCTTCATTTGTCCTCCGCTAACCGGCCCGGTTTGTGTCTTGCGCACACGAATGCGATAGCGCCGATCACTGACCGCCATGACACCGCCCAGCGCCATAAGCAGGCAGCCCGCCCAGATCCAGTCCACGAACGGCTTGATATAGATGCGTACCGCCCACGCCTCGCTGTCTGGAATCGGTTCACCCAGCGATACATACAAATCGCGCAACAATCCGGTGCGGATTGCGGCCTCGGTCATCGGCATGCCGGAAGCGTTGTAGTTGCGTTTTTCGGGATGCAGTACCGTGACCAGCTTGTCATCCTGGCTCACAGTGACACGCCCTTGTGCGGCAACATAATTGGGGCCTTCCCTTTCGGTCACGCCGTCGAAACGGAATACATAGCCCCCCGCTGCCAGCGTGTCGCCGACATCCATACGCACGTCGCGCTCGGTCTCATAACCTTTCACCAGGGTGACGCCGATGATGAAGATCGCAATACCCAGATGCGCCAGCTGCATACCGTAATAACTGCGTGTCGGTGTCTTGATACGCTGTAGCAGCGAACCTTCCTTGCCCATCCGCCGACGCAGATCAACCGCACCGGTCGTAATGATCCATGCTGCCAGCAAAATCCCCAGTGCGATCAGCGGTGTCCACTCACCCATGATGAAGGGCAACACGATAGCAATAACCATGCTCGATACCAGCGCCCAGCGCACACGCTGCCAGATGTCAGGCAGATTCGCATGCTTCCAGCGCGCGACAGGACCTAATCCCATCATCATCACCATCGGTACCATCAACGGAACGAACACGGTATTAAAGTACGGCGGGCCGACGGACAGCTTGCCGAAACCCAGCGTATCCATGAACAAGGGGTAAAGCGTGCCAAGGAAAACCGAGGCACAAGCCACGCTCAACAATACGTTATTGCTTAACAACATGGTTTCACGCGAGACCAGCTCGAACTTGCCGCCAAGTCCGATCTTGGGTGCGCGCCAGGCGAACAGCAACAACGAAGCACCGATGACCAGCACCAGGAATGTCAGAATGAAAATTCCGCGCTTTGGGTCGGTGGCAAACGCATGCACCGAGGTCAGCACCCCCGAACGCACAAGGAAGGTGCCCATCAGTGACAGGGAGAAAGCGGCAATAGCGAGCAGCACCGTCCAGCTCTTGAAGGCACCGCGCTTTTCGGTCACGGCCAGTGAATGAATCAAGGCAGTACCCACCAGCCACGGCATGAAGGAGGCATTTTCCACCGGATCCCAAAACCACCAGCCGCCCCAGCCCAGCTCGTAATACGCCCACCAGCTGCCGAGCGCGATACCAATGGTCATGAATACCCACGCCACTGTGGTCCACGGCCGTGACCAGCGTGCCCAGGTCGAGTCCAGTTTGCCGCCCAGCAGGGCGGACAAGGCGAAAGCAAATGCAACCGAGAAACCAACATAACCCATGTACAGCATCGGCGGATGGATCACCAGACCGGGGTCTTGCAGCAATGGATTCAGATCACGGCCATCGAGTGCTGCCGGCAACAAGCGATCGAATGGATTGGAAGTAAACAGCAGAAACAGCAGGAAGCCCACGGCCACCAATCCCATCACCCCCAACACCCGCGCCACCATTTCCAGCGGCAGGTGTTCGCTGAATTTTGCGACGGCGACCGTCCACAGGGTCAGGATGAACACCCATAACAACAACGACCCCTCGTGCCCACCCCAAACCGCCGCCACGCGATATGGCACGGGCAGTTGCGAGTTGGAATGCTGCGCAACGTAAAGCACGGAGAAGTCGTTAGTGATAAAGGAATAGGTGAGGCAGGCAAATGCGATGGCCGCAAACACGAATTGGCCGGTAGCGAGGGGGCGGGCCGTACTCATCAGTACTGCGTTGCCGCGCGCTGCGCCGATGATAGGCAAAATGCCCTGTGTTAGTGCAAGGAACAAGGCAATGACAAGTGCGAAATTACCGATCTCTGGAATCATACTGTAGCTTTCTGAATTTATTTGGCCGCGGGATGAGTTGCGGAGGGTGTTGTATCGGGTGATGATTTGGCTGCTTCTGCCTTGTTGATAGCGTCAGATGCTTCCGGCGGCATGTAGTTCTCGTCATGCTTGGCCAGCACTTCTTCGGCTATGAATACATTTTCGCTATCAAGCTTGCCCTGCGCGACCACGCCCTTACCTTCCTTGAATAAATCGGGCAGGATTCCCTTGTACACAACTTCCATTTCCCGGGCGGTATCGGTAATCTTGAAATGCACGGTCAGTCCGTCGCTCTGACGCTTAACACTGCCCTCCTCGACCATCCCTCCAATGCGGAAATTGCGCCCCTGCGGCGCTTCATTGTGATAGACCTGGGTCGGCGTAAAATACAGATTCACGTTGTTCTGCAGCGCAAACAGCACCAATCCCACCGCAGCCGCCACCAGCCCCACGCCCAGCAATATCCATGTCAATCTTTTTTGTCTGGGTGTCATTCCTTGTCTCCACTTTCGTTCATCAATCGTAACTGGCGCAGCGCCAATTTCCTCCTGTGCCTGACCGCGATGATTTCAATCAGAAACACCAGCAGTGTCACACCATAAGACCCCCACACGTAGAAGGCGTAGCCATTCATGGCGAAGAATTCAGACCAGTTCATGACTGATCCCCCTTCGTATTTGTCAGTTCTTTCACCCACTGTGTATTGGATTCTCGCTCCAGGATGATGCTGCGTACTCTGGAAAGTGCGATGGCAATGGCGTACAGCCAACAGGCAACCAGCATGATGAACATGGATTGCTGCATGGCAATGTGCATGCTGGTACCGCTGAATTTGACGGTCGATCCCTGATGCAGGGTATTCCACCATTGCACCGAGTAATAGATGATGGGAACGTTGACCGATCCGACGATGGCCAGCAGGGCGCTGGCGCGATCAGCCCGGCGCGGGTCTTCGATGGATGCCTGCAAAGCAATGAATCCCAAGTACAGGAACAACAGGATCAGTTCGGAAGTCAGGCGCGCATCCCATACCCACCACGCACCCCACATCGGCTTGCCCCACAAGGCGCCGGTCCACAACGAAATAAAGGCGAACAGCGCACCGGTCGGAGCCAGAGCGGAGGCCATCATGGCAGACAAACGCGTCTTGAAGATCAACCCCAGCGCAGCATAACCCGCCATGATGAGGTAGATGAACATCGACAGGATCGAGGCCGGAACGTGAATGAAGATGATGCGGTAAGCCTCGCTCTGCACCGCATCGGTCGGGGCCACAAAAAACCCGATATAGAAACCGATGCCGAACAGAATGACGGCAGGCCACGCAAAGAAGGGAATCAGTTTCCCCGCCAGTCCATAGAAGGTCGAGGGTGCAGAATATTTAAACCAGTTGATCGCCAATCTTCATTACTCCATCGAAATGCGCAATGCCTGCGCTGCCACAAACGGCGTGAATACCAAGGCAAACAACAAAAATGCACCCAGCAATGCCAGGTTGGAAATTGCATCGAGACCGCTGTTCACCGCCTCCACTGCACCCGTACCAAAAATCAGCACCGGAATGGTCAGCGGCAACACCAGCAATGACACCAACACCCCACCACCACGCAAACCCAGAGTTAATGCCGCACCGACCGCACCAATCATGCTCAGCACCGGTGTGCCCAACAACAATGCCAGCATCAGCGTCCAGATTGCCGCCGCCGACATATCAAACTGCAAACCCAATACCGGCGCAATCAATACCAGAGGCAATCCCGACAACATCCAGTGTGCAACGATCTTACCCAGCACCATCACCGTCAGCGACTGCGGTGCCAGCATGATCTGTTCCAGTGTGCCGTCCAGATGGTCTGCCGAAAACATACGCGGCAACGACAGCATGGAAGCGAGCAAAGCCGCAACCCATAACACCCCGCCGGCCATCTTGCGCAGCATGTCAGTCTCGGGCCCGACCCCAAGCGGAAACAGACTTGCGACCATCACAAAGAAAACAAGCGTGGTCAACACATCCGCCCGTCGCCGCATCGCCAGCAACATATCGCGACGTATGACCAGCAGCAGCAAACCTACCAGTGATAAGCGGTTCATGCCAACACCAGATGCCGTATCTGTACCCCCTCCACCTGCAGTGGCTGGTGGGTGGTGAATATTGCCATGCCGCCTTTCGACAGGTGCTCGCCAATAAGTTCCTGCATGAGTTCAACTGCCCCCACATCCAATGCGGTCAATGGTTCATCAAGTATCCACAACTTTGCCTCCCCGACCAGCAGGCGACTCAAGGCGACCCGGCGGCGCTGACCCTGCGACAACACACGCACCGGCAGATGTTCCTTGCGCCGCAAGCCCATGCGTCGCAACGCCCCAAGCGCTATCGCTTCACTCACCTCAATGCCGGCGAGACCGGCACTGATTTGCAGGTTTTCCAGCGCACTCAATTCATCCTTGATCGCATTCGCATGGCCGAGATAGCACATTTGCGAATGAAACAAGTCGTCCCATTCATGGATGTCGCGCCCCTCCCAGTGCACACTGCCCTGGGCCGGCTGCACGAAGCCGCACAAAGTGCGAAGCAGTGTAGTTTTACCCTTGCCATTTTCACCCTGCACGCGCATCAGCTCGCCACTGAAAATGGTGAAGCTCAAACCCTCGAACAGCCGCTGCTCGCCGCGCTCGCAGGCAAGATCAATCACTTCCAGTATCGGATTGGATGGCATCAATGAACAGGGAGAAAACACTCAAAATTCAACAGCGGTGGATTATATACGATAGCAATCGGCGGCGAGACTTGTCGATGGGATATAATCCGCGCCCAATCTGCTGTTCACCATTACCGGGGCAAGGAAAAGCATGGGATTTCTGGCAAATAAACGCATCCTGGTAACTGGCCTGCTCAGCAACCGCTCTATCGCTTACGGCGTAGCCATCGCCATGCACAGGGAAGGCGCCCAATTGGCGTTCACTTACCAGGGCGAGCGGGTCAAGGATCGTATTTCCTCCATGGCCAAGGAGTTTGACAGCGACCTGATTTTCCCCTGTGATGTTTCCAGTGACAGCGAGATCGAACGGTTGTTTGCGGAACTTGGAAAGGACTGGGACAAATTCGACGGTTTGGTGCATGCCATCGCCTTCGCGCCCCGCGAAGCGCTGGACGGCGACTACCTCGAAGGGCTCAGTCGCGAGGCCTTCCACATCGCGCATGAC
>JBAZFV010000102.1:0-6362 GCA_041653255.1 Sideroxydans sp. | reverse complement strand
CCTGACCGGGGAATCCGGTGAAGATGATGACCTGCACGTCGGACAAGTCTGGAATCGCATCCAGCGGTGTGGACTTCATTGCCTGCCATCCAGCAAACGAGATGAGTAGCGTTGCGATCAGCACCATAAATCGGTTTTTGATCGACACATCGATCAGGGCGCGGATCATTGCTGTGCTCCCGTGTCATGCTGCGACATATCGTGTTCGGCTGGCGCTGCCTCTTTTGCGGGTTGTTGTGCGGCATCAATCATCTTGGCGGTGGCCTCCTTCAGCTTCGATTCCGAGTCAATCAGGAACTGGCTCGAGGTCACCACCACTTCGCCTTCGTCAAGGCCGCTCACAATCTGGATTCTTCCATCCGCCGCCACACCGATCTTGACCTTGCGCGGTTCGAATTTCCCCGGTGCGCGCTGCACGAACACCTGTTCCTGAGAGCCGGTACGCAGGATGCTCTCGGCGGGAATCGTCAGCGCATCCACCTGATGGCTCGCCAGCACTTCCACATTGGCGAACATGTCCGGCTTCAGCGCGAAATCTGAATTATCAAATTCCAGGCGGATTTTGATGGTGCGTGTTTTGGCTTCAAGATAGGGATAGATATAGGCGACCTTGCCGCTGAAAACACGGCCCGGAATACCGGCAAGCTGCATCATGGCGCGATCACCCTTGCGCACCCACGGCAGGTCGTCCTCGTACAGATCCACGATCACCCACACGCGGGAAAGATCCGTGATCATGTAAAGCTCGGTTTGCGGCGTGATCCGCTCACCTTCGCGGGCGCCGATGTTCATTACGAAACCGTCGAAGGGGGAATGGATGTGCATACCCTTCATCACCTTGCGCTCCGCCCTGAGTTGGGCGATCTGATGCGCGGGCACATCGAGCATCAGTAAACGCTCCCTGGCGGAGCGCAACATGCTTTCTGCTCCCTCGCGCACATCGGCAAACGGGCTGTCCTTCAGCTTGGTCGCACTCTCCAGCGCGAGCAGATATTCTTCCTGGGTGGCGACCAGCTGCGGCGAGTAAACCGACAGCAACATGTCGTCCTTCTTGACCCGGTCTCCGGTTTTGTCGATAAACAGCTGCTCCACCCAACCTTCATATTTTGGATGAAGGCGTGCCACGCGTTGCTCATCGTAGGTCACCCGCCCGATCGTGCGGATATTGCGCGACAAGGTTGCACGTTTGGCGACGGTGGTGCGCACGCCGATATTCTGCACCACCGTTGGGTCGATCTTGACTGTCCCGGTTGGCGCATTGGTTCCCGCACTCTCATCCGCATACACGGGAATATAATCCATGCCCATCTCGTCCTGCGCCGGCACCGGGGAGATAATCGCCGGGTTCATCGGGTTGCGGTAAAACAGGGGCTGGCGTTCTTTCGGTGTGTTGTTCTCGGCATACACCGGAATGTAGTCCATGCCCATCTCATCCTGTGCCGCTACGGGTGACGTGATCGCCGGGTTCATTGGGTTGCGGTAGAACAGAGGCTTGCTTTCAACTGCGGTGGCCGGCGCATCGACGGCTCTCTCCGGCGCGCTGGAGGCAAGCCAGTAACCGCTGCCGGCACCGACCAGCAGGGCGACAACTGTCGTGGTCAAAATATTCTTGTTCATTGTGCTTTCTCCTTGGGTGCAGGCAGCGTGGTGCCAACGGCAGCTTCCAGACTGGCCAGCGCCTGCCAGCCGCTGCTGAGGGTCTTCCAGTATTGCGTTTCGTAGTTGTAAAGCGTGATCTGCGCGCGCACCAGATTGAGGAAGTCCACCTGGTTCACCTGATATGCGGCGCGCATGGCGGACACGGTCTGTTGAGCCTGCGGAATGAGGCCGGTCTTGAACAGCGATACCTGCTTGCGCGCCGATTGGTAATCCGCCTGTGCCTGTTCGATTTGCGCCGTGACCTGCCATACGCTGTCCTGCAGCTCATACTCCTGCTGTTGCCGTTCGGCCTGGCGCTGGGCGACCGCCTGATCCTGGCGGCTGTCCGCGAACAGCGGCAGGCTGATGCCGAGCGTGACGCTGGCCAGATCGGCGCGTGCGCTGCCGTTCGGATTGTTGCCATTGCGGAAGCCATAAGCCACCCCCAATTTAAGATCGGGGTAATAGTCTTTCTCAGCCAATCGGGTGCGTGCCTGCGCCGCTTCTAGCAGCTTGCGCCGGGTAGCGAGCAAGGGGCGATTTTCCTGCGCCAGATCGACTAGGCCGTTGTCATCGCTGATCGGGGGCAAGTCTTCCTTCACCTCCTGCGGCAACGTGATTGGCGTTGCTGCCGCGCGTCCCAGCAGCGCATTCAGGCGCGCCGCCGTGTTGCGTCTTGCCGCGCGCAGGGTGATTTCCGTTTCCAGCAGGCGGGACAGTTCAACCTGTGCCAGCAATACATCTGACTGCATGCCTTGCCCGGTGCTGTAGCGGGATTGGGCAATCACATTCAACTGGCGCAGCCAGGCCTGATTGTGCAGCACGATGTCCAGCGCACGGTCGAGATAGAACAGACTCCACCAGGCAGTGCGTACGTTGCGCACCAGCACCAGTTGCTGTTCGGCCACATCCTGTCCGGCAGCTTGCGCCTCGCTGCTGGCCGCCTGTTCACGCAAATCCAGCTTGCCGGGAAAGGGCAGGGTCAAGCCGATGCCGATCTGCTGCTGCGTCATGGCTTCCTGCGTGCCGGAGAAGGTGTCGGTCGGATAGCTGAGAGCATTTAGCGATAGCGTCGGGTCTGGCAGCGTTGCCATTTGCGCGGGTACGGCGGCCAGTGCTTCGGCGCGCGACTGGCGCGCTGCCAAGCCCGGGTTGTCAGCCACGGCGAGCGCCACCGCATCTTCCAGCACCAGTGGCGCTGCCGCCTGTGCGGCCGGCATCAGCAATACCGACAACAACAGGCAGCGAACGCAATTTTTAATCATGGTTGTCATTCTGTTTTCTCCTGTCGGGGCGACAGTCACCTATGGGGCGACTGCCACACAGACGCGCCGTGATTATTTTTGCGGTGTGATGTGTGTGACGAAATACTGGCGCGGGCCTTCATTGACCACTTCGAACATCACTTTCTGTCCGGGCTTGATACCTTTCAGGATCGCGGCATCCTTGAACTTGAAGTCCATGGTCATGCCGGGCCAGCCGAGCGACTTGATCGGGCCGTGGGTCATGTTGACTTTGTTGGGCTGCAGGTCGATCTTGTTCACTACGCCTTGCCCTGTGTGCCCCTGGGCAGCGGCATGCATGCCGGATTGCATGTTGTGCTGATGAGAATCTGCCATGGCGGCAGTGGATGCGGCGAGCAGAATTACTGGCAGACTTATGGTTGCGAATTTCATGGTTATCTCCTTGCTGAACGAATTTAGGTTGAGCGGGTGTCCGGCAATGCACGGAAAAATCGACGTGCAGATTCGGCACCGAACAGCGCAGGAAGAGAACCTGTTTATGAAAACGACAGACGGACTCGTCCCGCGTCAGGCGCGGGCGAGAGGCGGCGGCAGCAGTGGAGCGGAAATATGCGAGATGAAAATCTCGGGCATGAATGTGACGATTTGCCCGTTCGTTACGACCAAAGATGCAACACTGGATTGCACTACTGTAGAACCGTTGCAAGCCAGGTGGCAGACCCCGCAAGAGGTGCAGGCAGAGGAGGGGTCATCATTGAAGGCTTGATCGTCGTGCTGCGACAGCATGCCGGACTCATGGCAACTCTCGGTTGGGAACTGCATGGCGAGGGAAGCGGCCAGCGCACTGCCACTGGACAGGGGCAGCCACAGCAGCATAAACAACGCAACCAGTCTGAATGCGGTTTTCGACATAGCGCACAGTGTGGGTGAACACAGGGATGATGTCAAACTGGCTGGAAGGTGGTTTTTACGTTGTCAGTTCGGATGGGTAGCGTTACAGTTCATCCCATCCACCAAATAACAACAAGAGGTTCGCTATGTCGATATTGATTGTAATCGTGGTGCTGGTCGTGTTGTTGATGCTGGCATTTTTCCGGGCTTCGATATGGAACTGGTTGTTGGCACTGATCGTGATCGTGCCGGTGGTGGCGATCCAGAGCCGCGTTGCTGACGACACCCTGAAAATCGTGTTGCTGGCACTGACTGTATTTGTCCTGTTGTTCGGTGTCCCGGCTTTGCGTCGCACGCTGATCAGTGGCTTCATCCTTAAACTTTTCCGCAAGATACTGCCCCAGGTTTCGCAGACCGAACAGGAGGCGCTGGACGCCGGTACGGTGTGGTGGGACGGTGAACTGTTCAGCGGCTGTCCTCGCTGGAGCCGCTTGCTGGCATTACCCAAGACAGGGTTAAGCGCGGCAGAACAATCCTTCCTTGATAATGAGGTCGAACAGTTGTGCGGCATGTTGGACGACTGGGACATCACCCACAACCGCGCAGATCTGTCGCCTGAGACGTGGCAATTCATCAAGGATAACGGTTTCTTCGGGATGATCATTCCGAAAGAATACGGCGGTCTGGAATTTTCCGCACAGGCACATTCGGCGGTGGTGGCCAAAGTATCTTCACGCAGCGGTACCGCCGGTGTGACGGTGATGGTGCCGAACTCACTGGGGCCGGCCGAGTTGCTGTTGAAATACGGCACACAGCCGCAAAAAGACCAATATCTGCGCCGTCTGGCCAAAGGACTGGAAGTGCCGTGCTTCGCGCTGACCGGACCCTTCGCCGGCTCGGATGCGGGCGCGATTCCTGATTATGGGATCGTCTGCCAAGGCGAATTCAATGGCCAGCAGAATGTGTTGGGCATGCGCGTCACCTGGGAGAAACGCTACATTACGCTGGCGCCGGTGGCGACGTTGCTCGGCCTCGCCTTCAAGTTGCATGACCCGGATCATTTGTTGGGAGCGGAGACCGAACTCGGCATCACGCTGGCGCTGATTCCAACCAATACTCCGGGCGTTCAGGTCGGCCGCCGCCACTTCCCGCTCAATTCCGCATTTCAGAACGGCCCGACGCAGGGTACGGATGTGTTTATTCCGATGGAATACATCATCGGCGGTATGACGCGCATCGGTCAGGGCTGGCGCATGCTGATGGACTGTCTGTCGGTGGGGCGTTCGATCTCGCTGCCGGCCAGTGCGGTCGGCGGCGCGAAACTGGCGGTGCGCAGCAGTGGCGCCTACGGTCGCGTGCGCAAACAGTTCCATGTACCGGTGGGCAAATTTGAAGGTGTGGAAGAGGCGCTGGCGCGCATCGGTGGCAATACTTACATGATGGAGGCCACGCGCTGCATGACGGCGCTGGGGGTCGATCTGGGCGAGAAGCCGTCGGTACTCTCCGCTATCGCCAAATATCACTGTACCGAGCGCGGTCGCCAGGTGATCAACGACGCGATGGATGTACACGGTGGCAAGGGTATCTGCATGGGACCGGACAACTATCTGGCGCGCATGTATCAACAAACGCCGATCGGCATCACGGTGGAAGGCGCAAACATTCTCACGCGTAGTCTGATCATCTTTGGTCAGGGCGCGGTGCGCGCGCATCCTTATGTCTTGAAAGAGATGCAGGCCGCACACGATGAGAATCATCAGCGCGCGCTGGTCGATTTCGACCAGGCCTTTTTCGGGCATCTCAGTTTTAGCTTGAGCAATGCGGTGAGCTCCCTGCTGTATGCACTGACGGGCGGACGCTTGATCGCGGTACCGACCGCGCAACCGACCCGCCGTTATTATCAGTTGCTCACACGTTACGCGGCATCCTTCGCCTTTGCGGCAGATATTGCCATGCTGGTGCTGGGCGGTACGCTCAAGCGCCGCGAAAAACTTTCTGCGCGGCTGGGTGATGTGTTGAGCCAGCTCTATCTGTGTTCAGCGACGCTGAAAAAGTTCGAGGACGACGGCCGGCCGCAGGAGGATGAGCCGCTGCTGCACTGGGCGTTGCAGGACAGCCTGTTCCGTTTGCAGACGGCATTCGACGGCGTGATACAGAATTTCCCCAACCGTTTATTTGCGTTGTTGTTGCGCGTGATCATTTTTCCGCTTGGGCAATGGTGCAAGCCGCCGTCCGATGGTTTGGGTCATCGTGTCGCCGCGCTGATGCTGCAACCAGGTGAGGCGCGTGATCGTCTGACGGAGGGCATCTTCATCAAACAGGATGAAGAAGATGCGGTCGGCGCGTTGGAGGCGGCACTGGCCAGCACTTTGCTCGTGGAGCCGTTGCAAGCCAAACTGGTGCAGGACGCAGAATCAGGCAAGTTGTCCGCGATGGAAGAGCTGCCGCGCATTGCCGAGGCGCGCGACAAGAACCTCATCACCGCAGAGCAGGCACTGCAACTACAACGCGATTACGCGCTGCGGCGCAAGGTCATCATGGTGGATGACTTCACGTCTGAGCAATTGCGGGCGGGGATGAAGGCCGGAC
>JBAZFV010000101.1:0-6475 GCA_041653255.1 Sideroxydans sp. | reverse complement strand
TGTGCTCTTCCGATCTGCGAGGTTGGCCACCATCACCGTCATGCGTCCTTTCAGTTTCTCCGGGTCATAGGCGGACTTGATACCGGCGAATACGGTGCGCGGTTTCTCTTCGCCGATGTCCAGTGTCAGTTTCAATAACTTCTCTGCACCTTCCACATGTTCGGCATTGACGATGTGCGCGACACGAAGATCAATTTTATTGAAGTCCTCAATCGAAATGGTTTCAGCGATAGGAGAAATCTTGCTCCCCTCGCCCGCTGGCGGGAGAGGAGCCGGGGGGGATGGTTGGTGCTGTTGCGCTTCGGCGTGACGTTGCTGCGAATGCGAATCGGTCATGGGTTTCAGGCTTTCCTGGTTGGCGGCGACCATTGCTTCGATCAATTTTGGATCGAGACGGGTTGCGAGATGCTTGTATTCATTAATGGTGTGATTTTGTAGCAGTGTCTGCGCATCGCTCCACTGCAATGGAGGAATGTTCAGGAAGGACTCAACTTGAGTCGCCAACTCGGGCAATACTGGTTTCAGATATAGAGTAAGTAGACGGAAGAGATTGAGCGCGCTGCTACATACAGTTTGCAACTTTTCTTCTTGGTCATCTTGCTTGGCAAGCACCCACGGTGCCATTTCAGCAATGTACTGATTAGCCTGGTCGGCTAGAGCCATTATTTCTCGAATCGCTTTAGCGCAATCTCTGCTTTCATACAGCCCAGCTATCACAGATGCTTTTGAGGCAAAAGTTGCCTGCAAGGAGTCAGCATCCACAACGCTTCCGTTGAACATCTGCTGAGGAAGAACGATTTCCCCATTGAACTTCTTGCTGATGAATCCCGCGCAACGACTCGCAATATTGATGTACTTGCCGATCAAATCGCTGTTCACCTTGGCGACGAAGTCTTCGAGGTTGAGGTCGATGTCTTCCATGCTGCCGTTCAGTTTGGCGGCGTAGTAGTAGCGCAGGTATTCGGTGTTCTTGATGTGGTCCACATAGCTGCGCGCGGTGATGAAGGTACCGCGCGATTTGCTCATCTTCTCGCCGTTGACGGTGAGAAAGCCGTGTGCGAATAGCTTGGTCGGGGTGCGGAAACCGGCGTGATGCAACTCGGCAGGCCAGAACAGCGCGTGGAAATAGAGGATGTCTTTGCCAATGAAGTGATACAGCTCGGTGCTTGAATCTTGCTTCCAGTATTCGTCGAAATTCAAGGGTGCGGCCTCTCCATCTCCGTGGGTGAGTGTGCTTTGATTGCACAGTTGCTTGAAGCTGCCCATGTAGCCGACCGGTGCATCCAGCCACACATAGAAATATTTGCCCGGCGCATCAGGTATCTCGAAGCCGAAGTAAGGTGCATCGCGCGAGATGTCCCAGTCGGTGAGCTTGTTTTCACCCTCCGCACCCAGCCATTCCTGCATTTTGTTAGCTGCTTCTGTTTGCAGGGTGCCGCTGCGCGTCCATTTGCGCAGGAATTGCTGGCAGGTATCGGCGGAGAGTTTGAAGAAATAATGGTCGGAATTGCGCAGTTCCGGTTTCGCCCCGGAAACAGCGGAGAACGGATCGATCAAATCGGTGGGTACGTAAGCCGCACCGCACACTTCGCAATTGTCGCCGTATTGATCCTTGGCATGGCACTTCGGGCACTCACCCTTGATGAAGCGGTCCGGCAGAAACATGTTCTTCACCGGGTCGTAAAATTGTTCGACGGAACGCACTTCGATCAGGCCGCGCTCGCGCAGACGCAGATAGATGGTTTCGGCACATTCGCGGTTCTCCGCTGAATTGGTCGAGCCAAAGTTGTCGAATGCGACATGGAATGCCGTGAAATCAGCGAAGTGCTCCTGCCACACCCGTGCGATCAATTGCTCCGGCGTGATGCCTTCGCTTTCCGCACGCAACATGACGGGGGTGCCGTGGGTATCGTCGGCACAGACGTAGTGGCAGGTGTGGCCGCGCATCTTCTGGAAGCGCACCCAGATGTCGGTCTGTATGTATTCCACCAGGTGGCCGAGGTGGATACTGCCGTTGGCATAGGGCAAAGCGGAAGTTACGAGGATTTTTCTTGGCATGTCGCGGGCTTTCATAAACAGGGCGCGATTGTAGCAAAACCCACGCACCACCGAGGAATTAGGTAAAATTGCGCCCGCACAAATTCATCAAGGAAACAGCATGAGCATCAAGTCAGACAAGTGGATACGCCGCATGGCGGAACAGACCGGCATGATCGAACCGTTCGAGCCGGGGCAGGTAAAAGAGGTAAACGGGAAGAGGATCGTGTCTTACGGTACGTCCAGCTATGGCTACGACATCCGCTGCTCGCGCGAATTCAAGCTGTTCACCAACATCAACAGCACCATCGTCGATCCCAAGAACTTCGACCCCAGCTCGTTCGTGAATGTGGAAGCCGACTTCTGCGTCATACCGCCCAACTCCTTTGCGCTGGCACGTACCGTCGAGTATTTCCGCATCCCGCGCAACGTGCTCACCGTGTGTCTGGGTAAATCGACTTACGCGCGCTGTGGCATCATCGTCAACGTCACCCCGTTCGAACCGGAATGGGAAGGCTATGTGACACTGGAGTTCTCCAATACCACACCGCTGCCGGCCAAGATCTACGCCAACGAAGGCGTGGCACAGGTACTGTTCTTCGAGAGCGACGAAGTGTGCGAAACATCGTATAAAGACCGTGGCGGCAAGTATCAAGGTCAGGTCGGCGTGACACTGCCCAAAATTTGAGCCGCCGCATCCCTGTACGTTCTCCAACCGAGGAGCTCTGAATGAAATTCCGATTCCCCATCATCATCATCGACGAAGACTACCGTTCGGAGAACGCCAGCGGGCATGGCATCCGCGATCTGGCCGAAGCACTGGAAAAAGAGGGCATCGAAGTGGTGGGGATGACCAGCTACGGTGATCTCACCTCTTTCGCGCAACAGCAGAGCCGCGCTTCTGCTTTCGTGCTGTCTATCGACGATGAGGAGTTCGGCGCGGGCAGCGCGGAAGAGACGGAAGTGGCACTGCGCACGCTGCGAGCTTTCGTGCAGGAGATACGCTTTAAGAATGCCGACATCCCGATTTATCTTTATGGCGAGACACGCACTTCGCGCCACATCCCGAACGACATCCTGCGCGAACTGCACGGCTTCATCCACATGCACGAGGACACGCCGGAGTTCGTGGCACGACACATCATCCGCGAAGCAAAATCGTACATGGATTCGTTGGCACCGCCGTTCTTCCGCGCACTGGTGGATTACGCGCAGGATGGCTCGTATTCCTGGCACTGTCCGGGACATTCCGGCGGCGTGGCATTCCTGAAATCACCGGTGGGGCGCATGTTCCACCAGTTCTTCGGCGAAAACATGCTGCGTGCCGATGTGTGCAACGCGGTGGATGAGTTGGGTCAGCTGCTCGACCACACCGGCCCGGTTGCCGCTTCGGAGCGCAACGCGGCGCGCATCTTCAACGCCGATCATCTGTTCTTCGTCACCAATGGCACGTCCACTTCCAACAAGATCGTGTGGCACTCGATGGTGGCGCCGGACGATATCGTGGTGGTGGACCGCAACTGTCACAAGTCCATTCTGCATGCGATCATAATGACCGGTGCGGTGCCGGTATTTCTGACCCCGACGCGCAACAACTTCGGCATCATCGGCCCGATCCCCAAGTCCGAGTTCGAGCCGGCGACCATCCAGCAGAAGATCGACGCCAACCCGTTCATCAAGGACAAGACCAAAAAGCCGCGCATCCTCACCATCACACAAAGCACTTATGACGGCGTGATGTACAACGTGGAAATGCTGAAAGAGATGCTGGACGGCAAGATCGACGCGCTACACTTTGACGAAGCCTGGTTGCCGCACGCGGCATTCCACGATTTTTACAAGAGCATGCATGCCATCGGCAAAGGTCGTCCGCTCGCCAAAGAATCCATGATCTTCTCCACCCAGTCCACGCACAAATTGCTGGCCGGTCTGTCGCAGGCTTCGCAGATTCTGGTGCGCGACAGCGAGACGCGCAAACTGGATCGCGACTGCTTCAACGAAGCCTATCTGATGCACACCTCTACCTCGCCGCAATACGCCATCATCGCCTCGTGCGACGTGGCCGCCGCGATGATGGAGCCACCGGGCGGCACAGCGCTGGTGGAAGAGAGTATCGCCGAAGCACTGGATTTCCGCCGTGCCATGCGCAAGGTGGAAGTGGAATTCGGCGCTGACTGGTGGTTCAAGGTATGGGGGCCGGACTACCTGTCGGAAGAAGGTATGGCTGATCGCGAAGACTGGGTGTTGCGTGCCGATGATCGCTGGCACGGCTTCGGCAAACTGGCCGAGGGCTTCAACATGCTCGATCCGATCAAGGCCACGGTGGTCACACCCGGACTCGACGTGGACGGCGACTTTGCCGACAGCGGTATTCCTGCCAGCATCGTCACCAAATATCTGGCCGAGCACGGCGTGGTGGTGGAGAAGTGCGGCCTGTATTCCTTCTTCATCATGTTTACCATCGGCATCACCAAGGGCCGCTGGAACAGCATGGTGACCGAGCTGCAGCAGTTCAAGGACGACTACGACAAGAATCAGCCCTTGTGGCGCGTGCTGCCGGAATTCATCGCCAAGAATCCGCGCTACGAAAAGATCGGCCTGCGCGACCTGTGCGACCAGATCCACGGCATCTACAAAGCCAACAATGTGGCCAAGCTGACCACCGAGATGTATCTGTCCAGCATGATTCCCGCGATGAAGCCGTCGGATGCCTTTGCCAGGATGGCGCATGGCGAAATCGAACGGGTCGGCATCGACGATCTGGAAGGTCGGGTTACCGCCGTATTGCTGACCCCCTATCCGCCCGGGATTCCCCTGCTAATCCCGGGTGAGCGTTTCAACAAAACCATCGTTGATTACCTCAAGTTCGCGCGCGATTTCAACAGGAAGTTTCCCGGCTTCGAGACCGACATTCACGGCCTGGTAGCGGACAAGGCCAACGGCGATAGCGTGTATTACGTGGATTGTGTGAAGTAGCCCCGGCCGGGGTGAAGGCAACTATTGAGCGTCGTGCAACCTGTAAAGCCGACATCACCACCGCGCGGAATGTCTCGCACCTTGGCGTTTTACCAGATCACACGCGCAAAGCTTACGGTCGATGGCTGCCCGACACAATCTTGTATTCCAACAGGCGGCATTCAATCGCACCGTTGTAGAGCGGTGTGCGTTTGGATGGGACTAGCCGCATCAATTTGATGATGCGCAGGTCGGCGGTGAACAGGTAGGCACTCCAGCCGCCGAAGCGTTTTTTCAGTGCGTCACCCAGTTGTGGATACAGCTCGGCCAATTCATCTTCATCACCCATGCGTTCGCCGTAGGGCAGATTCGCGACGAGGATGCCTTCTTTTCCAGGCGGCGATGCTTCCAGCACGTTGCACTGTTTCAGATCCACGGTTTCACGGATACCGGATTCTTCCAGATTCTGGTGTGCGGCCTTGAGTGCGTCACCGTACAGGTCGCTACCGTAGATGGGCAACTCGCTCACCGGCAGTTGCGCGGCGATGGCGGTTTCGCGCATCACGTTCCACGTCTTCGCATCGAAGTTTTTCAGTTTCTCGAAGGCAAAATGGCGCGCGATACCGGGCTGGATGTTGAGCGAGATCTGCGCCGCTTCGATGAGAAAAGTACCGCTGCCACACATCGGGTCGAGCAGAGGAATGCCCGGCTGCCAGCCGCTCATCTTCAAGATGCCCGCAGCCAGGTTCTCGCGCAGCGGAGCGATGTTGGTATGCATGCGCACACCGCGTTTGTACAACGCATCGCCGGAGGTATCCAGATACAGGGTGAACTTTTCACCCTCGAAGAAGGCATGGATACGCATGTCTGGATTGAGCTTGGCCACGCTGGGGCGCACATTCTTCTCGGCACGGAACTTGTCGCACACCGCGTCCTTGATCTTGAGGGTGATGAATTCCAGACTCTTCAACGGACATTTGATTGCGGTGACTTTGACCAAGATGGTGCAATTCACATCAAACCAGCGCGACCAAGGCAGATCATAGGCCGCCTGATAGACATCCTGCTCATTGCGGAAAGGGGCGGCATCCTTCACCCGCCACAGGATGCGTGAGGCCAGACGGCTTTGCAGATTGGCACGATAGCACAGCGGCCAATCACCGGCGAAGGTGATGCCGCCTGCACTGGGATGAACGTCGGTTGCGCCGAATCCGCTCAATTCATCGGCAAGGAGTTTTTCCAGCCCGCGCGGACAGGTTGCAAAGAAATCAGGCATTCAGATAATCCAAGAAAAGACAATTTGCCACAGAGCATACAGGGAAACCACGCTGCCCCATCTCCGCGGACTCTGCGGCTAAAAAGGTTTTACGACGACTAAAATCACCACCACCAACAGTACCAGCACCGGCACCTCGTTGAAGAAGCGGAACCAGATATGGCTGCGGGTGTTGCGATCCTCGGCGAACACTTTCAGCAGATGGCC
>JBAZFV010000100.1:3920-6527 GCA_041653255.1 Sideroxydans sp. | reverse complement strand
CTATCAATGCGTCAGAAAGATTTTGCGGAACCGCCGCCAGATCGGAAGGTGTATGCACATTAGCCAAGGCATGACGGACAAGTTCCAGCTTGCCATTGAGCTCCATCAGGTCTTGCTCTTCGAAGTGCCTTTCGACCAGAGTCCCGACCAGCGCGCCTACCGCAAGAAGTATGATTGTCGAGGCTGTTGAGAAAAACAGCGTAAGACGGGCCGTAATTGATCTGGGATTCATGGAAACTCCGGCACATCCAGGACATATCCCATACCTCTGAGCGTCCGGATCAGCTTGGGCTCGAAATCGTCATCTACTTTTGCGCGCAAGCGCCGTATGGCGACCTCGATCACATTGGTGTCGCTATCAAAGTTCATATCCCATACTTGGGATGCGATGAGGGAACGGGGGAGAACTTCTCCCTGACGCCGCAGCAACAATTCGAGCAGGGCGAATTCCTTTGCCGTAAGTTCTATGCGTTTTCCTGCGCGCGTAACCCTGCGCCGCACGAGATCCAGTTCTAGGTCGGCTGCCCGCAGTAGTTCCGATTCTTTGGTCTTGCCACGGCGCAACAATGTGCGCACCCGTGCCAGCAATTCTGAAAATGCAAACGGCTTGACGAGGTAATCGTCGGCGCCGATTTCTAGTCCTTTGACCCTGTCCTTGACCTGATCTTTGGCGGTGAGGAACAGAACGGGCATATGCTTGCCCCCCTGCCGCACGCGCTGGAGCACCTGCCAGCCGTCCAGCCCCGGCAACATGACATCAAGCACCAAAAGGTTGTAGTCGCCGGTCAATGCCAGATGCATGCCATCGAGGCCGTCGCGTACCAAGTCCACCAGAAAACCGGCCTCTGACAATCCTTGCTTCAGGTAATCGCCGGTTTTCTGCTCGTCTTCCACTATCAGAATTTTCATCTATCACCACCCAGGTTTTTTTCATCGCGCTCATTGTGCACCCAGTTATGGTTCATTTCGTGAAGCTTACAAACTTGTAATGTTGCTGCCAGCTTTCAGTAAGGGAGCTTAAAGCAAAATGACACTCGCCTAAAGGATATAACCCCACGCATTACCTTCTGGCTGACACCTGTCAGCTTACTTTTTTAATGAAAACAGGAGTCCTGACCATGAAACAGAAATCCACCCAAAAAATGATCGCCACCCTTGCTGTCTGCGCCATCAGCTTTTTCTCCGCTTCCGCCATCGCAGGTCAGGATGAATCTCAACGGCAAATGACGCAGCGTGTTCTGCAATCCAAACAGATGCTGCAACAGGCCGAAACCGCTAAAGGCGCAGAGCGCCAGAAGCTGATGAGCAATCACATGAAAATGATGCAGGAAATCATGGGGAAAATGCAAGCCATGAAACCTAGAGCAGGTATGACGATGCAGGAGCATGAAGGCTGGGTCAACGAACACCAGAAACTCATGAATGACATGATGGGGCAGATGATGGAAGAGCAACAGATGATGATGGACACTGGTTGCATGTCCATGGAAATGGGCGGCATGCACAATCATTGATCGGCATGCCATATGACCCATGGTGCTCAGCCTATGGGGCGGAAAAATATTTTCATCACTAAATACGGAGATTAAACATGAAATACCTAATTCCAGGCGGATTGTTCTTGGTTTTGTTGGCAGGTTCCGCTGTAGCGCTGGCGGGTGAATCTATGCGTGGAATGAATCACGCTGCCATGCAGGAAGCACAGCACACAGATTCGGCTGCTCAGACACACAAGGCTCGGGGCGTGGTGAATAAGATCGACCTGCAAAACAACAAGGTCAACATGACCCACGGCCCGATCAAGTCGCTCGGCTGGCCCGGCATGACCATGGACTTCAAGGTCAAGGATGCCGCGATCCTGAAGGGCATCAAGCCCGGCCAGAAAGTGATGTTCGAAGTGGTCAATGAAGGACCTCGCATGTATTTCGTCACGCACATTACGCCGCAGAAATAATCGCGGCTCGGCTGTGCGGCAGTCGCCGAACCCGGTGACTGCCGCACCGACTGGAGACAACTGAATGAAGAATCCGATCAAGAATTTTGTTTTCGCTTTGCTGTTGGCGTCGTTGCTGACGCAGACGACGCTGGCGGCAACGGATTCACCGCTGCAACTGGAACAGGCGGTGGCGCACGCGCTGGCTAGCAATCCCGGGCTGGCGGCAAGGCAGTCGCGCGCCGAAGCGCTGGCAGCCGTACCCGAACAAGTGTCCACGCTGCCCGACCCAACGCTGTCGCTGAACGCGCTCAGCTTCCCGACCGACACATTCTCCGTATCGCAAGAGGCGATGACTCAGAAGCAGATCGGCATCGGCCTGACACTGCCCTTCCCCGGCAAGCTGGGACTGCGCGAACAGGTAGCCGACAGCGAAGCACAGGCAGCCGGACAGGATGTGCTCGAACAAAGCCAGCTGCTGGAACGCAACGTGCGCAGCACTTGGTGGAACCTGTTCTTTCTCGACCGCGCACTGGACATCGTGCTGCACAATCAAGCTTGGCTGCGCCAGCTGAATAGCATCGCGGAGACCCGCTACAGCACCGGACTCGGCATGCAGTCAGATGTGCTGCTGGCACAAGTGGAACTATCAAAATTGCTGGAGATGGAACTCA
>JBAZFV010000100.1:1372-3910 GCA_041653255.1 Sideroxydans sp. | reverse complement strand
AGCCTGCGCGAATCGCGAAGCAACATGGCGGCGCGCATGAATGCCCTGCTGGGACGCAAAGGTGTCACCGAGATCACACTACCGGCGCAAGCATCCGAAGACCTGCCACCGGTCGCCGACGACAGCCAGTTGATCGAACTGGCACAGTCAACGCGCCCGCTGCTCGCCACCCGGCGCAAGTTGCTAGAAGCGGCGCAAGCACGCACCCACCTGGCAGAGAAGGACTATTACCCCGATTTTAAATTGGGCTTGGCTTACGGATTCCGTAGCGGCGACAACCCGAACGGCAGCGCCCGCGCCGATCTGGCAAGCGTCACGCTCGGCATCAGCCTGCCGCTGTTCGCCGGTAGCCGACAGGGACAGGCAGTTGCCCAACGTCAGGCCGAGTGGCAACAGCAGGATTACGAATTGCAGGACAGCATATTGCAGGTCACAGCACAGATCGAACAGGCACTGGCGGCATACCAGTCCGCCCGCGAACAGGCCGCGCTATTCAAGGGCGGCCTCATCCCACAGTCACAACAGACCGTGTCCGCCATGCGCGCCGCGTATCAGGTGAACAAGGTGGATTTTCTCAATCTGGTACGCGCACAAATCACGCTCTACAACTACGAAACCCAATACTGGAAGACTATTAGCAATGGCTGGCAGGCGCTGGCAAACCTGCAGGCGGCGGTAGGTGCGCCGCTACCTGCACCCAAGGAGAACACGCATGAACAATAAGACGATACTCGCCATTGCCATCGGCAGCGCACTACTGATTGGCGCAGGCAGCGGTTACTTGCTGGCTGGTTCGCCGCCGCAGAGCAGCGAAACAGCAGCTACTGTGACCGAAAGCAAACCCCTGTTCTACCGCAACCCAATGAATCCGGCGATCACTTCACCGGTGCCGGCGCAAGATGAGATGGGCATGGACTACATCCCAGTGTATGCCGAAGGTCAGGAGTCCAAGGAACGCAAAGCACTTTTCTATCGTAATCCGATGAATCCTGAGATCACCTCGCCGGTGCCGGCTCAGGATGAGATGGGTATGGACTACATCCCGGTGTATGCCGACGCGGAAACCGCAGCACTGCCCGGCACAGTCAAGATAGATCCCGTCATCGTGCAGGACATCGGAGTGCGCACAATTGCCGCAAAACGCAGCACACTGGCACGCGATATCCGCACCAGCGGTCGTGTCACGGTAGATGAGGGGCGCCTGTTGCGCCTGCATCCGAAATACGAAGGCTGGGTGGAAAAACTGTTCGTGAGCAACACCGGCGATGCCGTACGCAAGGGGGACATGCTGCTCGCCATCTACTCGCCGCAACTGGTGGCCAGCGAGGAGGAGTATTTGCTCGCGCTTAACAATGCGGAAATGCTCAAAGACAGCACGTTCGCCGATGTGCGCGAAGGAGCGCAACGCATGCTCACTGCGTCGGAACAGCGTCTGCGCCTACTCGACCTTCCTGAACACCAGATCGCGCAACTGAAGGAAAAGCGCGAGATATTCAAAGCGGTGCACATCCATGCACCGCAGGGCGGCATCGTGATGAACATCGGAGCGCGCGAGGGCGAACGCATCATGCCGTCGACCGAGCTGTACATGATCGCCGACCTGTCGCGTGTGTGGGTGATGGTAGATCTGTACGAGGATGACATGCCTTGGGCACGCGAGGGTGACCGGGCCAGCCTGCAAGTCGCGGGGCTTCCCGGGCGTACCTTCAGCGGCAAGCTGACCCGTATCTATCCCTACCTCGACGCCAAGACACGCACGGTCAAGGCGCGTCTTGAGTTCAACAATCCAGGGCTGCTTCTGAAACCGGACATGTTCGGCCAGGTCAGCGTACAGACTGATCGCCGCGTCGATGCAATCTCCGTGCCGAGCGAGGCCATCGTGCGCACTGGCGCGCAGGAACAGGTGTTCGTGCAGCGCGCGCCGGGTCAGTTTGAACCAAGAATGGTCACGCTCGGCGTGGCTGCCAACGGCCAGACCCAGATCGTGAGCGGGCTGGACGAGGGCGAGCTGGTGGTGACTTCGGCGCAATTCATGATCGATTCCGAATCAAAACTGAAGGAAGCGACGGCCAAAATGCTAGAGCTGTTGCAGCAACCGGCAGCATCGCCTGAACACGATATGTCGCAACCTGACACGGGAGCACCGCAATGATCCGCACTCTGATCGACATCTCGATCAAGAACCGCTTCATGGTATTGATCGCCACGCTGCTGCTTTCCTTCGCCGGCTGGCAGGCGATGAAGGCCACGCCGCTGGATGCGCTGCCCGATCTATCCGACGTGCAAGTCATCATCTTCACCGGTTTTCCGGGACAGGCGCCGCAGGTGGTGGAAGACCAGGTGACGTATCCACTCACCACGGCGATGTTGTCGGTGCCCAAGACCAAGGTGGTGCGCGGCTACTCCTTCTTCGGCTTCTCCATGGTGTATGTGATCTTCGAGGACAACACCGACATGTACTGGGCGCGCACCCGCGTGCTGGAATACCTCAACTATGCCGCCGACCGACTGCCAGCCAGCGTCTCGCCCAAGCTGGGG
>JBAZFV010000100.1:0-1362 GCA_041653255.1 Sideroxydans sp. | reverse complement strand
GGCCGGACGCCACCGGCGTGGGCTGGGTTTATGAATATGCACTGGTAGACAAAACAGGACAGCACGATCTGGCGCAACTGCGTTCATTGCAGGACTGGTATCTGCGCTATCCGCTGCAAACCGTGGCCGGCGTGGCTGAGGTTGCCTCCATCGGCGGCTACGTCAAGCAGTATCAGGTCGAAGTCAAACCGGAAGCCCTGCTCGCCTACAACATCCCATTGGCAAAAGTGCGGCAGGCGATCCAGCGCAGCAACAACGATGTCGGCGGTCGCTTGGTGGAAATGGGCGAGACCGAGTACATGGTGCGCGCGACCGGCTATCTCAAAAGCCTGCACGATTTAGAAGTCATTCCGGTCGGTGTGGATGCGAACGGCACGCCGATCTACCTCAAGCAATTGGCAAACATTCAGCTCGGCCCCGAGTTGCGGCGCGGGCTGGCCGAGCTGAACGGTGAGGGGGAAGTGGCGGGTGGCGTGGTGGTGATGCGATACGGTGAGAATGCGCTGGCCACCATTGAGCGGGTGCGCAAGAAGTTAGACAGCCTGAAAGCCGGACTGCCTGCCGGCGTGGAGATCGTGCCCGTCTACGACCGGGGCGATCTGATTGAACGCGCGGTGGAAAACCTGCAGCACAAGCTGATCGAGGAATCCATCGTGGTCGCGCTGATCTGCCTGCTGTTCCTGATGCACGCGCGTAGCGCGCTGGTCGCCATCATCAGCCTGCCGGTCGGCATCCTCATCGCGTTCATGATCATGCGATGGCAGGGGCTGTCCGCCAACATCATGTCGCTGGGCGGCATCGCCATCGCCATCGGCGCGATGATAGACGGTGCCATCGTGATGATTGAGAACGCGCACAAGCATCTGGAACATCTCGCTGAAAAATCCAGCCTGCACGCAAGATGGGAGGCCATCGCCACGGCCTCGAAAGAGGTCGGCCCGGCGCTGTTCTTTTCGCTGTTGATCATTACTGTCTCTTTCCTGCCGGTGTTCACCCTGCAAGCGCAGGAAGGTCGCCTGTTCTCGCCACTGGCCTTCACCAAGACCTACTCCATGGCCGCGGCCGCGTTGCTGGCGGTCACGCTGGTGCCGGTGCTGATGGGCTTGCTGATACGAGGCAAGATACCGAGCGAGGAGCACAACCGGATCAATGTCTGGCTGAAAAAATTGCACGGGCCGCTGTTGCAACTCGCACTGGCGCGGCGCAAGTTGACCCTGCTGATCGCCTTTTTGCTGCTACTGGCGACGGCATACCCGGTGCTGAAGATCGGCTCCGAGTTCATGCCGCCACTGGATGAAGGCGATGTGTTGTACATGCCGACCACCTATCCCGGCATCTCCATCACCAAGGCAAAAGAGCTGC
>JBAZFV010000099.1:361-6563 GCA_041653255.1 Sideroxydans sp. | reverse complement strand
GTCCACCATCGGTATCGGCCTATTCATTTCCACCATCTCCCAGACCCAGCAGCAGGCGCTGATGTCGTCGTTCTTCTTTTATCTGCCCGCAGTGCTGCTGTCCGGCTTCATGTTCCCGATTTCGAACATGCCGGAGCCAGCGCAGTGGATCACCTATCTCAACCCGCTGCGTTATTTCCTGATCATCATCCGGGACATTTTCCTCAAGGGCAGCGGCTGGGAAATCCTGTGGCCCCAGTTTGCCGCCCTGGCGGTGCTGGGAGCGGCACTGTTATTAGTTAGCTCGCTTCGCTTCAAGAAAAGGATGGTCTGACATGCAACAACCCCGCAAGATGATCTTCAATCTCCTCACCTCCTCCTGCTTGCTCTTCGCCACAAGCGGCGCACACGCCGCCGAACCACTCGCCCTGCAGAAGATCATGAAGGACCTGGGCAAGAACATGCAGATCATCACCGATGGCATTTCCCGTGAGGACTGGGAACTGGTGGAAAAAACCACACCTCTGATCGCCAACCATCCCCAGCCGCCGCTCTCCGAAAAAATGCGCATCCTGAGTTTTGTCGGCACCAACATGGCCAAGTTCAAGGCCCATGACGGCGAAACACATGACCAGGCCTTGGCGGTGGGCAAGGCTGCCAAGGCCAGGGACGGGCAGGGCGTCACCCTAGCATTCCAGAAGCTCCAGACCAGTTGCTACAACTGTCACAGTGAATTCCGCAAACCTTTCGTTGCGCATTTCTACGGCAGGACAGGCGCCGTTCAGTGATCGACTTTTTATTAACAGCAGAGGAGCAGCCCATGAATACCCTCACACCAATGCCGCTTGAAGTGTCTGGAAACATCGAAGAATGGGCCCGGAACGAGCACCCGCCCAGCGCGACACGACGCTACTGCGTCCCCCCTTTGTTGGTGGCCGCTAATCAGACTATGAAAACAGGTGGAGGAGCATCATAAAAGTTACTTTTTTTGGCGCGGCCCGTGAAGTCACGGGTTCCTGTTATCTGATCGAGACCGGCACAGTGCGTTTTCTGGTCGACTGCGGCATGTTCCAGGGCGGACGCGAGGCGCCGGCGCGCAACCGCCGACCGTTTGGTTTCAAGCCGCGCTCGCTCGATTTCGTGCTGCTCACGCATGCGCATATCGACCACAGTGGCCTGCTGCCGCGCCTCACGCGCGAGGGCTTCAACGGGCCGATTCATACCACCGCCGCGACAGCCGAACTGCTCGGCATCATGCTGCCGGACAGTGCCCATATCCAGGAGGCCGATGCGCGGCGTGCCGCTAAACGGCGCCAGAATACGCGCGCCAAAACACCCCTGTCCGTGCTGTACACCTTGCAGGACGCGGAGGAATGCCTGAAACAGCTGAGCCCGGTTGTGTACGACGAGTGGCTGACCCCGCACCCGGATGTGCGCTGCCGTTTTCGCGACGCCGGCCACATCCTCGGTTCGGCGATACTTGAAATTCACATCACGGAAAACGGCAAGACCGCGAAGCTGGTCATGACCGGTGATCTCGGCCAGCCAGACCGGCCGATTCTGCGCGACCCGACCCTGATCGAGGAGGCGGACGTGCTGTTCATCGAGTCCACCTATGGCAACCGCGCGCACAAGAACATGCCGGACACGATGGAAGAGCTCGTGCATGTGATCGAGCACACGCTGCGCGTCAAGCACGGCAATGTCATCGTTCCGGCATTCGCGGTCGGGCGCACGCAGGAAGTCATCTACCACCTGCATCAACTGACGCGCGAGGGTCGTTTGAGCGGCCTGAATATTATTGTGGATTCACCGATGGCGACGGCCGTGACCCAGCTCACCATGCATCATCTGGCGCTGTTCGATGACGAGGCGAAACAGCTCGCCAGCTGGCACGCAGCGGGGCGCGGTTTGCCGAACCTGCGTTTCACCGGCAGCACCGAGGAGTCCATCGCCCTCAACCAGATTCGCTCCGGCGCCATCATCATTTCCGCAAGCGGTATGTGCGACGCCGGGCGCATCAAGCATCACCTGCGCCACAACCTCGGGCGCGCCGAGAACAGCATCCTGATCACCGGATTTCAGGCGCAGGGCACACTCGGGCGGCGATTGGTGGATGGGGCGAAGCGGGTAAGCATCTTCGGCCAGGAGATTCCGGTGCGGGCCTCGGTGCACACTCTCGGCGGGTTCTCGGCGCACGCCGATCAGGCGGCGCTGCTTGCCTGGACTGGTGGTTTCAAGCGACCGCCGCGCCAGACGTTCGTGGTGCACGGAGAAGAAAGCGCGGCACTCGCGTTCGCCGAGCTGTTGCAAGCCGAGCGGGGCTGGACGGTGACGGTGCCCGAACCCGGCCAGAGCGTGACGCTGTAAGATCCGGCAGCTCTATCACCGACCCATATTCACACGTCCGGCAAGGAGAGCAACATGCAAGGCAAGAAGAATATCGCGGTGGTTTTCCTGCTTCTCGCCGGTTTCATGCTTAAGGTTTTATCCTGGTCAGAAAGAAACTGAATGGCATTCTTGCCAGAAAGTATAAATTGCATGATTACAATCAAGGGAAACATGAAATGAGCGAGCACAGACAAAGATTGTCAGCGGAAGAGCGCCAGGAAGAAATTATACGAGCTGCGGTGGATCTTGCTGGCGAGCACGGCGTGGAGGGGGTCACCACACAGGACATGGCAGATGCAGTCGGCATCACGCAAGGCGCGATTTTCCGCCACTTCCCCACCAAGAACATGATCTGGCTGGGGGTCATCCACTGGGTGCGCGGCCGTCTGATGAGCGTGCTGGATATGGCGGCAGATCAGGGCAAGGATCCGCTGGATTCACTGGAGAAGATGTTCTTCGCGCATCTCGGTTTCGTTGACAAGGTGCCTGCGATCCCGAAGCTGGTATTTACCGATCAATTACTGAAGAAGAATCCCAAGATCAAGGAATTGATCCGCGGCATCCTGGCGGATTATGAGGCCAAGGTGACAAACCTCATTGCCCAGGCCAAGGTGCAAAATCTGGTTCACCCAGACCTGAACGAGCACAGTGCCGCCGTCATGTTTACCGGCATCATTCAGGGTCTGGTGATACGGGTTTCCATTATTGAAGCACGAAACTCGCTGATTGCAGAGGGGAAACTGGTATTTCCCATTTTCCTCCGCGGCATCGGTAGCGTGCGTGAAAGCAGCCATTCATGATGATTCCCGCTCCTTACGGTCGGCGACAATTCCATACCGGCCGTTGGTCCATCTATACGCCACCGGCAGCTATGCCGAGAATCGGCCCGGCCCTTCAATCGCTTAGTTAAATTGCTCCTTGCTATCCCCACGGTTTTACCAGAGATTGCGCGACGCCGAGGTGATCGAGGATTCTTGCCACGACAAAATCCACTATTTCCAGCACGCTTTGCGGATGGTGATAAAAACCCGGGTTGGGGGGCATGATGACGGCGCCGGCATGCGCGAGTTTGAGCATGTTTTCGAGATGAATGGCGGAGAATGGCATCTCGCGCGGTACCAGAATCAGCGTGCGTTTTTCCTTCAGCATCACATCGGCGGCGCGGGCGACCAAGTCGTCGCTGATACCACCAGCGATCTTGCCCAGTGTGCCCATGGTGCAGGGGCAAATTACCATCGCGTCACCGGGGTTTGAGCCGGAAGCCATCGGTGCGTACCAGTCCTGAATACCAAACACTTTTAATTCGCCATTGAATGCACCGAAACGATCGGCGAATAGTTGTGCCGCATCCTGCGGACGGCTGGGCAAAGTGAAATCCAGCTCCTGTTTGGCGACAATCTGCGCGGCCTGGGTATAGACCAGATGTACACGCTGTCCACTTTGCAACAGACATTCGAGCAGGCGCAGGCCATAGGGCAGGCCGGAGGCACCGGTGAAGGCGAGGGTTATTGTTTTCATAAAACAGGTTCTTCATCCATGAATTTCATCGCAATTATGCCGTTCACTGTACCAAAGACCAAGGCTGCCGTGGCGAAGATAGGGATCAGGTACGCGATGCCGCTGTGCGGGATGAGCCACAAATAGACCACGGCCATCTGCCCGGCGATGTGGGCGAAGGCGGCGAGGATGCTGTGGGTAACGGCACCGAACCAGCGGGCGGGTAGATGGCGGGCCAGGGCTAGCACGAACAAACTGAGCAGGGCGCCGGCCAGACTCAAGAAGAATCCGGGGGCGAGGAAATTACCGAACAACAGGCTGCCGGCCACCACGCGCAAAAGCGAAACCCATGCGGCCGCACGCCAGCCAAAACGCGCCAGAACGATCAGCGTGATGATGTTCGCCAACCCCGGTTTGACCCCGGGCAGCGGCGAAGGAATGGCGTTCTCCAGCACAGTCAGTCCCAGCGCCACCGCCGTCATTTTTGCGATGTGGTGGTCTTCGGTCGATGTCTCAAGTTTTATGGTTGTGGCCATGCTTTAAAGTGCTGGGTCGTGATTACTGACTGCTGAATAAGAACCTCGCCTTCAGCTTTACTCGATATTCGGCACCCAGTACTCGAAACCACTTTAATAGTTGAGACTGTCATATTTTTTCTGTCCCCCCGTCAATTCCACACTTATCTGATTTGGCAGGCATACGGCGATTTCTCCTGCCTGTTGCAGCCAGCCCTGGCGCACGCAGTACTGGCGCGGACTGGGGTCGCTGCTGATGCGCGCGCGTAACTTGTCGATGGTGATGATGCTGATGCCGAGCGGACCGGGTACCTCGACCTGCTGATCGCGTGACAGCGGCACCTCTTTGAATATCTTGCCTGCACTGCGGATGACAGCGGTATCGGCGACGCCGCCGTGCCACAGCTTGAGCGCGAGCAGAACGACACAGAACGCTCCGGCCAGCAGAGTTAAGTAGTCGCCGGGTTTGATGTGTGAAAGTGTAGGCACGATGTTGGCCTGAAAAATCATTTGCCACAGAGTACACAGAGAACACAGAGAAGACCAGTGAGTTTCACGGTGTAGATATTCCCTGTGTTCTCTGTGGCTTGATTGGTATTTAACCGGCCAGCTCGCGATGTCGAACCAGCACTTGTTGTTGTGTGCTGAAATGCCGCGCGAGGTGTTCGGCGAAATAGACCGAGCGATGTTGGCCGCCGGTACAGCCGAGAGAGACGGTCAGGTAGCTGCGGTTGTCGGCTACAAAATTGGGTAGCCAGCGAGCGATGAAGTCACGAATGTCGTGGTACATCTGTTGCGAGGCGGGGGTGGCTTCGAGAAAGTCGATCACCGCCTGATCGCGTCCGGTCAGCGGGCGTAGCAGTGGGTCGTAATGCGGGTTGGGCAGGCAGCGCACATCAAACACAAAATCGGCATCGAGCGGGATGCCGTGCTTGAAGCCAAAAGACTGAAAAAGCAGGGTCAGACGGGCGCGGTCGAGTTTGATTAATTCCTTGACCCAGGCACGCAGTGCGTTGGCACCGAGTCCGCTGGTGTCGATGTGGTGGCCGATATCGCTGATCCCGGCCAGCAGTTCGCGTTCATAGGCGACACACTCGGGCAAAGTACGTGCGCCATCGCTTAATGGATGCAGGCGGCGTGTTTCGGAAAAGCGTTTTACCAGTGTTTCGGCCTGTGCTTCGAGGAACAGCACATGCACATCCAGCCCCTGCGCTTTAATCGCTTCGATATGCCGGGGCAATTGCTGCACGCTGCCGCCGCTACGCACATCGACGCTCACCGCGATGTTGGTATAACCCGTTTGCTGCAGATTCTCGACCAGAGTAGGCAGCAGTTCGGCCGGCAGATTGTCAACACAGTAAAAGCCGGCGTCTTCCAGCGTCTTCAACGCGACGCTTTTGCCGGAGCCGGACAGGCCGCTGATGAGGAATAGCTGCATGATTTTTAGTCTTCGGTCAGCTGTTGTGCCTGGCGGGTAATGAAGTCCTGCATGGAATCAATCCCTCGTTGTTGCAGGACAAAATTGCGTGCTGCGGCTTCCACCAGCACCGCGAGATTACGTCCGGCGAGTACCGGGATTTCCACCTTACGGACTATGACACCGAGAATATCTTCCTTGCCTGACTGGGGCAAACGATCCAGCTTGGCCAGGTCGTCGGTTTGTGGCCGGTAAAGATGGACGATCAGCTTCAGACTTTTTTTACGGCGCACGGCGGTCTCGCCAAACATGGTGCGGATGTTGAGTACACCCAGTCCGCGCACTTCCAGAATATCGCGCAACAGTTCGGGGCAGCGTCCTTCGAGCGCTTCCGGTGAAATGC
>JBAZFV010000099.1:0-351 GCA_041653255.1 Sideroxydans sp. | reverse complement strand
ATCAACTACATCATCGGCAACCAGGCCATTGCCGCGCGTGATCAGCTCCAGTGCCAGCTCGCTTTTCCCCACCCCGCTGTCACCGGTGATCATCACGCCCACCCCGAGCACATCAAGGAATACGCCGTGACGGGAAGCGGAATCTGCCAATGCCTTGACCACATAATGGCGCACCATCCACATCAGATGCACGCTGCCCAGCGGGGAGCGGAACAGCGGGGTGCCGCTGCGATTGGCAAAATCAATCAATCCTTTGGGGATTTCGGCATCACCGGCAACGATTAGACAACTGGGTTTGTGCCCACCCAGCGTGATTAGCGCACTGGCCAGATCGGTTGGGGAAAGTGAATG
>JBAZFV010000098.1:0-6736 GCA_041653255.1 Sideroxydans sp. | reverse complement strand
TCGTGCCGGTAACGCGCGCGCGCGAACTGATCCTTGGCCGTGAACGGGAGGCTCGTTAAATGAAAACCAGTATCAGAAATCTGTTGGTAGGCGCGATCATCGCCCTGATTTTGCTCAGCATGAGTGCGTTTGTGGTCGATCAGCGCCAAGCGGCTATCGTGTTTCAGTTGGGTGAGGCGGTCCGTGTGGAAACCGCACCGGGCCTCAATTTCAAGTTGCCGCTGGTGCAGAACGTGCGCTTCTTCGATTCGCGCATCCTGACTTTTGACACAGCCGACCCAGAGCGTTTCATCACCGCCGAGAAAAAGAACGTGCTGGTCGATTCCTATGTCAAGTGGCGCATCTTTGACGTCAAGCAGTATTACATCAGCGTCGGCGGCGACGAAGCGCGGGCGCAGACGCGCCTGATGCAAACCGTCAATTCCGCGATGCGCGAGGAATTCGGCAAGCTGACCATCCACGATGTGGTTTCCGGCAAGCGCGATGAACTGATGCGCGTGGTGCAGGAAAAGACCGATGGCGACGCGCGCAAGATTGGGGTCGAAGTGCTGGATGTGCGCCTGAAGCGCGTTGATTTCCCGGTCGAAATCAGCGACTCGGTCTATCGCCGCATGGAGGCGGAACGTAAGCGCGTGGCCAACGAGTTGCGCGCCACCGGCAATGCGGAAAGCGAAAAGATTCGCGCCGATGCCGACCGTCAGCGGCAGGTGACCTTGTCGCAAGCCTATCGTGATGCGCAAAAGATCAAGGGTGAGGGAGATGCCAAGGCGACCGCCTTGTATGCTTCGGCATACGGGCGCAATGCGGAATTCTTTTCTTTCTATCGCAGCCTGGAAGCTTACAAACAGACATTCAAGGATAAGGGTGATGTGATGGTGCTCGACCCCAGCTCATCCTTCTTCAAATACCTGAAGAGTTCCGGCAGGGGCGGACAGTAATATTCAATGCTCGATTTCTGGCTTGCCGCGCTGGGCTTGATGTTGGTGCTGGAAGGGTTGATGCCTTTCATCTTTCCCAGACCGTGGCGGGAAACCTTGAGCAAATTGGCACAGTGGCAGGAAGGCCAGATACGTTTTCTCGGCTTGTCGCTGATGTTGAGCGGGTTGTTGCTGATTTACTGGATTAAATAATGGATCTGAAAACCTCTGTGGTGAGGATGGTGGCATGAAGTGGCTGTTGCCTGAATATATCCAGGATATGCTGCCGCATGAGGCATGGCGTATCGAAGCGATGCGCGCCGAAATCTTGCAGATGCTGCGCCTGTCCGGTTACCAGCTGGTGTCGCCGCCGCTGATCGAATATGCCGAGTCGCTGCTGATTCGGGACAGTGCGGATATTGATCTGCGCACGTTCAAGCTGGTGGATCAATTGAGCGGCCGCACCCTCGCCTTGCGCGCCGACATCACGCCGCAGGTGGCGCGCATCGATGCACACCTGCTCAATCGCCAGGGTGTCGCGCGTCTGTGTTATGCCGGCAGCGTGGTACATACCCAGCCAACCGGATTGATGAGTACGCGCGAACCGTTGCAGATCGGAGCGGAGCTGTACGGTCATGCCGGCATCGAAAGCGACCTGGAAATCCAGCGCCTGATGCTGCAATCCTTGTCCCGGCTCGGTATCCGGGATATCCATCTCGATCTGGGGCATGTCGACGTGTTTCAGGCGTTGATCGGGGATGGAGTCATTGGCAGTGAACTGGAACAGGCGCTGTTCACCGCGTTGCAGCACAAGGACATACCTGCGGTGCAAAGCCTGGCGAGTGCACTGCCGGCAGAGATGCGGCAATCATTGCTGACCCTGCCCCAACTGCACGGTGGAGTGGATGTGATCGAGCGGGCACGCAGCCTGTTGCCGCAAACGCCACGCATCGCTGCGGCGCTGGTGAAACTGGAACAAACCGCGCAACAAATGCAACCGCTGGCCGCCAGTATCGGCGTGGATCTGGCGGAACTGCGCGGCTATCACTATCACAGCGGATTGGTATTTGCCGTGTACCACCCCGCCAGCCACGATGCCATCGCACTCGGCGGCCGCTACGACAATGTGGGCAAGACCTTCGGGCGCGCCCGCCCGGCCACCGGTTTCAGCATGGACCTGCGCCAGTTGTATCCCCTGCTGCCGCAGCAAGAACCGGCCCGGGCGATTCTGGCACCGCACCGTGCCGATCTCGCGTTGCAGGCCGCGATCGACGAATTGCGCAGGCAAGGCGAGGTGGTAGTGGTCGATCTGCTGGACAAGGCCGAATATCGGGCTGAACTGAACTGTGATCGTGAACTGGTAATGCGCGAGGGCAGGTGGGTTGTTGAGGTGCAGGACGACAGGTGAAGCAAGACGGGTAGAAATGCCTCTGTAATTCGTTTTGCGGGATGAAGCGTAAGGAACCGCACAGCGAACAACGAGGCAGATCGGTTTGATAGACGAGGAGAGAGCGAGCACGCGACGCAGCGACTCGCCCGCAAAACGAATTTACAGAGGCATTTATGTCAAGAAACGTGGTGGTGATCGGTACCCAATGGGGTGATGAAGGCAAGGGCAAGGTGGTCGATTGGCTGACCGATCATGCACATGGTGTGGTGCGCTTTCAGGGCGGGCACAACGCCGGGCACACGCTGGTCATCGGCAGCCAGAAGACGGTGCTGCATCTGATTCCCTCCGGCATCCTGCGCGAACAGGTGAAGTGCTACATCGGCAACGGCGTGGTGGTTTCTCCCGCCGCCCTGCTCAAGGAGATGGATATGCTGGAAGCGGCGGGCGTGCGGGTGTATGACCGTCTGCGCATCTCCGAGGCCTGCCCCCTGATCCTGCCGTACCACGAAGCCTTGGACAAGGCGCGCGAGGTGGCCAAAGGAGCGGCCAAGATCGGCACCACAGGACGCGGAATCGGCCCTGCCTACGAAGATAAAGTGGCACGCCGTGCGATTCGATTGCAGGACCTGTTCCATCGCAAACGCTTCGCCGCCAAGCTGGGCGAAGTGCTCGACTATCACAACTTCGTTTTGAAAAACTATTTCAAGGCTGACACAGTAGATTTCAACCAGACCATGGACGCCGCATTGGCGTTGGCGGAGCGCATCCAGCCGCTGGTGCTCGATGTGCCGCGCGCCCTGTACGAGGCGAACAAGGCCGGCCAGAACCTGTTGTTCGAAGGCGCGCAAGGTACCCTGCTCGACATCGACCACGGCACCTATCCCTTTGTCACGTCAAGCAACTGCATCTCCGGCGCGGTCTGTGCGGGGGCGGGCATCGGCCCGCAGGCGCTGCATTACGTGCTGGGTATCACCAAGGCCTACACCACCCGCGTCGGCTCCGGACCGTTCCCGACCGAGTTGTACGATGCCGAATTGAAGCAGGATCCGATCGGCAAAATGCTGGCCGAAAAAGGTAATGAGTTTGGCTCCACCACCGGACGCGCGCGTCGTTGCGGCTGGTTCGATGCGGCGGCACTCAAGCGCTCGATTCAGATCAACGGCGTGTCCGGCCTGTGTGTGACCAAGCTGGATGTGATGGACGGCATGGAGAACGTGCGCATCGGTATCGGCTACAAGATTGACGGACAAGTCAGCGACATCCTGCCGGTCGGTGCCGACTCTCTGCTCGGCTGCGAACCTGTGTACGAAGACATGCCGGGCTGGAGCGGCAGCACGGTGGGCGTGAAGCGCTACGAAGAACTGCCACAGGCGGCGCGCAACTACCTGCAACGCATCGCCGAGATTTGCGAAGTGCCGGTGGATATGGTCTCAACGGGGCCGGATCGCGATGAGACTATCGTACTGCGCCACCCGTTCCAGGCTTGAACGCGGACAAACCATATCAATAGTCAGCTAGATCACAACAGATTGAGGCAAGAATGAGATTCGACAGCATAAAACTTGTTTTCGCTTTGCTTGCATGTCTTCTGCTGGCCGCGCCCGGCGCGCAGGCGGCGGATATGGCGCAACTGCTGCAACAACTGACGCCGGAACAACTTCAGCAACTCCAGCAACTCTCGCCCGAACAACGCGCAGCATTGATGCAGCGCGCTTCTGCAGGAAATGGCCAGGCCGGCACAAGCAGTACCAATGTTGTTGCGCCGACGAATCTGCCGCCGCGTACTTTGGATAAGGGTCGTCTGGAACCAGATGCCAAAACCGATTCGCGTGATGCAGCCCTTTCCCAACAAGAGGTACCCGTTGGTTATACCACCGACATCCCGCTCGAGCAGGTGAAGACACAAGCCGTAGCCGACAAGATCGAGATCCGCCGCTCTTACGAAGAATTCATGCGCGAGTCCAGGCCGATGGAGGTCGACACCTCCGGCTTGCAACAGTACGGTTATGAGTTATTCGCCTCGGAACCGGGCACTTTTGCGCCGGTGACCAATATTCCCGTCCCTCCGGAATATCTTATCGGGCCGGGCGATGAGATCAAGGTGCAGTTGTTTGGCAAAGACAATAAAGAGCTGGCGCTGACGGTTGACCGCGAAGGTGCTGTGTCTTTCCCGCAGATCGGCCCCATCTCCGTCTCCGGGCTGGATTTCGCGCAGACCAAAGCGCTACTGGCCGAGCAGATCAAACAAAAGATGATCGGCGTTTCCGCCAGCATCACCATGGGCCAGTTACGTACCATCCGCATCTTTGCCCTCGGCGATGTGTATCGTCCCGGTTCCTACACCGTCAGCGGGCTGGCTACGTTGTCCAGCGCCTTGTTTGCTTCCGGCGGGGTGAAGAAGATCGGCTCGTTGCGCAATATCGAACTGAAACGCAATGGCCGCAAAGTCGCCACCATCGATCTTTATGATTTCCTGTTGCGCGGCGATACCAGCAAGGACGTGCGCCTGTTGCCGGGTGATGTTGTATTCGTGCCGCCGATCGGCGATACCGTCAGCATTGCGGGCGAAGTCGTACGCCCTGCCATCTATGAACTGAAAAAAGAAAAGACCGTCACGGATGTACTCAAACTGGCGGGCGGCCTGATGCCAAAAGCCTATCTGGACAAGGCGCTGATCGAGCGCGTCGCAGCCAGAGGAGAGCAGAAGATCGTCAATCTCTCACTGCTGGACAATGGCGCGAACGAGCCAATCCGCAACGGCGACGTGATCAAAATATTTTCCGGCACCGAATTTGAGAAGAACCAGATCCTGACCATCGGCAACCTCAAGCGTCCCGGCAAATACGCGTGGGAAGAGGGGATGCGTGTCTCCACGCTGATCAACTCCATCGACGACCTGTTGCCGGAAACCTTCCTCGAGTACGGCGTCATCGAACGCGAGACCCGCGACACGCGTGAACCGATGTTGCTCCGCTTCAAACTCGGCGAACTGATTCAGGCGCAAGCGAAGGGCGGCGAGCTGGACCTGACCCTGCGCCCGCGCGACCGCCTCTACGTGTTCAAGCGCGCCAATTTCCGCCAGCAGCCCAAAGTGAGCATCGAAGGTAGTGTGCAGACCCCCGGCCAATACGAATACAAGCGCAACATGCGCCTGGCAGACATCGTGCTGGCGGCGGGTGGCGTGCTGCGTGATACCGACCTCGGTTCCGTCGAGGTCTATCGCACCGACCCGATTACGCGCGATGTCAGGCTGATCAAAGTCACATTGGCGCTGGCCCTGGCTGCCGACCAGGTGAACGACATCCTGCTGCAAGACCTCGACCGTGTCGTGGTGCACTCCATCTACGAAAGCAAACATCGCGAAGAAGTCACAATACTGGGTGAAATCAACAAGCCGGCAACCCTCCCGTTGGGAAGGGGTATGCGCGTTGCCGACCTGATCTTTGCTGGTGGCAACGTCACCCAGATGGCCTATCTGAAGCAGGCCGAGATCACCCGCTACTCGGTCGAGAACGGGCAGAAGCGCGTCTCCGAACATTTGCCGATCGATCTGGAAGCGGCGCTGCGTGGAGAACAACTGGCCAACATCGAACTGCATCCCTACGACGTGCTGAATGTCCGGCGCGTGGCCAACTGGCGTGCCGCCGAACAGGTGCGCGTCGAAGGTGAAGTCCAGCATCCGGGTGCCTATCCGATCGAGGAAGGCGAGGGGCTGTCTTCCCTGTTGCAGCGGGTCGGCGGTTACACCGACAGGGCCTATTTAAGAGCTGCCGTATTCACCCGTGAATCGGTGCGACTGGAACAGCAAAAACAGATCGACGAACTGGTGCGGCGCATGGATTCGGAACTGGCGGCAAGGCAGACTTCCGTGACCACGCTGCGCGATGCAAACTTGCAGGCGCAGCAGCAACAAGCACTGGAATCCGGCAAGCGCCTGCTCGCCAAATTCAAGACGGCACAAGCCACCGGCCGTCTGGTCATCAGTCTGACGGATCTCGCCAAACTGCAAGGCTCCCAATTCGACTTGAAATTGCGTGATGGTGACCGCCTGTTCATCCCGAAACGCCCGGAAGAAGTGCTGGTGGTGGGCGAGGTGTACAACAATTCGGCGGTCCTGTTCAACCCGAAATACGACAGCGGCGATTATCTGGCGCAGGCCGGTGTGACCCGCATGGCAGATGCGTCCGGCATCTATCTGGTGCGCGCCGATGGACGCGTCGAGACACAGGGAGGCGGCTGGTTCAGTTCCTCGCTGGGTGAAATTCTGCCGGGCGACACCATCGTCGTGCCGCAGGACTTGGCGCGCATGAACGTGCTGGATATCGCGCTCGACTGGTCGCGCGTGACCATGCAGCTCGGCACCAGTCTCGCCGCAATGAAGACGGTGGGGATTCTGAAATGATGCAGGAAGATCGGGAAAACAACAGCG
>JBAZFV010000097.1:0-6844 GCA_041653255.1 Sideroxydans sp. | reverse complement strand
CGTAGAGGTCTAAATAGCGTTCATGCGCTTCCTCCAGTGCGATTTGGGTACGGTGCAATTCCTCGTTCTGCATCTCCAGTTCAACCTGGTGCACCTGCAGTTCATGGAGCAGACTTTCAGGGGAATGGGTGGGAGCTGAATCACTTGTCGTATGGCTGAGTTCTTCCTTGGCCAAAGTGTCTGGTTGATCGGGCGATTTTGGATTTTTACTCATGTGCTTTATGTGTCCAGGAGGCTTTATTGATGACGGGCCGGAAGCTTGCTCGCTACACCCGCATCGTTCAGCAGGCGGAACAGTTCTTTCTTGACGATGCCATAGCACTCGCACGAGTGGGTTTCCAACCCCACCCGGTCGAGCACACTGATGTGGCCGCGGCGATAACTGATCAATCCTTCCCGTTGCAGATTGCCCGCCGCTTCGGTAATGCCTTCGCGCCGCACGCCCAGCATGATGGCGATCAATTCCTGTGTGATGGTCAATTCTGTATCGGGCAGACGATCTGTGGCCAGTAATAACCAGCGGCAGAGCTGTTGCTCGATCGTGTGATGACGATTACATACGGCGGTTTGTGAAATTTGTGTGATCAGTGCCTGCGTATAGCGCAGCATCAAGCGCATCATCGGCCCGGCACGATTGAACTCTTCCATCATTGGTTTGATTTTGAGGCGATATGCATGACCACCGGTTTGCACTGTGGCGCGACTGGGCGTGGTGTTGCCGCCCAGAAACAGTGAAACGCCCACCACTCCTTCGTTACCCACACCCGCGATCTCGGCGGAGGCGCCGTTCTCCATGACGTAATGCAACGACACAATGGCATCAGTGGGAAAGAAAACATGGTGCGGTTGACAGCCGGAATCGCACAGCACATCCCCCAGTGGCAGCGCGATAAGCTCCAGATTGGGTGAAATACGCTCCATCACATCACAAGGCAAGGTGGTCAGCAGGTGATTTTGATAAGCGATCGGCGGTGTGGAAGTGTGAGTGACCATTTGCCTTTGCTTCTGCAGTTGCCATAAGTAAAACGGATTAACGACAGAACAACAAGGGGGTGGGCAATTGCCACCGGATATTGCTTATCTTATAGCACTATAAGCGCCGGAAGTATCCAGATAGGGCGCGGGGTGGTATGTACGGCAACACACATAGCGCGGTGGTCGGGTTAAATTCACGGATGGTGTCTCGATTCTCCAGAAGATCGGGTGTTGCGTGCGGTATCGAACAGAATATCGGTGCTTAACGGAAGATGATGGACACGGATGTTTATTCTCCCCTTATAAACATCTGTTGTCCCTTGGCCCAGAACGGCAACCCCGTTTTGGGCCATTCTTTTGCTGCGAGGTGATTTTCCTGCCGTGTCGGTTGAACCTGAAAACGCCAGTTGGCCGCGCCCTTGATGTCGCAAGAAAATGAACAGCCGAGGTAATGGGCGGATAGCCGACACCGCGCAGTATCCGCTCCAGCAGGATCAGATTGGCTTCTTGATTGTCCACGATCAGGATGTTGCCGTGAAAATATCCGTTGCACTGATCATGTGTGCAATGGCTTCAGTGCCGGTTGCAGGTTGAAGGATTCGAAAATATCCTCAAACATGCCATGATTCTGGGTGAATACCTTGAATATGATGGGGTCGAAGTGTTTTGGGTCAGTGCGTCCGTCCCCGTGCAAAATAATCTCCACCGCTTTCTGATGGGAGTAGGCAAGTTTATAGGGACGCTGGCTGCGCAGAGCGTCGTAGATATCGCAGATGTTCACGATACGAGCCGACAAAGGAATGGCATCACCGTGTTTCCCGTCTGGATAACCACCGCCATCCCAGCGCTCATGATGGTTGAGCGCGATCTCTGCGGCCATCATTAAGTAAAGCGACTTGCTGTTGCCCAGGATTTTTGCGCCCATTGCCGCATGCCCCTGCATCACTTTCCATTCGGCTGCATCGAAGCCGCCGGGCTTGAGCAGAATGTGATCCGGAATGCCTATCTTGCCCACGTCGTGCATAGGGCTGGCGACAAATATTTTTTCCACAAAGGTTTGATGCAGCCCCATCTTTTGCGCCAAATCCCGGCTGTAATGGCTGATTCGTTGCACGTGCGCTCCGGTGTCTTCATCCTTGTATTCCGCCGCGCGCGTCATGGTGTAAATCGTTTCCAGATTGCTTTCCTCCAGTTCGGTGGTGCGCTCTCTGACACGTTGCTCCAGGACATCGTTCTGGTTGTGGAGCGCTTTCTGCAGCAAGCGCACTTCCAGCATGTTGTGCACGCGGGCTAATACTTCGGGGAGCTCAAACGGTTTGCTGATGAAGTCTTTTGCACCGCTGTTTAAGGCATGCATCTTTTGATCCGGTTGAGCGGTGATGACCAGCACCGGCAGATAGCCCTCCAGTTCAATCTGTTTGAGACCTTCCATCACTTGAAATCCGTCCATAACCGGCATTTGCAGGTCGAGCAGAATCAGGTCATAGCGGTTTTTGCGGTGCAGCTCGCACACTTCGGTGGGATTCATGGTGGATGTGATCGCGGTATAGCCGGCAGAGATCAGTATTTGCAGAAGCAACTGAATATTCGCCTTCAGGTCATCCACGATCAGGATGCGGGCATTGAGCAGATCGACTGGTTTTATCATGTGCGCGGCTCCGTTGACTGGCTATTAATTTCATTGAGCTGCTGTTCCAGCACACTGATCTTGTTTTGGGTTTCTGCCTGTAACAGCTGTGCCTGAAGCGTGTTTTGCACGCGCGCCAGCACCTCAGAAAGTTCAAAGGGTTTGCTGATGTAGTCCTTTGCACCAGCCTGAAAAACTTGTATTTTTTTGTCCGGATGAGCGCTGATGACGATAACGGCGGGCAGTGCAGTTTCTTCACGCTGTAACGCCTGTAGCACCTGCAGTCCGTCCATGACCGGCATTTCCAGATCAAGCAGGATCAGGTCATACCGGTATTGGCGGTGTAATTCGCACACAATGTCGGGGTCTGTCGTGGTGGAGATGTCAACATAGCCGGCACTGCGCAATATCCGCTGCAGCAGGACGACCATCGGGCGCATGTCGTCGACGACAAGGATCCTGGCATTGAGGATGTCTACTGTGGTTGTCATGATATTCAAACCTCCTTAATGACGGCTTTAGTCTGGTGCTCGACAAACACCAGCGCCACATCCAACGCCTGCATGAATTCACCGACTTGGATCGGCTTGGTTATGTAGCGGAAAAATCCAGCCCGGATTCCTTTTTCGATATCCGGTTGCATCGCATTAGCACTGACGGCTATGACGGGGATAGATGCCGTAGCAGGATCCGCCCGCAACAGGGTGAGTGCTTCGAAGCCGCTGATGCCGGGCAGGTTGACGTCCATCAGAATCACATCCGGCAAGGCCTGGCGTGCGATCTCGACTCCAAGTGTCCCGTTCACTGCAGTCAGCAATTGGACGTTGGGGAGCCGTGTGACGATCTGCTCGACCAGTTTCATGTTGGCCTGGTTGTCCTCGATGTAGAGCAGGGTATGCATTGCATTGCTGCTAGTTGCGCGCGGCCCCGATGCGGACAGCGGGTCAATCTCATCGACCACCAATACCGGATCCACCACGGTATTCAGCTCGAACCAGAAGATACTGCCTGTGCCGGGTGTGCTTTCGACGCCGATTACACCATCCATCAATTCAACCAGGCGTTTAGCGACGACAAGACCGATGCCAGTACCTTCCGTAGTGCCCGCTTCCTGGCCCAATCGATTGAAAGGCTGAAACAGTTGCGCTACTTTTTCAGGGGCTAGTCCCACTCCGCTGTCGCAGATGCTTATCCGGAGTCTGTCCGGTGTTGTTGCACTGAGCTTTACCGCGACAGTGCCCCGCTTGCTGTTGTATTTGATGGCATTCGAAAGCAGATTGATGAGGACCTGTTTCAAGCGTGTGCGGTCGGCCATCACGAAATTTGGGTTGTCGAGATTGGGCAAGATCAATTCACTGCCGTATTGCTGCAATTGCGGTTCCACCATGCTCTGACATTCGAGCATGACTTCGGCCAGCGATACCGGCTCCTGCGATAGAGGAACTTGCCCGGATTCGACTTTGGCGAGATCGAGTATATCGTTTATCAACTTCAGCAGATGCCATCCGGCCTTCAGAATCTGGGCGATGTTTTCCTTCTGGACTGGCGTTGGCGGCGGGGAATCGGACTCCATCAACTGGCCGAAGCCGAGGATCGCATTGAGCGGGCTGCGCAGCTCGTGGCTCATGCTGGAAAGGAAAGTCGATTTGGCGAGATTGGCTTTTTCCGCCACAATTTTGGCATGTGCCAACTCGATGTTTCTTTCCTGAAGTGCCAGATGGTTCTTCACGCGGGCCATGACGATGGCTGGGCTGATCGGTTTGGTGATGTAGTCGACCGCGCCGAGTTCCAACCCTTTCTTCTCGTCCTCCGGTTCTGCCTTGGCAGTGAGGAAGATCACCGGGATGTTCCGCGCCTTGGGGTCGAGCTTGAGACGCCGGCACACTTCGAAGCCGTCCAGGTCGGGCATCATGATGTCGAGCAGGATAAGGGCCGGTGGCGAGTCAGATAGCGCGATACTCAGTGCCTTCTCGCCACTGTGGGCGATTTTTACCTGATAGTCGTCCTTGAGCAAATTGTGCATCAGCGACAGGTTGTCCGGTGTGTCGTCGACCACCAAGATAGTTCGTTTTGCGGTGAAGTCGAGTGTGTCCATGGCTATTCTTTAGTAGACGTTTCGTTGGCGGCACTCAGCGCTGCCAGTGCCGCCTCGAAGTTGAAAGATCGGATAGCGTCTTCGATCTTGCGATAGTGATTGGGGAAGGCCGCGTTAAGTAGTTGCGCATTCGTCTCCAGCACGTCACCCGCTTCCGCGTCATCATTGGCCAGCAGGGTATTCAGCTTGTCACACACCACCCGGAGTTTTGCAGGGTCGACCGCGACAGCCATCATGGCCTGTTCCTGCGGCAGCTTCTGTTCCAGTTGGGTGATGAGGTTATTTAGTAAGTTTTTGAGCGCCTTGAGCAGACCATCGAGTTCATTGCTCGGATGCCGCTCTCTGATCGCTGCTTCGAATTTTCCCGCCAGCTGCTGCAGGTCGCCGGCTCCGATGTTGGCGGAAACACCTTTTAGCGTGTGGGCGAGCCGCTCCGCTGAAGCCAAATCATCACCGTCTAACGCCTTGAGAATGTCCGCCGCTGAGGATTTCTGTCCGGCTACGAATTTGCGCAGCATCGAGAGGTAGAGTGCCTTCTTACCGAGCACGCGGCGCAGACCATTGATCATGTCCAGCCCGGTGATGGCGAAAGGCAGCCCGGCATCCTGCGGTAGCAACTGTTCGTTGTCCGTAGCATCCATGACCTGACTCACTCCTGCAGCTTGCGCTGCTTTCGGCTTGATCCATTTCAGCAGCGCCTTCCACAACTCCTCGGGCTCGATCGGCTTGGCAATATAATCGTTCATGCCTGCCGCAAGGCAGCGGTCACGATCGGCCTGCATGGCGTTGGCGGTCATCGCCACGATCGGAAGATCCTTGAATCGTTCTTCCTTGCGCATCTCCCGAGTCGCCGTTACGCCGTCCATCACAGGCATCTGCATGTCCATCAGCACGATGTCGTATCCAGAGGCCCTGACCTTGTCCAGCGCTATCTGGCCGTTCTCGGCCAGTTCGATGACGCAGCCGGCATAGCGCAACAGTTCGGTGGCCACTTCCTGGTTGAGCTCGTTGTCTTCTACCAACAGGATACGGCTCCCTTTGATGCCGGCGAGTTGTCCGAAGACATCGCTCGGCACATCTATGGTGGTGCGGGGGCCATCAACGACGCCTCCCAGAATGCGCACCACACCGTCGAACAGTACCGAGGCCGTGACCGGTTTGATCAATACATTCTCGATGCCCGCTTCTTCTGCGCCCTTGATGACGTCCTCACGGCCATAAGCCGTCACCATTATCATGAGCGGAATCTGCATGAGTGGACGCGCTCTTAACTGCTTGGCCGTCTCGATGCCATCCATGCCCGGCATTTTCCAGTCGAGGAATACGATCTCGTAGGGTATGCCCTGCACATCGGCACGTTCCACGGCGGCGATGGCCGCTTCGCCCGAATCCGCTTGATCGACCTTGAAGCTCATGCCGCCAAGTAGTTCACGTATCATCAGACGTGCACTCTCGTTGTCGTCCACCACCAGCACGCGCTTGCCCTGCATGTCACGCGCCAGCACCGGCACGCGCGGTTGGCCGAAGCTCTTGCCGAGGCGTGCCGTGAACCAGAAGGTGCTGCCCTTGCCGGGTTCGCTGTCCACGCCCACTTCTCCGCCCATCAGTTCGGCCAGCTTCTTGGCAATGACCAGACCGAGACCGGTGCCGCCAAATTTGCGGGTGGTCGAAGTGTCTGCCTGCGAAAAGCTCTGGAACAAGCGCCCCATCTGTTCTTGCGACAAACCGATCCCCGTATCGCGCACGGCGCAGTAAATCAGCACATCCTTGTCAGTCTTCTCCTTGAGGCGGATGACGATGTGGATCTCACCCTGTTCGGTGAATTTGACGGCATTGTTGCTGTAGTTGATGAGAATCTGCCCCAGCCGCAGCGGATCGCCGACCAGATGGCGCGGCACGTTTTTGTCCACATCGAAGATCAGCTCCAATCCCTTGGCGGAGGTCTTCTCGGCAATCAGGTCAGCCACATTGTCGAGCACTTTTTCCAGTTCAAACACGGTGTGCTCGACCTCAAGTTTGCACGCCTCGATCTTCGAGAAGTCGAGAATGTCGTTGATGATGGCGAGCAGATGGCGGCCTGAACCCTGAATCTTGTTGATGTAGTCACGCTGGCGTGGCGTCATCTCGGTCTTCAGCGCCATGTAGGA
>JBAZFV010000096.1:0-6849 GCA_041653255.1 Sideroxydans sp. | reverse complement strand
TGGAAGTGAAGCCGACATTGCGGGCACCCTGTCCTGCAGTCGTCTCTCGGGCTGTATTGGCTGTGTAAGCACCGAAGTCGATATTGTTGAGGATGGTACTGGCTGCTCCCGCTGCGAGGACGTTGTTGCCACCAGCGTAGCCGGCGGCGTAGCGAACGCTGTTCACTCCCGGACTTCCGTCATCGACCGGCTGCTCGGCATAAGTTCCGTTTTCTTGAAGTAGAACAATACCTGGTGTGTAGACCTCGGTGTTCGCGCCCGCAGTCTGCGTGGCGGCGGAGGCGTACATGACCGTCCCGTTGTTTGTCCTGCTGACGACGACCGGCCGTGCGCCTGTTGGGATGGACGCGCCAAGAAAGAACGTGTCGACGCGTCCTGCCTCGCCCCCGGTATCAATAGCCAGGCCACCTGCAACTGCCGCCATCGCTACACCGCCGTAGGTGACACCGGTAACTGTTTGTGTTGCGGATCTTGTGAAGACGTAAACAAGAACACCGCGGGGGGTTCCTGCGGGCGTGTGGTTCCAGGTAAATGATGCCTGATTGGCAGAACCCGTGGTTCCCGTGTGACTCTCACTTGCCGAGTCGTGCGCGACTGCTGCAAAGACTGCATTTTGAAAAAATAAAGAGGCCACCAATATAAGAAGAATGGCCAGAAGTTTACCCGCTGCCTTCTGAAGCAGCGGCCCCACCGGAGACAACTCAAGGTTTTTACAAGCCAGAATGTAGTTCATTACTCATCTCCCTGCGATCTTGAATCCAGGACAGACGTAACCTCGATTTGAACCGGAGCGCAATTTCTCATCATATATTTCGACCAGGCAACACTGCATAAAGAATCAATAGAGTCAGACTCGATTGATCAGAAATACAAAAACAGGTGGCAGCCCACATCCCGTACTTGCAATATTTTGCCGATGCTTGTGCGAGTTTTCTCGGCAAGCTCCCGGGGCGGCAAGGTGGCACGTCTTGCAGATCGTTTGCATGGTGTCATGTCAGCAGGTATCACTTGCCCAACTTCACATTGATGACGCGTTCGACGTAGCTCTGGTCGCCCGACACGCCACCCGTGCGGGCAGTTGAGGTTACGTCATACACCCAGATCGTGGAGGCACCCTCGATATAGGAATTGGGGGTACAGCTTACCGCTACAGCAAACGGTGCCAACGTGCCACCCAAGCTACCCGCCGCAAAATTGGTGGCGCAACCGGTAGCAGCCGCCGCGCTGGCCGGGCTGATGGCCACCTGATACACCGCCCACTCGATCCCGGCCCGCGCTGCCTGGTAAGCGCGCGAACCCATCACATCCATCGCCGAGCTCTGGTGTTGCGTGGTGGAAAAGGTCACCATCGCCACACCGAGAAAAGACAACACCACCAGCAGAAAGATGGCGGTGATAATGCTGAAGCCGTGTTGCAGTTTCCGCCCCGTCATTGACGACATAAGTTTTTTCATGGCGCGTTGTTCACATGGATTTCGTTATACAGGCTGACGCTTTCATTTTCGCTGGTAAGCGTCAGGCTTATGCTGAGCAGACCGAAGCGCTGGTTGGCGACAGAATAGGTCATGTTGCACCCGCTCACCTTGTCGGCCAGCACACCTTTTGTCGCACCCACGGTATGGCCAAAACCGTAATCCCAGTAGCGCACCAGTTGTCCGCTGCCCGTTCCGTTGACTGTACCCACGTTTTCACATCGATAAGTCACGGCCTGTTGTGCACCATCGACCACATCAAAACGCTGCGAGGGTAATTCCGCCCAAGCTGGCAAGGCGGTGCTGCTGAATGTAACGGTCGGCTGCGCACCCGCCGCACCGGTGTACTGGCGCAATACACCCGCTATAGTCTGCAGGTAGGGCGGCACAGCATTCGATTGCGTGCTACCGACCACGATGTAATCCGGTTTGGCACCCGCCGCAAAATTGATCGCGGTACCGATGATGTCGAAGCTGCCATCCGCCACGCCAAAATTCAGTATGTTGCCCGGCGTGTCGGCCCGATAGCGCCCGCCATCCTTGGTCGGCAGATATTCAACCGCACAAGCGGGGCACGCCCCGGACAGCAACACACTGTTCGGCACCGCCGTCCTCACATCGCGCGCCATACGCCGCACTGCGGTATCGGCGATGTCGGTCAACTCGGCGCGGCGCGCACTATCGACATAGCCCTGCACCGGCGCTTGAATGAAGATTGCCACGACACCGGCGATGATGCCGGTGATGACGATCACGACGATCATTTCGACCAGGGTGAAGCCTTTGCAGGATGTGGAATGCGGGATACGTTCGCCCATCGGGGCTCGCCGCACCGGCGAAAGCCGCTGCCCAGTTGATTGACAGCACCGGATTCCGGCCTTCGCCGGAATGACGAAATCTGAATTTTTCATGGCAATCAGCTTCATCAGTAAGCCGTCCTGTAACCGTCAATGGCGATGGTGTTGGCTTGCGGGTCAGTCACCGTCACCGTGATGCGCACCGCACTACCCGCCGCAACGCTACCCAGCGCCTCCTGTGTGATCGTCACGCTGGCGTTGTAATTCGCCAATCCGGTCGGATTGTTGTTCAGATCGGTGATGCCAGTCATGCTGAAACCGTTGTAGCAATCCACGATGTGATAGTCGGTGGCGCGATTGGCAGCTGTGACCGCACTGGCCGGCGGGCACACCGTGGTCACGCCGTCGTTCTGGTCGATGAAATCCTGCAGCTCGATCTCTTCGAGCAAAGACTCTGCCGCAGCGATCGCCTGTTTATGGATCAACGGATCGGCGCTGTGCGCAGTGGTTTGATTCATCACCAGCAAAATGCCGGTCAGGCCAATGCTGATGATGACGATGAAAATGATCAGCTCGATAAGGCTGATGCCGCGCTGTTTGCTTTCCACCGCCGACAACAAGTTCTGCACGCGCACGCCCCCTTGCTTTGCCAGCGCAGGATTCTGCTTCCACATCTCGATGAAAAATTCCCTCATCTCGTCAGAGCTGTTCAGGCGTGCAAGCATGACGGCTTCGGTCAATACGCGCTTATTCAATTTTTTCGTTTCACTCATTTGGGTCTTCCCCGCGCTTGATCTTCTCCAGCGCAGCAATATCAAGCTTGTCTTTATCTCGATTGGCACAGCGCTTCATCGTCAGAAGGTCGTCTATGGATGCGATCATCACCTGTTGCGAAAACAACTCGCCCACGACAGCGTTCTTGTGCAATTGATCGAACGGCACCTCGGGACGGACCAATACATCCACCACACCGCCTCCTGTTTGGGGCTCCCTCAAGGAGAAGGCTAGCATGCCCTTCTCACGATACCACTGCTCTATTTGCGCCGCGTTGCGCAACGAATCGATCGGCACCGGTATCGAAGGAACCAAGCCGATCTGCTTGGCCACACCGATGAAGCGAGCGAGATTCTCATCATCCATCGCCAATACCAAGTCCACATCAAAGGTGGCTCGAAAATAGCCGTGCAACTGCACTGCCATACCGCCCACCAGCACATAACGGACTTGTGCTTCGGACAAGGCCTTGAGCAGATCTATCGTCCTCAATCGCAACCCCTAATGCACATAACCCGTTCCCACCTCGATCGTAATGGTCGTGCCGCCTACCGTGAGCGAATCCGCCGCGTCCGGTACCAGTCGCCCCAGAGCATCGAAGGTCACCGTCTTGGTGGGCGCGCTGGATTTCACCTGACAGGTGAGCGCGTAGGGGCCGCTGAAGGTAGTGGTGCAGTTCGGAGTGGTCGCCGTGGAAATCGCCACCGACACATTGTGGCGCTGGGCGATAGCTGTTTTCTGCGCGAAGCGCAACGCCGCCCTCACCTGATCCGCGCTGCCACGATCCTCGAAATCACTCACCGTGAAGAAGCGCGGCAACACCGACACCGCCAGGATGCCGACAATAACCATCACCGTGATCAACTCCACCAGGGTGAAGCCGTGATTTTCGTTTGATCTATTCATGGGTGCAGTGTAGCAAAACAAGAACTCTCTGACGAAAAACAAGGGAGGCCAAAGCCTCCCCTGTTTACCTTCTCTATCAATGGAGTCAGGCCCCTTTGATATCCGGACTCCAATTACAGAGCTGTTACACCATGCACCACTACATTTTGTGTAGCACCACCACTTGTCTGCGTAATTAAGCAGGTATTAGCACCGGCAGCCAACACTGCAGCAGTAGTTGTAAATCCAGAAGGAAAAGCACCGCCTTCCATGATAGCTGCAATGCCTGTCGTACAAGTCAACCCTGTTGTTGTGACCCCTTTGGTGGCTATCTGGGATAAGGCACTATTCATCGCATCAGCTGCTGTAATTCCACCCACAACTCCACTAAGTGCGGCAGTCCTGGCATCAGCGGACAAGTCCACAAACCTCGGCAGTGCTGTTGCCGCCAAAATACCCAGTATCACAATCACCACGATCAGTTCGATCAGGGTAAAGCCTTGTTGTTTCTTCATTTCACTCTCCTAGAGTTGATGGAGCCGCAGCTCCGTTAAGTTTTGCCAAACGCTCGTTTCAAGCCCCGCCACAGCAAGGCCGCTCCACCAGCGGGTGTTAATGTAATCGAATAAACACGGGGTTAGCAAGTTTCTGTGATACAAAATCTACGAGCGGTAGGGGGTTGGCGATGAACGGTAGCGCCTTTTAAAGCACAGCTTCAACCCTGCCGGCTCAGCCAGATGAGCAGCAACACCAGCGTATAAAGCCCGCCCAGTATGAAGAAAATCCCAACCTGGCGTGCGTAACGCTCGACGTAGCGCGTCACATTGTCACGCGGGAGCTCCAGCGGTTTGAGGGCGCGACGCAAGGATAGCCACTGGTTGGTGCTCTCTTCAAAACCCCGCAACAGGCTGGGACGAAACAGGGCGAACAGCGCAACCAGCAGCGCGCACAGCGAGCCCAAGAATGCGGTCAACACCAGCGCATCGAGCAGCCCCCCCACCAGCAGTGGGTGATAGCCGAAGTGTTTGACCAGACCGGCGATGGCGGACACACGGTCGAGTTGCACGCCGAAAAAATACAGCACATAGAGTGATCCCAGCGCAGTCAGCACGCCCGCCGGCTTGCGGTGGCGGTAGAACCAGGGGTCGAGGCGGATGTTGCGTTCCAGCACTTTGTCCATGTTGCGGGTGGAGACCCAGCGGTCGAGCAGCGCGCTGATGCGATGCAGCCGTTGCGGCAGGAACAGCAGCAACGCACCGGTCAAGATTCCGGCCAGGCTACCGAATACAAGAAAGATGACGGCGGATTGCAGCAGCCAGGCCTGGATGAACGGATGCATATCAATCCAGCCAATGGTACGGGGTGACTGGTTCGAACAGGGTGGATGCCAACTCTTTGCCGGATTCCGGCCGGCCGAGTGCAGGTTCGTAGCCGAGATGGATGCGGAAACGGACCCACTTGTTGCCATCCGGCCCCGGCGTGAAGTTATCGGTTTGGTTGGGCACATAGATCAGGTCGCGCGACTTGAGATCGAACATCCAGTTACCTGGTGCGACGCTGCGCGGGGTAGGATCGTAATACTCCCCCTTGTAGTTGGGCGGCAGTTTTTGCAGCCAGGTCATGGGGTTGTCGGTGGCGAGGATGCCCAATTCCTGTTCAGTATTGGCACTGCGCGTCACCAGGGCACCGTAGCGCAACACCAGCGCGCTTTGCAGCGCACCTTCCACTTGTTGCATCGCGGCCTTCTCCGCCTGCTCCTGGTACAGCGGAATACGCACCAGAAACAGCCCCGCCAGTACTACGACGATGATAATGACCACGATGAGTTCGATCAGGGTGAAACCCTTGCAGGATTCGGGATTCCGGATTCCGGATACAGGGGTAGCCCTCTCCCCGAACACTGAATCCTGAATCCTGAATCCTGAATCCTGCTTAATCATTTGTGCAACGCCGCTTTGCCGAGGTCCCACATCGGCAGGAAGATACCGAGCGCCAGTACCAGCACCAGGGCGCCGAGGGCGACGATCATGATGGGTTCGATCTGGGCGCTCAGGGTCTTGACCTCGTATTCGACTTCGCGCTCGTACATGCCGGCGACTTCGAACATCAGGCCGTCCAGGTCGCCGGTCTCTTCTCCGACAGCGATCATCTGCAGCACAACTGGGTTGAACACACCGGTGGCGTGCGCGGTGCGCAGGATGGACTCGCCGCGCTCGACGCCGTCGCGCATCTGTTCGATCTTGCTGCGCATGTATTCGTTGTCCACCACCATGCCCACGGTGTTGAGTCCCTGCACGATGGGGATGCCGCTCTTGAACGACAGCGCCAGGCTGCGCGCAAAGCGTGCCAGCGTGCCTTTCAGGATGATCTTGCCGGCGATGGGCAGCTTGAATTTATAGCGATCCCATTTGTAGCGCCCGTCATCCGTGTTGATCCAGGCACGGAAGCCGACCACCGCGCCAATCAATAGCGCCAGCAACAACGGCCACGAGTCCACCATGAAGCCGGAGAAACCCATCAATATTTTGGTCATCAGCGGCAGTTCGGTATGAAAGCCCTCGAATACCTTGACGAAGGCGGGAATGACGAAGATGTTGACGACGACGATGGCGATGGCCATGGCGATGACCACGAACATCGGGTAGCGCACCGCGCTCTTGATGCGTTCGCGCATGTCCTTTTCGAATTCGAGATGTTCGTACAGCCGCAGAAAGGTCTGGTCCAGCATGCCGGTCATCTCGCCGACCTGCACCATGCTGACATAGAACGGTGAAAAGATTTTTGGATGGCGGCGCATGGCGGTGGAAAGCTCGCGTCCACTGTCCAGACTTTCGCGCAGGTCTTGCAGCATGGCGGTGAAAGCGGGGTTCTGCGAGGATTCCTGCAGCCCGGCCAGTGCACGCATGATGGGCACACCGGAT
>JBAZFV010000095.1:0-6882 GCA_041653255.1 Sideroxydans sp. | reverse complement strand
CTGCGGCTAAAAGGTTTTACGACGACTAAAATCACCACCACCAACAGTACCAGCACCGGCACCTCGTTGAAGAAGCGGAACCAGATATGGCTGCGGGTGTTGCGATCCTCGGCGAACACTTTCAGCAGATGGCCGCAGTAAAAGTGGTAACCCACCAGACCGGCAACCAGTGAAGTCTTCACATGCAGCCAGCCACCGCTGAAGCCGTAACCAAACCACAGCCAGAACCCGGTGATGACGGCAAGCGCTCCGATCGGCGTGACGAAGCGATACAACTTGCGTTCCATCAGTTTCAACCGCTCTCGTACAGCCTGCTCTTCGGCCATGGCATGATTGACGAAGATACGCGGCAGATAGAACAGACCTGCGAACCAGCTCACCACGAATACGATGTGAAATGCTTTCAGCCACAACATATAAACTCCTTACAGACTGGATTCCCGCCTGCGCGGGAATACCGTTAACGAGCCAACCGACGACGGAACAACACCAGGGATATATAAAAGCCGCACAAGGCATAGGCCAGCAACACCGCTATGTGCAACACCGTCTGCGGCGGCATGTGGCCACTCATCAGCGGCCGCGCCAGCTCCACCGCATGCGTCAGCGGCAAGATGCCGGCGACTACCTGTATGCCTTCCGGCAACTGCGTCACCGGAAAAAAAACGCCGCATAGTAGCATCATCGGCGTGACGACCAGGGTGAAGTAGTACATGAAAAAGTCATAGGCGGGCGCCAGCGCGGTGATGATGAGTCCGATGGCAGCAAAGGTCAGGCCGATCAGCAGCGCCAGCGGAATCATCCACAGCGACAGCAGGGAATGGGTCAGGCCGAGCAGCCAGATCACCAGCAATACCGCCACACCCGACATCAGGCTCTTGGTCGCCGCCCACAGGATCTCGGACAGCACCACGTCGTCCAGCGTAACCGGCGTGTTGAGGATCGCTTCCCACGTGCGCTGTTCGTGCATGCGGGCGAAACCGGAATAGAGTGCCTCGAAACTGGCGCTGTTCATCGAAGAATAACAAAGGGTGCCGGCGGCCAGAAAGGTGATGTAGGACATGCCTCCGATCTCCGGCAGCAGGCTGCCCAAACCATAACCCAGCCCCAGCATGTAGATCACCGGATCGGCCAAATGGCCGAGGATGGAAGGCGCGGCGACCTTGCGCCAGACCAGCCAGTGCCGCCGCCAGATCGGCAGGAAGCGAATACTCAAAACCGGCAATGAAAAATGTCCCATGCTCACTCCCTCATTTCCCGGCCGGTCAGCTTAAGGAATACATCTTCCAGGTTCGCCGGGCGGTGCAGATAGCGCAGTTCGCTTTGCGCCTGCAGATATCCGACCAGGGGCTGCGCATCCTGCACGTAACAGAAAGCAGACTCTCCGCTCACCTCAAAGCGTTGAGCATAGCCTGCGGCATGCTCGTGTGCCCACGCCCCGGCATGCTCGCCATATACCTCCACCACTTGCGGCTCAATGTGAGTTTCGATCAGGGTGCGCGGACTGCCCTCGGCAATCAGGCGCCCGTTGTCGAGCACAGCGAGGCGATGGCACAGCCGTTCAGCTTCGTCCATGAAATGGGTGGTAAGCAACAGCGTCTTGCCTTGCCGCGTCAGTTCGCGCAGGCGCTGCCAGATCAGGTGGCGCGCCTGCGGGTCGAGGCCGGTGGTGGGCTCGTCCAGAAAGATCACATCGGGATCATTCACCAGCGCGCGCGCCAGCGTTAGCCGGCGCTTCATGCCGCCGGATAACGTCGGCACTTTGGCATCACGCTTGTGGCTGAGACTGGCGAATTCAAGCAAGGCCGGAATACGCGCTTCGATCTCGCTGTCCTGCATACCGAAATAACGCCCATAAACCAGCAGGTTTTCCGCCACGCTGAAATCGGGATCGAGATTATCCATCTGCGGCACCACGCCGACGCGGATACGCGCCTCGCGCGCGGCCTGCGGCACCGGCAGGTCGAGCAGGGTGGCCGTGCCTGCATCCGGTGCAATCAAACCCAGCAACATGCGCAAGGTGGTGGTCTTGCCCGCGCCGTTGGGACCGAGCAGACCGAAGCATTCGCCCTTGTAAATGGACAGGTCGAGACCATCCACCACGCGCTGCCCGGCGTAGGATTTTTGCAGGCCTTTGGCTTGAATGACCGGATGCATTGTTTAAACCTTCCTTTCCACAGAGATGACAAAGAGGTCGGCGTTCTGATTTCTCTCTGTGTGCCCTGTGAACTCTATGGCCGGATTGTTCTTATGCTTCATAACTCGACTCCGGTGAAATGCCGTTTCACGATATCGTTCAATTGCGTCAATCGCCCGTGAAAAAAATGCGCTGCCTGTGGCAGCACCACAATGGGCAGATGCTGTGGACGCGCCCAGGCCAGCACATCGGCCAGCGGCACCACATCGTCATGTTCGCCGTGAATGACCAGTGTGTCGGGTGATACCGCAGGCATGGCAAAGCGGCCCACCGCAGGTGCGGCCAGCACCAGATGCTGCGGCTTCAGAAGTTGTGCGGCACGCGCGGCGATATAACCGCCGAAAGAGAATCCGGAGAGCAGCAGCGGCAGTTCTTCCCCAAACTGCGCCTGCGCGTAATGCACGACAGCGATCAGATCCTCCGTTTCCCCGTCGCCGCCGGTGTATTCCCCTTCACTCGCACCGACGCCGCGCAAATTGAAACGCAGCACGACACAACCAAGTTCGGCAAATGTCCTGGCCAACATTACCGCCACCTTGTTTTCCATCGTGCCGCCCATGGTTGGCAGCGGATGCACCACCACCGCGATGGCGCGCGGCGGTTTGGCCGGCACATGCGCGATACCGTCAAGGTTGCCGGCAGGACCTGCCAGAGAAAATTTTTGCAGCAGGGTAGTCATTAAATCTTCAGCCGCTCCACGATACGCCCGTGCTTGAGATGCTCTTCAATGATTTCATCCAGATCGCTTTCATCGACGTAGCTGTACCATGTCCCCTCGGGATAGATCACCAGCACCGGCCCCTCGTCGCAGCGATCCATGCAGCCCGCCGAGTTGATCCGAATCTTGTTGTGCTGATCTGAAAGGCCCAATGCCTTGACCTTGTCTTTCACGTAATCGCGCATTTTTTGTGCGCCGCGATTATTGCAACAAGTACTGCCATCCTCGCGCTGATTGGTGCAGAAAAATACGTGTTTGTCGTAATGCTGTGTCATCAGAATCCTCTGTCTTGATTGAATATTCGCCTATACGCCCGCCATGAATATAGCCACAGCAACAATGGAAACAGCGCCGATACAACTTGCGCCATGCCATTGAGATTGCGCAAGTGGCCATAGTGCCAATGATAAAGCTGCATGGCGGCCGATGGGGCGTTACTGTCCAATACCTTGAAGGCGAGCAGCATGTACAGCCCCGCTGTCGAGATCATCAGCATCAATAACTGTGTGCCGCGCAAGCAGGCGCTCACCCCGAGCAAAGCCAGACCGAGCAGCAGTCCCAGCATGGCCTCGCCATTCAGCCACAACATGAGCGCCCAGGATTTGAGCAACACTGCGGCCATGATGAACTTGCCCAGCGCCACCAGACACAATATAAAAAGTACCGCCGCCAGGGCATGACGTTTGTTGCGAAACAGGGTCAGCAATAACAATCCGATCAGCCATAGATTGAGCATCACGGCAAGGCTGCCCAAAAAACTGAATGCAGTGCCTGACATGGCTGAAAGCGGGGAATTTGTACTGATGAAAACATTACCCAGTATCGGCAATGACGGATTCATCTGCGCGAACATCCACAGCAGCACCAGCGCCAGCCCGAGGTCCACACCAGCCCCGTGCTGAAACAGTTCGATGCGCCAGCGTGTGGCCCGCTCAAACCATGACTGGGGAGCGATGACGGCTGCCAGCAGTGCACCACAAAGAGTACCCGCTGTGTTGGTCAGCACGTCGATATTGGCGCTGGCACGCGACGACAGAAACATCTGTGCGTATTCCATCGACAGCGACAGCGACAGCCCCCCCAGAACAGCGAGCAGCAGGCTGCGCCAGATGTCGCGGCGCACCATGAAAGTGAGCTCCAACAACATACCCAGTGGCAGGTAGGCCAGCCAATTAGTCAGGGCATCGAATGAAGTGTAGGCCTGCACCAGCGGTGATTTCATCACCTGCCAGAAAGTGTCCGCCGGAACTTGCCAGCCCGCAAACGGAGACAAGCTGGCATACACGATCATCAGTCCATAGCAGGCCAATAGATAGCGGCGTAACAAGGATCGGCGCCCGGCAGTCACGTCCATGTTCATTTGGCGGGAGTTGCGCAAACCATCAGTCTCATTCGGGGCTCCACGGGCAGCGTGGGAAAGGGTGTGCCTGCGGTTCACAAATATAAAGAAATTTCACAAAAAATCCGGATGGGATTATGGCACACCTGCGCTGGCCCAACGGATTTGGCAAACCGGTGGCACTCACGGACATATAACGCCGCTCTCCCCGTATCGAATAACGAGTTTACAGAATTTCGTGACGGCTACATTTGCTCTGTTTGACAACTTTCGTTGCTCTCGAAAGTATTTTTGACAAAGTCTTCATTTGCTCTTGCGAATTGCGCTTCAAACCCGCCGACCATAGTGCTCAAAAAGCGCCGCAAGCAATGCTCGCAAATCTGCCAGCCATAACGATTCAATTCCGCCACTGTTTTTTTGTTTGTGGATGACCGGCTTGGAACGTATGGCTGCCTATCAACTGACCATTTTCCAACAGCGCCCATCGGCTCTTGCTAACCATAGCCGTCGTTGCTGCCAGCTCAAAACAAATGCGATTCTGCCCCCCTTTGATTTTTTACTGACCATTTGCAATTGCCTGTTTGATTATGGAGGCAACTGATTCTGGTGTAATACCGCGCTCTTTACAGTAATTGGTTTGCAACCAAACAGAAAGCTTCTTTTGGCCCTTGCTGGCATTGCAACCGCGACAACAGAGGCAGATATTTTCTCTGTTGATTATCGAAGCATCGTTAATAATATATTCCCAACTGGCAGAAGCTTTAGCTGATTCCTTGTGAGACAAAAACTCATTGCCACAATATACGCAGGCGTTGTCTCGCTCTCGGACTTCCTTTTCTAGCTCTGCAGGAATATTCCAATTATTAGCCATAATCAGTAGTGTCCGGTTAAATTAGCCATTCTCGCCACGAATCTCAATAACGGCGGGATTTATAGCGCAAATATTTTGGTGCCGATTTGAAATCAGTTTACCCACATTCCGGTTCAAGTAACGTCCAGAGTTTGATTTCTCTGGAGGTGAGCTATGAACATGGGCAAGACATTGTTCGCACAGATCATGGAATTCATTCCATGGACCAGCTTTGCACGCATCGTGGCGCGCTACGGTGGAGATTCCGGCGTGTGAGCTAACCCGGCTTTCACGGACACTTCAACTAGTGCGCCTCGTCCCAGTTCCGCCCTTCTCCCAGCCCCACTTCCAGCGGCACTTTGAGCTGCGCGACGTTGCACATCAGTGCGCGTACTTTTTCCTTCACCCGCGTCAATTCTGCCTGCGGTACTTCCAGCACCAACTCGTCATGCACCTGCATGATGAGTTTGCTCTGTAGCCGTTCCTGTTCCAGCCAGCCCTGCACGGCGACCATTGCCAGCTTGATCAGGTCCGCCGCCGTGCCCTGCATGGGTGCGTTGATGGCGGCGCGCTCGGCGGCCTGTCTGCGCATGCCGTTGGCGCCGTTGATCTCCGGCAGCCACAGCCTGCGCCCAAACCAGGTTTCGACAAAACCTTGCGCCTTCGCCTGTTCGCGCGTGCTGTCCATGTAGCGTTTCACCCCGGGGTAACGCGCGAAATAGAGATCGATGTAGGTTTGTGCGGCGGCACGTTCGATGCCGAGTTGACCGGCCAGACCAAAGGCGGACATGCCGTAGATGAGGCCGAAGTTGATAACCTTGGCGTAGCGGCGCTGCTCGCTGCTCACACCATCCAGCGGCACGCTGAATACTTCGGCCGCGGTGGCGCGGTGAATGTCCTCGCCGTTGGCGAAAGCCTGGAGCAGGCCTTCGTCGCCGGACAGATGCGCCATGATGCGCAATTCGATCTGCGAATAGTCCGCCGACACGATGCGCGCATCGGCCGGCGCGATGAACGCTTCGCGGATGCGGCGTCCTTCCGGCGTGCGGATCGGGATGTTCTGCAGGTTGGGGTCGCTGGAAGCCAGCCGCCCGGTGACCGCTACCGCCTGCGAGTAGCTGGTATGCACGCGCCCGGTATTGCGGTTGACCATCTGCGGCAGTTTGTCGGTGTAGGTGGATTTCAGTTTCGCCATGCCGCGATATTCCAGCAGCAGTTTCGGCAGCGGGTAATCCAGCGCCAGTTCCTGCAACACTTCTTCGTCAGTGGATGGTGTGCCGCTCGGCGTTTTCTTTTTCACTGGCAAACCGAGTTTGTCGAACAGGATCTCCTGGATCTGCTTGGGTGAGTTCAGGTTGAACGGCTGCTCCGCAGCAATATGGGCCTGCGCTTCGATTGCCATCAGCTTTTCGCCCAGCTCACGGCTTTGGCGGCCCAGCATGGTGCTGTCGATCAAAACACCGTTGCGCTCCATCCTGAACAGCACTTCGCGTGCGGGCAGTTCGATATCACGATAGACCTCAAGCAATCGCCCATGAAGCTGCGGAAACAAAGCCTGGTGCACTTGCAGTGTGATGTCGGCGTCTTCTGCCGCGTAGCGCGTGGCCGTTTCCAGGTCGACCTGGTCGAAACCTATCTGCTTCGCGCCTTTGCCCACCACCTCGCTATAACTGGTGGTGTTCAGACCCAGATGGCGCAGAGCGAGATTGCCCAGTTCGTGCGGTTTGTGCGATTCAAGCACGTAGGATTGCAGCAAAGTATCTTCGGTGATGCCCGCC
>JBAZFV010000094.1:0-7047 GCA_041653255.1 Sideroxydans sp. | reverse complement strand
AACAAGGCCAGGAGTTGTGGCTGGATTGGTCGCAACTGCCGAACATCGCACAGGAACGCAAACTGGAACGGCTTACGCGCTGGGTGCTGGATGCTGACGCACAAGGCTTGCATTACGGCTTGCGCCTGCCGGAGGGAGACGTGATGCCGCAACATAGTCCGGCGCATCGGGCAGAGTGTCTGCGCAGGTTGGCGTTATTCGGAATGAGTGAAAGATGAAGCTCTCCGCCCCGCTCATCTACGGCCTGATCGCCTGCATCCTGCTGGTGAGTGCGCCGCATACCGACCATCTGCCGCTGTGGGTCAGTGCGGAGTGTGCGGCCCTGCTGGCCTGGCGTGCATATCTCACTTATCGCGGTGCACCACTGCCGCCGCGCTGGCTGCTGCTCGGCATCACCATCGCCAGCGTGCTGGCCATCGCCCTCACCTTCCGCTCGCTGTTCGGGCGCGAGGTCGGAGTCACCTTGCTGATCCTGCTGTCCACGGCAAAACTGCTGGAGCTGCGCACGGCGCGCGATGCCACGGTGCTGGTCTTTCTATCCTGCTTCATCATCATCACCAACTTCTTCTATTCGCAGAGCATCCCCACCGCGCTGTTCATGCTGGCCACGCTGCTGGTCATCATGGGGACCTGGGTGCATCTGCACAGCGGCGATCTCAAACTCAAACCGCGTCTACGCATCGGCGGCGTGTTGTTGCTACAAGCCATCCCGCTGTCGCTCATCCTGTTCGTATTGTTCCCGCGCGTGCAGGGCCCGCTATGGGGTTTGCCGCAGGATGCTTACGCCAGCAGCGGCCTGTCCGACACCATGTCACCCGGCAGCATGAGTAAACTGTCGCTGAACGATGCGGCGGCCTTTCGCGTCACCTTCGACGGACCCGTCCCGCCGCGCGAAAAGTTGTATTGGCGCGGGCCGGTGTTATGGGATTTCGACGGTACCACCTGGACGCGCGGACGCAACAACACGTTGCTGCCGCCCAAGCTCGATGATGCCGCATCGCCGGTCGGCTACACCGTCACGCTGGAGCCGCACAATAAACGATGGCTGTTCGCGCTGGATATGCCGGGCAGGTTGTCCATCGCTGCCGACTTCACTCCCGACTTCCAGTTGTTGAGCCGCAATCCGGTCAATGCACGGATCCGCTATCAGGCCAGCTCATTTCTGAGTTACCGCGCCAATCTGAATGAACCACCGCAACAGTTACGGCGCGCCCTCGCCCTGCCGCGCGGCCTCAACCCGCAGGCACGCGAGCTGGCAACAAATTGGCGTGCGGAATACCCGGACGATGATGCGGCCATCGTCCGCGCGGTATTGAACCACTTCAGCCAGGGCGGCTTCGAATACACGCTGGAGCCGCCATTGCTCGGCGCGAACGGGATGGACGATTTCCTGTTTCAGACCAAACAAGGTTTCTGCGAACACTACGCCGGGAGTTTTGTGTTCCTGCTGCGCGCCGCCGGTATCCCCGCGCGCGTGGTCACCGGCTATCAGGGCAGCGAATACAACGCACTGGGCGACTATTACATCCTGCGTCAGTCCGACGCCCATGCCTGGGCCGAGGCATGGTTGCCAGAGCGCGGCTGGGTGCGTTTCGATCCCACCGCCGTCATCGCCCCCGCGCGCATCGAGTTCGGTCTCTCCGCCGCCGTGGCCGATCCCGCAGCACTCCCATTCATGGCGCGCAATCCACCGCAATGGCTGCGCGAACTGCGCTTCAACTGGGATGCGATGGCCAATCAATGGAACCAGTGGGTGCTGGGTTATAACCCGGAAACACAATTCGCCTTCCTCACCCGTCTCGGCATGGAGGACATCACCTGGCAGAAAATGGCGCTTAACATGCTGGCCGGCATCTTTCTTCTGGTCGGCCTGTTCACCCTGATTCTGTTGCGCCGCCTGGTGGTGCGTCAGCGCGACCCGGTACAGGCGGTCTGGCTCAAGCTCTGCCGCAAACTGGAAAAGGCCGGGCTGCCGCGTGCCCCGTACGAAGGCCCGCTGGACTACGCGACGCGGATCGCCCAAGCACGCCCCGACCTCGCCGAATTGATACGCGACCTCGCCAACCGTTACGTTGCACTGCGCTACGCTGACCATGCCGACACCCTGTCACTGCAAGCCTTCCGGCGTGAGACGGGTTTATTCAAGCTATAATCCGCACCACGTTTACTCCCGCACCCGATCATGCAAATCACCCGCCGCCTGGAATTCGATGCCGGACACCGCATCCCTAATCACAACAGCCAATGCAAACATCTGCACGGCCATCGCTACGCCATCGAGATCACCCTGGCGGGTGAAGTCATCACCACCGAAGGCGTGTCGGAACAAGGGATGGTGATGGATTATTCCGATGTGAAGCGCATCGCCAATGAGTATGTCGTGGATGCGTGGGACCATGCGTTTCTGGTCTATCGCAAGGATAAAGTGGTGCTGGATTTCCTGAACACGCTTCCGCAACACAAGACCGTGGTGCTGGAAGTGGTGCCGACGGCGGAGAATCTGGCACAGGTCGCGTTCGACTTGCTGCACGAGGCTTACCGCGACACGTTCGACAATCAGTTACGGCTGGTGCGCGTGCGTTTGTTCGAGACACCCAACAACTGGGCGGACTGCACCATGCCAATCTGAGACAGAAGAACCGTGCAGCAGACTTTTATACCTGCATGTTCATGATGTCGTTGTAGGCCGCCACCACTTTGTTGCGCACCTGGATTGCGGTCTGAAAGGAAAGATTGGCTTTCTGCATCGCGATCATGGTATCGCTCAAACTCACCTTGTCATCGCCCAGCACAAACGCCTGCTGCATGGCTTCCGCCTCGCGCTGGGTACGATTCACACCATCCAGCGATGATTTCAGCACATTGGCAAAATCCGCCCCGCCGCTCGCTGCTGTTACAGACGTACTCGGCTGGCCTTGTGCCACCGCCACCGCCGCACGCATCTGCGACAACAGACTGTCAACATTGGAAACACCGTTCATCGCCATCGCTCACCCCCTTAACTTTCCACGGCAGCACAGTAGCAGTGCTCGCGCGAGCTCTTTGCCGGGAATAGCGTGGTAATTTCCGCGCTTTTCCGCAGACCGGACTTGAATTCCGGGCAGATAATCCGCAGCGTGAAGAAATGGCGCAAGAACGCACTGGGTGAAAGATATGGCTGAAACAACTATGAACAGCAATCCAAGCATGGCGCAATTGTTGCTCGGTATTCCCAGCCAGCAGAAACTGGGAATGATCGTGACCGTCGCCGCGACCGTCGCGCTGCTCTCCGGGCTCTGGCTGTGGGGACAGACCCCCGACTACCGCGTGCTGTATGCAAATCTGGCCGAGCGTGACGGCGGCGCAGTGATCGAGTCCTTGCAACAACAGAACATCCCCTACAAGTTTGCCGAGGGCGGCGGCGCCCTGATGGTGCCATCCGATCGCGTGCATGAAGTGCGCCTGAAGATGGCGGCAATGGGTCTGCCCAAGGGCGGCACCGCCGGCTTCGAGCTGATGGAAAATCAGAAATTCGGCACCAGCCAATTCCTTGAGCAGGTCAATTTCCAGCGCGCACTGGAAGGTGAACTGGCCCGGTCGGTGCAATCAATGGCCTCTGTATCCAATGCACGGGTGCATCTGGCCATCCCAAAACCCACCGTATTCGTCAAGGAGAAACAGAAGCCCACCGCTTCTGTGGTGCTCTCGCTGTATGCCGGACGCTCGCTGGATGAAGGCCAGGTCAACGCTATCGTGCATCTGATCTCCAGCAGTGTGCCGGACATGCCGGCGCAGAATGTGACCGTGGTCGATCAGACCGGCACTCTGCTTTCAGCCGCGCGCGATGGCAGCCGCCAATTGCTGGACGCAACACAGTTAAAATATGTGCGCCAGATCGAACAGGATTATGTGAGGCGTATCCAGGACATCCTGAGCCCGATCGCCGGGGTACAGAATGTGCGTGCACAAGTCACTGCCAGCCTTGATTTCACCACCACCGAACAAACCTCGGAGCTGTACAAACCCAACCAGCCACCGAATGCAGCTGCCGTGCGCAGCACGCAAAGCTCGGAATCTCTCGATGGCACAAGAAAGGCGGGAGGTGTGCCGGGTGCATTGAGCAATCAGCCGCCAGTACCGGCCACGGCGCCCATTATCTCTCCCGCCAATGCCCTGCCGGTAGCGGACGGTACCACTGCTGACAAGTCGAACAGGGCATCGACCACCAACTATGAAGTGGATCGCACCATCCAGCACACCAAGCTGCCCACCGGCAGCATCAAGCGACTGTCAATCGCGGTGGTGCTGAACAATCGCAATGTGCCTGGGCAGGACGGCAATACAGTCTCCACACCCTACACTGACGTGGAGAAAACGCAGATCGCCTCACTCATTCGCGAGGCTGTCGGTTTCGAGGAACAGCGCGGTGACAGTCTCAACCTGCTCAACAGCGCTTTCAACGACACCACTGAAGTATTGCCTGATGTTCCGTTGTGGCAACAGGCGGAGATAATTTCACTGGTGAAAGATACAGTGAAATATCTGCTGATCAGCGGCGGCATTCTATTCCTGCTGCTTGGCATCATCCGGCCTGCATTCAAGAGTGTGGTACAGCACAGCGCGTCATTGCGCGAATACGCCGTGGCAAACAGTGACGCCGCTGCATCTGCCAATACAGCGCCGCAGTCGGCACATAATTACGAGACCAATCTGCAGGTTGCCAAGAAACTGGCCAAGGATGATCCCAAGATCGTCGCTACCGTGGTCAAGGAATGGGTGAGCAAAGATGAGTGATGTCGGCATCAACAAGAGTGCCATCCTGCTGATGACCCTGGGTGCTGATGAAGCGGCCGAGGTGATGAAATATCTGGAGCCCAAAGAAGTGCAAAAGATCAGCACCGCCATGGTTTCGTTGAAGAATCTGTCGCGCGACCAGATCGCCGGCGTGTTCGAGGAATTCCATGCTAGTGCCGCCGAAAAAACCACCATTGGTCTGGATTCCAGCGACTATATTCGCAACATGCTGAACAAGGCACTGGGCGACGACAAGGCGGCTGGCCTGCTTGACCGCATCCTGCACAACAGCGACACCAGCGGTATCGAAAGCCTGAAATGGATGGACCCCGACTCGGTCGCCGATCTGGTTGCCAATGAGCATCCGCAGATCATCGCCACCATCATGGTGCATCTGGAGCCGGATCAGGCATCCGCCGTGCTAACCAAACTGGCCGAGCGCACACGCAACGACGTGCTGCTGCGCATCGCCACACTGGACAGCGTCCAGCCGGCCGCGCTGCATGAACTGAATGATGTGCTGAGCAAACTGCTGTCCGGCAACGCACTGGCCAAGAAGAGCATACGCGGCGGCATCAAGACTGCGGCTGACATCCTCAACTATATCGGCAGCACGCAGGAAGCGATGCTGGATTCGGTGCGCACGCACGATCCCGAACTGGCACAGAAGATCATGGACGAGATGTTCGTGTTTGAGGACATCATGGCGGTGGACGACAGGGGCATCCAGCTGGTGCTGCGCGAAGTACAGTCCGAGTCGTTAATCGTGGCACTCAAGGGCGCCAGCGAGGAAATGCGCGAGAAGATATTCAAGAACATGTCGCAACGCGCTGCCGAGATGTTGCGCGAAGATCTGGAAGCAAAGGGACCGGTGAAACTAAGCGAAGTGGAATCGGAACAGAAGGAAATCCTGAAGGTGGTCCGTCGCCTATCGGACGAGGGCCAAATCGTGCTCGGCGGCAAGGGCGAGGATGCCTATGTCTGATACCGACACACCGGAAAAACTCACGGCCTGGCAACGCTGGGAATTGCCCGCCTTCACCACCTCGCGTGAGCGAGTCAACTTGCCGACTGCGCGTGAACTGGAGCAGATCCAGAAGCAGATACACGACGAGGGACATCAGGCCGGCTACAAGGAAGGCCAGCAACGCGGCTATGCCGAGGGCATGCAGCAAGCGGCCAAAACAGTCAAACACCTTGAGGCGTTGTCCGTTCTGCTGCAGAACCGGGTGGATGAACTGGTGGTGCAGGAACTTACCGGACTGGCGCTGGATGTCGCACGCCAGGTGATCCAGCAGTCACTCAAGGTGCAGCCAGAATTGCTATTGGGCCTGGTGCGCGAGGCAGTCGGTAGCCTGCCGGTATTCAACCAGGCGGCGCACGTGATTCTCAATCCGCAGGATGCCGCGCTGGTGCGTGAACAGATGGGGGAGCAGCTTGCGCATTCCGGCTGGAAGATTCTGGAAGATGCACGGATGGGGCGCGGCAACGCGCGGGTGGAGACCGCCAACAGCGCAGTCGACGCTTCCATCGCCGCACGCTGGCAACGTGTCACCGCCGCGATGGGGCTGGATGCACCGTGGTTGCTGCACGAAGGCAAGGAGACCGAAGATGATGCCGCAGCATGAGCGCTGGCAAACTGCCCTGCGCAACAATCGTGAAGCTGTGATGCAAAGCACGCCGCTACAGGTGAGCGGCCGCCTGACCAAAGTCACCGGCCTGGTGATGGAGGCAGTCGGCCTGCGCATGGCGGTGGGCAGCACATGCTGGATCGAATTGCCGCAAAACCGGATCGAGGCAGAGGTGGTCGGCTTCGCCGGCGACCGCCTGTTCCTGATGCCGGAAAACGACGTGCATGGACTGTTGCCCGGTGCACGCGTGGTGCCTGCCGAGCTGGCGCGCGCACCAATCAAGATCGGCCAATCCAGCCAGCGCCGCCGGCGTACGGCCGATCTGGCACGTCACCTGCCGGTGGGCGAACATCTGCTGGGGCGCGTGCTGGATGGCGCCGGTCGCCCGCTCGATCAATACGGCGCTTTGGTGGAAGGCAAGAGTGCACCGCTGCAAAGCCGTCCGATCAATCCGCTGGAACGCGCGGCAATCAAGGATGCGCTGGATGTCGGAGTGCGCGCGATCAACAACCTGCTTACCGTCGGGCGCGGCCAGCGCATGGGCCTGTTCGCCGGCTCCGGGGTCGGTAAAAGTGTGCTGCTCGGCATGATGGCGCGCAACACCAGCGCCGATGTGATCGTGGTTGGACTGATCGGTGAACGC
>JBAZFV010000093.1:0-7090 GCA_041653255.1 Sideroxydans sp. | reverse complement strand
CGTGATCTTGCCGTAGTCCAGGTCCGCCATGTGGGTGCATACGCTGTTCAGGAAATGGCGGTCGTGCGAGATGATGACCATCGTCGAGTTGCGCGCGTTGAGGATGTCTTCCAGCCAGCGAATGGTGTTGATGTCGAGGTTATTGGTCGGCTCGTCCAGCAACAGAATGTCCGGGTCAGAAAACAGCGCCTGTGCCAACAGCACACGCAGCTTGAAACCCGGCGCGACGGCGCTCATCGGCCCTTGATGTAATTCGATGTCGATACCCAGGCCCAGCAACAGCTCACCCGCACGGGCTTCGGCGGTATAGCCGTCATATTCGGCAAACGTGGCTTCAAGATCAGCGGCGCGCATGTAGTCCTCTTCGCTCGCGTCCGGGTTGGCATAGATCGCGTCGCGCTCGCTCATCGCCTCCCACATCTCGGCATGCCCCATCATCACCGCATTGAGTACACGCATGTCTTCGAATGCGAACTGATCCTGGCGCAATTTCCCCAGCCGCTCGCCGCGATCCAGCATGACTTCACCTGACGACTGCTCCAGATCGCCACCGAGAATTTTCATGAATGTGGTTTTGCCGCAGCCATTGGCACCGATCAGGCCATAGCGGTTGCCGTCGCCGAATTTGACTGAAACATTCTCAAACAGGGGCTTGGCCCCGAACTGGATGGTGATATTTGCTGTAGATAACATGGGACTGCCTTATTTTTGAAGGGCGGCATTCTACCACTGACGGCAAGGTTCAATTCGCTGGCGGCTGGTTTAAACTGCCGCTTTCACAAGAGCGAGCAGCGAGGCGACCATGCAAGAGCAGACCATCAACATCACGCAACTGGTGAATGACACCAACGACGGATTGAGTGCAGAAGAGCGTGCGGGGCTGAAGAAGCAGCTTGTCGGGGCACTACAAGCGCTTGAAACTTCAACAGAAGATGGGCCGTTGCCGCACGCGAGATTGCAGTTAGATATCGCCGAAGCACTGAATGCACTAGGGCGTAAAAAAGATGCATGGGACATCGCCCGCGAGGCGTTCTTCACCTGTATGCAACAGGAATCGTGGACGGATGCAGTAGAAGCCTGCGACGTACTGTTCCAAGCACAGCAGCCTGATTCGCTCGCCGCGCTGGGCATGGGTATCTGGCTCTCCGTCACGTTCCCGGTCGATTCCGAACTGACGGTCGCCATGCTGATCCACATCGTGGATGAGACGCCGAATGATTCGGATGGGGCAGCAGTCGCGGCTATCACCGCACGCTATGTGGTCGACCTGCGTGCCGCCGACGACAAGCACGAGAGCCAGGGCTTCCTGGTGAACAACCTGATCGCCATGGTCGCGCAGCGCCACAGCAACGTGCAGGATCAGGCAGGACTGGGCCGCTGGCTGAACCATCTGCAACTGCGCGATCCACAGATTTTCCTGCCGCGTCTGGCGGCGGTGATAGACGCCATCGTGGGTGACAAGTGGTGGTTCGACCGCGACGCATTGCGCGCCAGATTGCCGGATTGATCCGGCTTACATCATTCCCATGTTGCGGACCTGCAATGCCGCCTCGGCGCGCGAGGCGATGTTGAGTTTGCGCTAGATGTTCTTCACGTGGTCGCCTACGATGTGATGGGAGATACCAAGTTCCTGTGCGATGGTGGCGATGTTGATGCCGCGCGCCAGTTGTTGGACTCTTGTCTAACTTATGGGGTGCAGTTCACTGTGCGGGCGTTTTCATTTGCTTGCTGGCAAATCGGCTAGAATGCCAGTATCGTTTCATGCAGGTTAATCATGGTTCCCCATCTCACCACCGCACTCAAAGGCCCGCTGCTCGATCTGGAGCGGCGCTTCCTTGCCAAGCAACCCGACATAGAGCGCTGGTTCCGCACCCAGTGGCTGGAACATACGGTGCCGTTCTATGCATCGGTCGATTTGCGCAATTGTGGTTTCAAGCTGGCACCGGTGGATACCAATCTGTTTCCCGGCGGCTTCAACAATCTGAATCCCGATTTTCTGCCGCTGTGCATCCATGCCGCGCAGAGTGCGATCGAGAAGATATGCCCCGAGGCGCGTGGTGTGCTGCTGATCCCGGAGAACCATACGCGCAACCCGTTCTACCTGCAGAATGTGTCAATGCTGGTGCGCGTATTGCGCCAATCCGGCTTGGTCGTGCGCATCGGCAGCCTGTTGCCGGAGATCACCCAGCCTACGGACATCCAGCTGAACGACGGCGACACGCTGACGCTGGAGCCCATTGTGCGCAAGGGGAATCGCATGTTCATCGGAAATTTCGACCCATGCGTAGTACTGCTCAACAATGATCTATCCTCCGGCGTGCCGGACCTGCTGCGCGGCCTGGAGCAGAATGTCTTGCCGCCGCTGCAGGGTGGCTGGACAACACGGCGCAAATCCAAGCACTTCGCCGCTTATGATCGTGTGGCAGAAGATTTTGCACAGTTGTTGAATATCGATTCATGGCTGATCAATCCTTATTTCGATGTGTGCGGCAAGATTGATTTCCACGCACGCACCGGTGAGGAATGTCTGGCCGCCAAAGTTGAGGCGGTGCTGCAGAAGATGCGCGTCAAATATGCCGAATATGGTGTGAAGGATGAACCTTTCGTTATCGTGAAAGCCGATGCCGGAACCTATGGCATGGGCATCATGACGGTGAAGGATGCAAGCGAAGTGCTCGGCCTCAACCGCAAACAGCGCAACAAAATGGCGGTGGTAAAGGAGGGTCTGCAAGTTTCGGATGTGCTGATTCAGGAGGGTGTCTATACCTTCGAACAAATCAACGAGGCGGTGGCCGAACCTGTGGTCTATATGGTGGATCACTTCGTGGTCGGCGGTTTCTACCGCGTGCATACCGGACGCGGCACAGATGAGAATCTGAACGCACCAGGCATGCATTTCGTGCCATTGGCATTCGAAGCAAGTTGCACCTTGCCCAATCCGCAACGCGCACCGGATGATATGCCGAACCGTTTCTACGCTTACGGCGTGGTGGCAAGGTTGGCCCTGCTGGCTGCCGCAATCGAGCTGGAAGAACTGACGGCGTGAGATTTAAACCATTCACCACGAACACGCATAGGTGCATAGGCAAAAATCAGACAATGACGAACATTCTTCCCGCCTCAAGGTTTCCCGGTTTGCTCTATGTATCTGTGTGTCTGTGGTGGGTTTTGATGCTCACTGGCTGTAGCAAAGAACCCTTCTATCAGGAACAATCCTACGTCTTTGGCACCATTGTCGAGGTCAGCATCTACGGTGAAGAAGAGCCAAAAGCGAAGCAGGGTGTCACTGCTGTCATGGTTGAATTCCAGCGCCTGCATGATCTGTTGCATGCGTGGAAACCATCGGTGTTGAGCGAATTGAACACAGCCATTGCGCAGGGAAAGGCGCGGGAAGTCACACCGGAACTGGCGGCAATGCTTAAAGATGCGGCAATAATCTCGGCACAGTCCGGCGGCTTGTTCAATCCCGCCATCGGCGACCTGATCCAGGTCTGGGGGTTCCAGGCGGATGAATTCAAGGCACAACTACCCGATGAAAAAATGATTGCCACACTGGTCAAGGCAAGTCCGCAGATGAGTGATCTGGTCATCGACAGTAACAGGATACGCAGCAACAACCGTGCGGTGAAGCTGGACCTCGGCGGCTATGCCAAAGGTTACGCGCTGAATCGTGCTACCGCCATCCTGCAACAACAAGGCATTCACAATGCGCTGATCAATATCGGCGGCAATGTGCTGGCGCTGGGCACACATGGCGATCGCCCGTGGCGCGTAGGTATTCAGCATCCGCGCAAACCCGGCCCGCTGGCGACACTCGAATTGCGGGACGGCGAAGCAATAGGCACTTCCGGTGACTACCAGCGCTATTTCGAACTCAATGGTAAACGCTACTGCCATTTGATCGATCCACGCAACGGCCGGCCGGTGCATGGTGTGCAGGCCGTGACCATCCTGACACATGGTGCGCGCGCCGGTTTACTGTCGGATGCAGCTTCCAAGCCTTTGTTCATCGCAGGCAGCGCGGGTTGGCGTGCCGCGGCGCAGCAAATGCAGCTCGACGATGCGCTGTTGATCGATGCCGGAGGCGTGGTACATCTCACCGCCTCCATGCAGAAACGGCTAGAATTCACCGACAACAACATAGTACGGAATGTCGAACCATGAGAACGGATGATCCATTGCAGCAGAACATTCGCCGCGCGACCAGCCTCCATGCCTTGAGGAAGATTCGCACACTGGTCGATACCGAACTGGCGGATGAGTTATTCAAGGTGCGCGCGTTGCGCTGGATGGGTCGCTATGGCTGGCTTGCGCTGCCCCTTCTTGCCCTGCTGGCCGCCTACTTGCTGGGAGTGATGTAATGGCGGGAATTCTGGTGGTAGCACACAACGCGCTGGGAGAAAGCCTGGTGGATTGCGTCAAGCATGTGCTGGGTGCAGTGCCAAATAATGTGCGGGTGCTGTCGGTTCGTGCGCATGATGATCCCCAGCAAAAACTGGCTGAAGGACGCGAACTGGTACGGCAGCTGGACAAGGGTCAAGGGGTAATTATCCTCGCTGACATTTACGGCGCCACACCGAGCAACGTCGCACGCCAGCTGTGCCGTGCCGAGCACATCATGGGAGTGGCAGGCGTCAACCTGCCGATGCTGTTGCGCGTGGTATGCCAGCCCGGCATGAATATGCCAGAGTTGGCACAAATCGCACTCGAAGGCGGGCGTGAATGCATCGTGCCAATGCACCCGGAAGGACAGGAATAAACATGCAGCAACAGCAAATGAAAATCGTCAACAAGCTCGGCTTGCATGCGCGCGCCTCGGCCAAATTAAGCCAGCTTGCTACACAGCATCCTTGCGAGGTCTGGTTGTCGCGTAACGGTAAACGTGTCAACGCCAAAAGTATCATGGGCGTAATGATGCTGGCCGCCGCCAAAGGCTCGACCATTGATGTCGAAACAAACGGCGAGCGTGAAGAAGAAGCGATGGCTGCCATTCTTGATCTGATTGCCGACTTTTTTGGAGAAGGAGAATGAGTTTCACCATTCACGGCCTGCCCGTCTCCAGCGGCATTGCCATCGGGCGGGCGCACCTGGTCTCGCACACCTCGCTCGAGGTCGCGCATTATGTGCTGCCGAAATCAATGGTGGCGGAAGAAGTTGAGCGTCTGCACACCGCATTGCAGACCACACGCGATGAATTAAGCGCCTTGCGTACCAACCGCCCGCAACAGGCAGCGGCGGAATTTGATGCTTTTCTCGATCTGCATCTGATGATCCTCGCCGACGAACATATCAGCCATGCCGCGCTGGATATGGTGAAAAGCGAGCACTGCAATGCGGAATGGGCATTGAAGTCGCAGATGGATGCCTTGGTCAAACAGTTCGAGGCATTCGACGACGCCTATCTGCGCGAGCGCAAGACTGATGTGATCCAGGTTGTCGAGCGCATCCTCAAAGTATTGGGCGGCCATCCCGGACATGTCCCCTTGTCATCACAGCACGATGGCGAAATGGTGCTGGTGGCGCACGACGTTAGTCCGGCAGATTTGATCCAGCTCAAACCGCACCAGTTCTGCGCCATTCTCACCGACTTGGGTGGTGCAACCTCACACACATCCATTGTCGCGCGTGGCCTCAACACGCCGTGTGTTGTCGGCTTGCATCACGCTCGCGAGCTGATCACGGACAGCGACATGCTTATCGTCGATGGCGAACAGGGTGTGGTCATCGTTGATCCGGACAAGAGCCTGTTGGCTGAATACAAGCTGCGCCAGAGCGAATGGCTACTGGAACGACAAAAACTCAAGCGACTGAAGACTGCGCGCGCCAACACGCTGGACGGTACACGCATCGAACTGCAGGCGAACATCGAAATGCCGGGTGATGTGTCGCAGGTACTAGAGAACGGCGCCGCCGGAGTGGGTCTGTTCCGCAGCGAGTTCCTGTTTCTCAATCGCGATGAGCTGCCGGGCGAAGAAGAACAATTCGAAGCCTATCGTGCCGTGCTGGAAGGGCTGGGTACTTTGCCAGTGACCATCCGCACTTACGATCTGGGCGCGGACAAACAACTCAAGGGTGTGACCCGCGTCGCCAGCAATCCCGCGCTGGGCCTGCGCGCCATCCGTTTGTGTCTGGCCGAGCCACAACTGTTCCGCACCCAATTGCGTGCCCTGCTGCGTGCCTCGATGTATGGCAACCTGAAGATACTGGTGCCGATGTTGTCAGGCGCATCGGAAATTATCCAGACTTTGCAGCTGATCGCTACAGTCAAGCAGGAACTGATGGCACAAAACATTCCGTACAAACCCGATGTGCCGGTCGGCGGCATGATCGAGATCCCGGCTGCCGCATTGGCGCTCGGTGTCTTTGTCAAAAAATTGGATTTCCTTTCCATCGGCACCAACGACCTGATCCAGTACTTGCTGGCTATCGACCGTACCGACGAGGAAGTCGCCCACCTGTATGACCCGCTGCACCCGGCAGTACTGGAGTTGCTGGCACACGTCATTGGCAGCGCCAACAAGGCGAATATCCCAATTTCGGTTTGTGGTGAAATGGCAGGTGAACTGGCTTACACCCGCCTGTTGCTCGGCATCGGTCTGCGCAATTTCTCCATGCACCCGGCACAACTGCTTGCCACCAAGCAACGTGTGCTGACCAGCAGCATCCCGGAGATTACAACCATAACGCAAAAGATACTGCGCGCCGACGACCCCTTCAAAATCCGTGAACTGCTGGATAGATTGAACGCCACCTGAGTATTCTCACTTCTATTTTCTCCAAAAAAACAGGCGTCCATGGACGCCTGTTTTACTACTCAACTAACGGTTAGGTCAGGTTTAGAACGAGTGGATCAAGCCGCCACCGAAGGTGTTGGCCGTTACGCTGGTCGCACCATTGGTCTTCTTGGAACCGTAAGCGGCAAAGGCTTCGGTACGCTTGGAGAAAGCATAAGCATATTTGACCGCGATCTGATTGACGTCGTTGGCTGCCGCTGCGCCGACTGCGGTCGAACCTGCTTTTGCATAGCTGGCTGCGACACGGCTTGCACCCATCTTGAATTCACCGACCAACTCCATGTTGGTGCCCGAAA
>JBAZFV010000092.1:0-7098 GCA_041653255.1 Sideroxydans sp. | reverse complement strand
GAATCGCCGTCATCTTGTAATCGGGATGGAAAGCGGTGAAATGCAGCGGGACATCCTGCCCCAGTTCTTTTGCGATCCATTCACACATCCGACCGATCTCGTGCGCGCTGTCATTGAGGCCGGGAATCAGCAGCGTTGTCAGTTCCACCCACACATTCGTTTCTTTGCACAGATATTGCAGTGTCTCCAGGATCGGTTGCAGGTGCGCGCCGGTCTGCTTGAAGTAGAACTCGTCTGTGAATGCCTTTATATCCACATTCGCCGCATCCATGCGGGCGAAAAATTCGCGCCGCGGCGCATCGTGGATGTAGCCCGCAGTCACTGCCACCGTCTTCACCCCGACCCCGTGGCAGGCATCGGCTACATCCATCGCATATTCGGCGAAGATCACCGGATCGTTGTAGGTGAAGGCCACACTCTTGCAGCCGAGTTCGAGTGCAGTGCGGGCGATGGCTTGCGGCGTGGCTTGATCGGCCAGTTTGTCGAAGCTGCGCGCCTTGGAGATATCCCAGTTCTGGCAAAACTTGCAGGCAAGGTTGCAGCCAGCAGTGCCGAATGACAGGATGCTGCTGCCGGGATAGAAATGGTTGAGCGGTTTCTTTTCGATCGGATCGACGCAAAAGCCGGAACTGCGTCCGTAAGTGGTCAGCACCATTTCGTCGTTGATGCGGCCGCGCACGAAACAGGCACCGCGCTGGCCCTCATTCAATTTGCAGTCGCGCGGGCACAGGTCACATTGGATGCGGCCGTCATCCAGCTTGTGCCAGTAGCGGGCCGGGTAGCGTTCCTCGATGCCGATGGGCTCGTCCATCTCATTCGCCCTCTTTGAATTTTTGTACGGTGTAGCGCGACAATCGGATGTCGTCCGACCAGAAATCTTCCGGTAGCCCCGCCTTGTGTTTCAGGTGGGTGAGGAAATGTTGCGGTTGCGGCAGGTCTTCCCACACTTGCGGCAGAAAAGTGGCGCGATGTGCGCCGTATTCCAGGATGACGCCATCCACGCCGGGGCGCAGTTGCGCCAGCGCATCGTGTTCGTCAAAGCAATCCATCGGTGTGGCTGTGGACAGCAGCGAGACTTCGACTTCGATGTCGTCTAGTTCGCCCATTGCCAGCGGCGGAAAACGCGGATCGCGCAACGCGGCGGCTATGGCGTTATGTGCCACGTCGTCATACAGCGCCTGACGTGCTTCAAGCGAACCGATGCAGCCGCGCAACCGGCCGTGCGTTTTCAGTGTCACGAAACACGCGCCGGGTTTGTCCATCCAGTCGCTGCGCGGCGGCAAGTCGGTCGCCATGCCTAGGCGTTGCGCGATCGCGGCGCGGGCCAGTTGCAGCAGTACCTTTCCGTTATCAGGCATGACCCACCTCTTCGGTAAAGGCAAATGCGGCATAGCCCACTACACTGTCATGTGACCCGGCGGTGTCGCCGGAGTTGCGCAGGTCGAGCAGGTGCGGATGCAAATGATGCTTGCGCGCTGCTGCAAGCAGGCCGTTGACCGGTGTCGCGCCGCAGGCATGCTGATGCGAAGGAACGGGGCGCAAACGGAGAATCTCGTCGGCTGTCTTGCGGTCGATCAGTTGCGCGATTTCGGCTGGCAAATAGTGCGACAAATCGGAGCTGATGACGATCAACGTTTCCGGCCCGCCCCAGACTGCTTCCAGTACCGCGGTGACTTCTTCAGTGCTGGCATCACCCACGGCCAGCGGCAGCAGGATGAAATCCTGCAACACGGTTTGCAGGAAGGGTAGCTGTACCTCGAGCGAGTGCTCCTGTGCATGCACTACGTCGCTCACCACCACCTGCGGCAAGTGCACCAGCTCGCGCATCGCGTCTGTATCCAATTTGATTTCACCCAGCGGGGTGCTGAAAGTCGTGGCTGCAGGCAGTGCCAGACCATGTACTGCGACCCGGTGTGTTGGCCCCAGTAACACCACGCGCCGGATACGCGCCCCATCTGGGCGCAAGGCGGCATAGGCGGAGGCCGCGATGGCGCCGGAATACATATAACCGGCGTGCGGTACGATCAGTGCCTTAACACGAAATTCGCGCAGCGATTCGTTCGCCCCCTCTTTCTCCGGGAGGGGGCTGGAGTGGGGGAAACGGGCAGGTTTCGCATCATTCAGAAAATGAAACAGGTCAAGCGACAGCCGCCTGGGATCGGCGGGGTAGAAAGAACCGGCAACGGCAGGTGGACGGTTGGCGGACATGATGCGCTCCCGTAATGTATGTCGCCGATATGAGGGGTGGCTTGGATAAATCAAGCTCGCCGTCGGGAAATCTAACCCAACAGGTGCTTCACCATCTCCCGTTCGCTCAGGAGTTCCTGATAACTCTCACGCATGTGTTTGCGCCCCGTTTCGCTGATGTGCAAGCCGGGCACGATGGTGTAGTGGCCGTTGCGGCAGGTGACCGGGAAGCCATACATCACGCCTTCCGGGATGTCATAGCTGCCGTCCGACGGGATGCTCATGGTGACCCAGTCGTTGTGGTGCGAGCGCAACAGCCAGTCGTGCACGTGCGCGATGGCGGAGTTTGCCGCGCTCGCCGCACTGCTCAAACCACGCGCTTCGATCACCGCAGCACCGCGCTTCTGTACGGTCGGGATAAATGCGTTTTCGATCCAGTCATGGTCCTGCAGCACTTCCAGCACCTTGCGTCCACGAATTTCACAGTGCGAAAGGTCGGGATATTGCGTACCGGAATGGTTGCCCCACACCACCATTTTCTTGATGTCCTGGATTGGTTGGAACAGCTTCAGCGCAACCTGCGCGATGGCACGGTTATGGTCGAGACGCATCATGGCGGTGAAATTGCGCGGGTCGAGGTCGGGTGCGTTCTTCATGCAGATGAGCGCATTGGTATTTGCCGGGTTGCCGACTACCAATACTTTAACGTCGCGTGCGGCGACCTCGTTCAGGATGCGGCCTTGTTCGGAGAAGATCGCACCGTTGGCTTGCAGCAGATCTTTGCGTTCCATGCCTTTGCCGCGCGGCCGTGCACCGACCAGGATGGCCACCTCTGCATCACGGAAAGCAACACGCGGATCGTCGGTGGTGATGACTTGTTGCAACATCGGGAACACGCAATCTTCCAATTCCATCGCTACCCCGCGCAAGACCTGCTGCGCCGGGGGAATATCCAGCAATTGCAGGATGATCGGCTGCTCACGCCCCAGCATGTCGCCGCTGGCAATACGAAATAGCATGTTGTAACCGATCTGTCCTGCCGCGCCCGTGATGGCCACTCGAATAGGTGCTTTCATATTGTCCTCACTTTGAAATTATCAAGAAGAAGTATGGCGCAAAGAGTATAGCGGCAAGAAGCATTGGAAACGCAACGCGTCATTATTAAATTATGCCCGCATCATATTCCTTCCGCTTTTCACATACCATGCCGAGGTGTAGGATTGCGTCATTCGATTTCGATGGGAGAAAATTAAAGTGATAAGCAAGCCACGTCCCAAACATCTCGACTTAATCAGAATCAAGTTGCCTCTCCCCGGGTTTGTTTCCATCCTCCATCGCGCTTCCGGCGCATTGCTTTTTCTGGCCTTGCCCTTGTTGTTGGCTGCATTCGATCAGAGTCTGCGCTCGATCGAGACTTATACCTCTCTTACTGAATACCTTGCGCATCCACTTGCCAAGATTTTCGTGCTCGGTATGACTTGGGCATTGCTGCATCATTTCTGTGCAGGGTTGCGCTATCTTGCTCTCGACTTGCACTTGTTGCATGGACTGGCGGGCGCCCGTACCAGCAGCAAGTGGGTGCTGGCCGTAAGTTTGCTGTTGACCGTCGTGGTGGGAGTTAAATTATGGTGAATCGTATCGTCACCGGTGCACATTTTGGTCTGCGCGACTGGCTGATCCAGCGTGTTACAGCCGTTGTGATGGCGCTTTATTTGCTCGTTATCGCCGGTTTGTTGTTGTGGCAGAGGTCTTTCGGCTACGACATCTGGATCGATCTTTTTTCCGGCAATATCATGCGTACGTTCTCCCTGTTATTTTTATTGAGCGTGTTCTACCACGTATGGATCGGGATGCGTGACATCGTGATGGATTACGTGAAACCGGCAGGTATTCGTTTGCTGATCCATGTATTGGTGATTCTTGCGCTGCTGCTTTATACGATCTGGTCAGCGCAAATTCTGTGGGGACTCTAAATGGCTATCAGTAAAAGAACGTTTGATGTGGTTGTGGTGGGCGCCGGAGGTGCCGGAATGCGTGCGGCGTTGACCCTTTCCGAAGCGGGGCTGAAAGTCGCTGTATTGTCCAAGGTCTTCCCGACCCGGTCGCATACAGTGGCTGCACAGGGAGGTATTGCAGCCTCGCTTGGCAATGTTGATGAAGACAACTGGCACTGGCACATGTACGACACCGTGAAAGGATCGGACTACCTCGGTGATCAGGATGCTATCGAATATATGTGCCGTGCAGCACCGGAAGTGGTGTACGAACTCGAACACTTTGGCATGCCCTTTGACCGGTTGGACAGCGGAAAGATATACCAGCGTCCGTTCGGCGGGCATATGCAGGATTATGGCAAGAATCCCGTACCGCGCGCCTGTGCTGCGGCCGACCGCACCGGGCATGCATTGCTGCATACCCTGTACCAGCAGAACGTAAAGGCCAACACCAACTTCTTCGTTGAATGGATGGCGCTTGATCTGATCCGCGACGAGGACGGCGATGTGCTGGGTGTGGTGGCGATGGAGATAGAGACATCCGAGGTGATGATCCTGCAGGCGCGGGCGACGCTGTTCGCTACCGGTGGTGCAGGCCGTATCTTTCAAGCCAGCACCAATGCCTACATCAATACCGGCGACGGCCTCGGCATGGCGGCACGTGCAGGTATCCCGCTGGAAGACATGGAGTTCTTCCAGTTCCATCCGACCGGCGTGTACGGTGCGGGAGTGCTTATCACCGAAGGCGTGCGAGGCGAGGGCGGCTATCTGGTGAACAAGGATGGTGAACGTTTCATGCCGCGCTATGCACCCTCCGCCAAAGACCTGGCCAGCCGCGATGTGGTTTCGCGCGCGATGGCGACGGAGATCAAAGAGGGTCGCGGCTGTGGGCCCAAGGCTGACCATATCCTGCTCAAGCTGGATCACCTGGGCGATGAAGTGATCCGCCATCGCCTGCCTGGCATCCGCGACATCGCCCTCAAGTTTGCGCATGTCGATCCGGCCAAGGCACCGATCCCGGTGGTGCCTACCGCACACTACATGATGGGCGGTATTCCGACCAACTATCACGGTCAGGTCGTTGCGCCGCACGGTACCGCACCGGAAGACGTGGTGCAGGGCTTTTATGCAGTAGGCGAATGTGCTTGCGTATCAGTGCATGGTGCGAATCGTCTCGGTTGTAACTCGCTGCTTGATCTGATCGTGTTCGGGCGTTCTGCTGCACGCCGGATCATTGAAGACCTCAAGCAGAATCCCAATCCAAAGCCGTTGCCAGTTGACGCGGCGGACAGGCCGCTGGCACGGCTGGCGCGACTGGAAAGTCAGAAAAATGGTGAGCGTGTCACCGATGTGTACGATGCGATGAGGCAGATAATGCAGACCCATTGCGGTGTGTTCCGTTTTCCCGACTTGATGGCGGAAGGCGTGAGCAAGATTCGTGAAGTTGCGGAGCGTGCGCGCAGCACCGAGATTACAGACAAGAGCAAGGTCTTCAACACCGCGCGGGTCGAGGCGCTGGAGCTCGATAATCTTATCGAGGTTGCACAAGCCACCATGACCGCCGCCGAGGCACGCAAGGAAAGCCGTGGCGCCCATGCACGGGCGGACTTCCCGGAGCGTGACGACAAGAACTGGCTCAAGCATTCTTTGTACTACAGCGAAGGCCATCGTCTCGACTACAAGCCGGTGCGGCTGAAACCGTTGACGGTGGACTCGTTCCCGCTCAAGGCGCGCGTGTACTAGGAGCTATGAGATGAAATTCAGAATCTACCGTTACAACCCTGAGGCTGACACGGCTCCCTATATGCAGGATTATGACCTCGACCTGCAGGCGGGGGATGCCATGCTGCTGGATGCGTTGATGCTGCTACGGCAGCAGGATGACAGTATCGGTTTCCGCAAATCCTGCCGCGAAGGCGTATGCGGGTCGGATGCCATGAATATAAATGGGCGCAATGGCCTGGCCTGCATCACACCCCTGTCTTCGCTGAAGCAACCGATTGAGATCCGCCCGCTGCCGGGCTTGCCGGTGATTCGCGACCTGATCGTGGATATGACGCAGTTCTTTAAACAGTATCATTCGATCAAACCGTATCTCATCAACAATGATCCTCCGCCGGAGACGGAACGTTTGCAGTCACCCAAGGATAGGGCGGAACTGGACGGGCTGTACGAATGCATCCTGTGCGGTTGCTGCACCACGGCTTGCCCGTCGTTCTGGTGGAATCCGGATAAATTTGTCGGCCCCTCCGGTCTGTTGCAGGCTTACCGTTTTCTTGCAGATACGCGCGATCAGGCAACTGCCGAGCGCCTGGATAACCTGGAAGACCCATATCGCTTGTTTCGCTGCCACAGCATCATGAATTGCGTTGATGTCTGTCCGAAGGATTTGAATCCAACGGAGGCCATCGGCAAGATCAAGGATATGATGGTCAAGAGAATGGTATGAAAAACCAGGATTCAGGATACGGGATGCAGGATGTGGCAGCGGGGGGGGTGGCTTCTCATCCTGAATCCTGCGGCCTGTATCCTGCACCCGGTACTCCAGGTCCCGTCTACCTGCAGCGTGTGCGCTGGCGTTGTCGGCGCGGGTTATTGGAGCTCGATATCGTGCTGGGTCGTTTCATCGATAAGCATTATTTGGCATTGGACGAAGCACAGCGTCAGGCTTTTGATGAATTGCTTGATTTGCCGGATACCGAGTTCTGGGATTTGATTGCGGGTAACAAGGAGCCGATATATCCACAGCAGCGTGCTGTATTGGAATATCTACAGGAAGTTTGATTAAGGCGGGGATGAATATGGAAAGCAAGCGTGTGGCAACACTGACTATGGATGATGGTCGCAGTATCGAGTTTCCCATTCTGTCGGGAACATTGGGTCCAGATGTGATCGATATTCGGACTTTAGGAAAGCT
>JBAZFV010000091.1:0-7123 GCA_041653255.1 Sideroxydans sp. | reverse complement strand
GCTCATGAACTTTCCGTTGTATTCGCCCAGTGTGCCGGGTAGCGGTTTGAAACCGGGATAGGGCAGATAGGCGCTCTGTGTCCACTCCCACAGGTCGCCGAACATCTGGCTCATGCCTGTTTGTTGTGCGGGCTGCGGCACATACAAACCGTTATTGAGGAAGTTGCCCGCGATGGTTTGTGTGCTGGCTGCATGCTCCCATTCCGCTTCGGTCGGCAGACGCTTGCCTGCCCAGCGCGCATAGGCATCCGCCTCGTAATAACTCAGATGTGCAACGGGTTCCTCAAGACGCAAGGCATGCGCACCCGTCAGATCGAAGTGCATCCAGTCGCGGTCTTGCTTGAACCAGTACAGGGGTGCTTGCCAGTTCTGTTCTTGCAGCGTGCGCCAGGCGTCGGACAGCCACAGGTCGACACGGTCATAACTGCCATCTTCGATGAAGGCCAGATATTCCGCATTGCTGACCAGCCGTGTGGCGAGACGAAAATCCTGCACATAGACCTTGTGCCGTGGGCGTTCATTGTCATAGGCGAATGCGTCGCCGTCATGGCCGATCTCGATGATGCCCGCGGGAAACTCCTGCCAGCCCATTGTGACAGCGGGTGCGGCAGGTGGCAGTTCGATCTTGTGATAGGCAGGGTGTAGCGGGTTGATGGAGAAGTTGTAGCACGTATCCATCAACAGCAATTCCTGATGCTGGATCTCGTGTTCCAGCCCCAGTCGAAGGCGCTGCCAGATATCGGCAGCGTGTTGCGCAGGTGGGCTCGCCAGCAGATCGAGCAGCGCCGCATCAACATGGCGACGATAGTGATATACCTCTTCCACTGTCGGACGCGACAGCATGCCGCGCTGCGGACGCGGAAAGAAAGTACCCGCCGTCTCGTAATAGGAGTTGAACAGGTGCGCATATTCTTCTCGCAGCATGCAGTAATGCTTCGCATATGGCACGAGGATGAATATCTCGAAGAACCAAGTGACATGCGCCAGATGCCACTTGGGCGGACTCACACTTTCCATCGCCTGAATGCAATAATCCTCGACCTCAAGCGGTGCGCACAACGCTTCGGAACGCGCACGTACCGTGCGGTAACGCTCGATCAGTTTATCCATTGTATCGTCAGCCCTCTACCTTGACGCCGTGCCAGAACGCGACGTGATCCTTGATGCGGGCCGCCATCGTCGACGGCTCGGGGTAGTACCATGCTGCATCCTCATTCACCTTTCCGTCAACCTCTATGCTGTAATAACTGGCCTCGCCTTTCCACACGCAATGCGAATGTGTTTCGCTGGGCTTTAGGAACTTCTTCTTTACAGCTGACAGCGGGAAGTAGACGTTACCCTCCACACGATGGATCTCGTTGCTTGGGGCTTCCGCGATGATCTGATTGTTCCAGATGGCTTTTGGCATGGTGCACTCCTTGAATATCTTTGTTGGATCGACCATCGATCCATACGGTAAGCATTGGTCGATTGATACAGTACATTCCTTACAAGACGATGTAATACAAGACGGGGCGCATCCCGCCATGATTACTTTAATTGAAAGCCGCCGGGCGTGGATATATGCCACACATCACACAGCTACTCGATGTAATACACTTCCGCATCCGGACAACTAAAACGGTGGTCTAAATGCCCGCTACGACACGGGTCAATAAATGGCACACATAAAACAACGCCTACTGCTGGCGGGGGGCGGGCATGCGCAATTGAGCGTGCTGCGCGCACTATCCGTGTGCGAAACCGACATCGAAACCATACTGGTCACGCCATCGCCGTATCAGATCTATTCCGGCATGTTGCCGGGCTGGATGGCGGGGCTGTATGCGTTGGACGAATGCCGCATCGATCTGCGACCTCTGGCCGCCGCCGCGAAGGTGCGCTTGCTGGCGGGGCAGGTGGCAGCGATCCAGGCCGAACAACAACGCGTAACACTGGCCGATGGCTCGCAACTTGAATACGACGCCTTATCGCTTGATGTCGGCAGCGATGTCGACACCTCGCTGTTGCAAGCGGCAGGAGAACGCCTGTTGCCGGTCAAGCCGCTGACAGAGTTTATCCGCCGCTGGCCCGGGATCATCGAAGACGCTGCCCAGAAAAAAGGCTATCGGCTGGCGATCATTGGTGGCGGAGCGGCAGGTGTTGAATTGGTATTTGCGGCACAACATGCCTTCGCCTCTCGCGGCGTCGACGCAACAGTGGTGCTGGTATCCTCCGCGCACGGCCTGTTGCCCGGTCACGCGGAAGGTGTCAAACGCCGTGTCAGCAGATTTTTGCAGCAACGTGGCATTACAAACCATCAGGCACAAGCCATCGCAGACGAGCAGGGGCTGCAACTGGCGACAGGCGAACACATCGCCGCCGACTGCATCATCGGCGCAACCGGCGCGCGCGCCCCCGCGTGGCTGGCGCAAACCGATCTGGCGCGTGACGAGCGTGGCTATGTGCTGGTGGATGCGCATCACCGTAGCCTGTCGCATGCGCACGTGTTCGCCGCCGGTGACGTGTGCACGCGCAACGACATAGTGATGGCGCGATCCGGTGTGCATGCGGTGTTCGCCGGGCCGGTACTCGCGCACAATCTGCTGGCAAGTTTGAGCGGGCAAGCCCTGCAGACCTATCATCCGCGCAGAAAATCTCTCTATCTGCTGGCGACCGGCAGCAAGCACGCCATCGCCTCATGGGGCGCGTTCAGTGCACAAGGAGACTGGGTATGGCGATGGAAGAACTGGATAGACCGCCGATTCATGCGCAAGCACGGCGTGCGTGGTGTGAGCAAAGAATGATCTGTTTCATCCAAGTCTCCTCGCCATCAATGCACTCAAGATTGCCGCCGTGGTGGGGACACTGCTTAGCTTGTTGCTCATGACATCTCCTTAGTGGCCTAGTTTTAGGCTGAAAGGTGTATAGTGTTTCGGGGTCTGTTCTCTTTGCGTTCGCCAACGCACATACAACATCCCGCATGCAGCGGACAATTATTTCCATGGTTGGTTGCTCATAATTTTCTCCGGTCTCTGACAGCGGCCCTGCTGAATCCTACTTCAATATGACGACAGCATGCTCGATTGAACATGCTGATACCGATCACTCGTTCTAGGAGGTCATTATGCTCAAACACACATGTATATGTGTCAGACATCTGAGCGAGGCTCTGGCGTTCTCTCACTTGTGAATTTCTTTCGTCTTTTGGCCATGACTCAAAGAATCACTCCACCCGTCGTAAAGGTCAAGCCTTGGTGAGTCCCCCAGCATAGACGGGGGTTTACCTCATTGAATTAGGGATGCCGGAGGCAACATGAAAATTGCCGTCGCAATAATTTCCCTGGTCACTGCAAGAAGCCGTCTTTAGTTCGGCCGATAAAGTGACGCATGCGTCATCCATGAAACTCGTTAAATCAAAAAAATGCAGATACATCCCATGCGCATGCAAACTTGGCTAAACAGAAAAACAGACTTGGGCACGGACGCGGGCGCGGCTCCTTTGCGCTCGGAATTATTCAGCATTGAGCAATTGACCCGGCATGCGAAGGCGCTTGCTGAATTTCATCAGGTCGTCACCCGGAGGGGTTCAAACGGTCTGTTGGACAGACTCGTCCAGAACGAGGGAATCTTAAGAGACTTCAATCAGTCGACGCTCGACATCAGCGCGGGGAAGCGTGTCACGCCCGCTGCAGAATGGTTGCTGGATAACTTCTATCTGATCGAAGAACAGATTCAGATCGCCAGGCGGCATCTGCCCCGTGGCTATAGCCGGGGGTTGCCTCGCCTCTTGAATGGCCCTTCCACCGGGCTTCCGCGCGTTTACGACATCGTGCATGAATTGATCTCGCATGTGGACGCACAGATTGACTCGGAGCCGCTCGTTGCCTTCATAGCCGCTTACCAAACGGTGGAATCCCTGCAACTGGGCGAGCTGTGGGCCATTCCCATCATGTTGCGACTTGGTTTGATTGAAAATCTTCAGCGCGTCGCCAGCCACCTGACTGTTGCCCGTGCGGATAGCGATCTGGCGACTGTGTGGATGGATCGTTTGCAGGGTATGGCGGAGAAGAACCCGTCTCATCTCGTCATTGTGGTGGCCGACATGGCTAAATCGGATATGCCACTGACCAGTTCTTTCGTGGCGGAATTCAGTCAGCGCTTGTCGCGGCAAAGTCCGGCCTTGTATCTCGCACGCAGTTGGCTCGAACAGCGCGTCATTGAGCAAGGTTCAACCGTTGAGCATCTGGTTCAGCAAGAAAGCCAAAATCAGGCAGCAGACCGTGTTTCCGTCAGTCACAGCATCGCCAGTCTCCGTTTACTCAGCGCCATGGACTGGAAGGTATTCGTGGAGTCCCTGAGTCTGGTCGAGAAAATTTTGCGTACTGATCCAGCAGACGTTTACAGCAAGATGGATTTTTCGACACGCGACCGCTACCGCCATTCAGTGGAATCCATCTCACGCCACAGCGCGTTAGCGGAAGCGGAGGTCGCGCTAAAGGCCGTGCAGCTTGCCGCTGACAGCGCACTTGAAAAAGGTGGGCATGAACGGACTGCGCATGTGGGGTTCTATCTGGTCGACAAAGGCCAATCGATGCTTTGGCGCATGTCGCATGTACAGTGGCCTTGGCGTACAGTCATCGAACGTGGCATCCGTCGTTTTCCACTCACCTATTATGCGGGCGGCATCGTGACCACGACCTTACTCGCGACATCCCTGTTCGTGTGGCAGGCAGAGATAGTGTTCTTGCCGGGATGGGAGCTGGCCTTTCTCGTTTTTGTGGCACTCCTTTGCACCAGCCAACTGGCCGTGGCGCTGATGAATTGGCTGTCCACCCTGCTGGTTAAACCCTGTCTGTTACCACGGCTGGATTATTCTTCCGGCATCGTCCCCGCTTGCCGCACCATGGTGGTCGTTCCAACCATGCTGACCAACTTGGCCAGTGTTGATCGTCTCATCGAGACATTGGAGATACATCATCTCTCGAACCGTGATCAACATCTGCATTTCGCTTTGCTGACGGATTTTCAGGATGCGGCGGAAGAGATCATGCCCGGTGATCAGGCGCTGCAACAGCTGGCGAAAGCCGGGATCGAGATGCTGAACCAGAAGTATCCGGCCGGAAAGAATGCGCTGTTCTTTCTGCTGCACCGGCCGCGTTTGTGGAATGACGCAGAAGGTATATGGATGGGTTACGAACGCAAGCGTGGCAAGCTCATGGCGTTCAACGCACTGCTGCGCGGCGGGTCGCGCGAGTGCTTTTCCGAGATCGTGGGCGAGGCTGATATCTTGTCTTCCATCAAGTATGTCATCACGCTCGATACAGATACGCAGTTACCGCGAGATGCTGCCCGCCAGCTCGTGGCGACGATGGCCCATCCTTTGAACCATCCGGTGTTCGATGAAACGCGCGGCATCGTCACTACCGGTTACAGCATCCTGCAACCGCGTGTAGGGGTAAGTCTGCCGAGCGCAAGACGGTCCTGGTTCGTGCGTATCTTTGCCAGCGATGCCGGCATCGATCCGTACACGCGTGAAGTATCAGACGTATATCAGGATGTGTTTCAGGAAGGTTCGTATATTGGCAAGGGCATCTACGACGTGGATGCCTTTGAGCGTGCCATGCACAATCGCTTCCCGGAAAACACCATCCTCAGCCATGACCTGCTGGAAGCATGTCATGCCCGTTCCGCGCTGGTAAGTGATGTGGAGTTTTTTGAGGAATATCCTTCACGCTATAACGTCGATGTAGACAGGCGTCACCGCTGGATACGCGGCGATTGGCAGATCACGCAATGGCTGTTACCCAGGGTTCCCGGTTCTGCGGCTGGCCGCATCGCCAATCCACTTTCCGTGCTGTCCCAATGGAAGATACTCGACAACCTCAGGCGCAGCCTGGTGCCGGTCGCCCTGATTCTGCTGTTGCTCGGCTCATGGCTGTTTTTCCCGCAACTGGGCGGACTGGGGCCGTTGCTGGTCATTTTCATCATTGCTTTTCCCGGATTACTGGCGTTGAGCAGCGCATTTCGCAAACCGGCGGATCTGACATGGCCCATGCATTTGCGCGGCGTTGCCGATACGGGCGTCCGCCAATTAGGACAGATGTTTCTGACGCTGGCCTTTCTACCCTACGATGCTTTCATCAGCATGGATGCGATCGTCAGGACGCTGTTGCGTTTGCTGGTGACGCACAAGCGTCTTCTGGAATGGAGAACGTCGAGCGATTCGGAACTGATCTCGCGTAACGATCTCGCCAGTTGTTATGCCAGGATGTGGGTCGCCCCGGCGACTGCGCTGACATCGGCATCATTCCTCGCCATTATGCAGCCAACGCTACTGGCAACGGCCTCTCCGGTTCTTTGTCTATGGATTGTCTCGCCGTGGATCGCATGGTGGATCAGTCGGCCTATCGAACGGGTTCCCGCAAATCTTAGCGCGGAGCAACTGAACTTTCTGCGCGTCAGCGCCCGTAAAACCTGGCATTTTTTTGACACCTTTGTCACCGCAGAAGAAAACTGGCTGCCGCCGGACAATTTCCAGGAAGACCCCAATCCGGTGATCGCAACGCGAACATCACCGACGAATATTGGACTGTCATTGCTGGCCAATCTGGCCGCGCGCGACTTGGGCTACCTGTCGGTGGGGCGGTTGATTCGGCGCACACAGGACACTTTCGGGACCATGCAAAAGCTCGAACGGCATCGCGGGCATTTTTACAACTGGTATGACACGCGCACGCTGCAACCGCTGCATCCTCTTTATGTTTCCAGCGTGGACAGCGGCAATCTGGCGGGACATCTGTTGACGCTCGCCGCCGGACTCAGGGAGCAGGGCGACGAGCCGGTCTACACACCGCAGATATTTGCCGGATTGCTCGACACGCTGAAGATACTCATGGGGCTGGCCGGGGAAAATGCGGCGCTGTTGCAGCTTGAGGCGAAATTGGCGAGTCCGCCTGTCACGCTGCGCGCGGGCTATGTTCTGCTGGAACGGGTGGCAATCCTTGCGCACAAGATTGCTATCTCCCTCGAAAGCAGGGGGCATGAGCTGAAACAATGGGGTCAACTGTTGCAGCAGTGTTGCGACGAGCATCTGGCAGATTTGCGTTTTATCGCACCGTGGTTGTGTGATGAGAAATTCATG
>JBAZFV010000090.1:0-7391 GCA_041653255.1 Sideroxydans sp. | reverse complement strand
GCAGCGGCGATAGCGGGAGCGGTGTTGCGCCCAAACGGCTCCAGGATGAAGCGGTTGGTGAGAACCTTGTTGTCGGGGATATTGGCAACTTCGCGGTATTCATCTTCGGTCTTGAAGAAGAGTTCGCGGTTGGTGACCGTCATGGTTTCGGCGACATCAGCCAGCACGGCTCCGCGCAGCCAAGCTTTCTGTAGCAGGCTTTGCCCATCCGCCAAACGAATAAAGGGTTTGGGATGCAGTTCGCGCGAGATGGGCCACAGTCTGGAACCGGCGCCGCCGCAAAGGATTGTTGGAATCAGCTTCATTATCTTCATCTCAGTGAGTATCCGTTCATCAATTCCGTTGCGGTGCAGCAGCAATGACTCCTCGATGTTCAATTTCCTTGAGTACCTGCGTGACACAGGCAGCAAGTTCTGACGCACCGGTATTCACGGTGAACTCCGGATTTTCCGGTACTTCGTAAGGGGAGGTGATGCCGGTGAATTCAGGAATCAGACCCGCACGTGCTTTTTTGTATAGTCCCTTAACGTCACGGGTTTCACATACTTCGATAGAGCTATCACAGTAGATTTCCATGAAGTCGCCATGACCCACCATGCCGCGCACACGTTCACGGTCACTGCGAAAAGGTGAAATGAAAGCAGTCAGGACGATCACGCCCGCTTCCATGAAAAGTTTGGCGATCTCGCCGACACGGCGGATGTTTTCGATACGCGCTTCGTTTGAAAAGCCGAGGTCACCGCACAGGCCGTGGCGCACGTTGTCGCCATCCAGCACAAAAGTGCGGCAGCCCATTTGGTGCAGTTCTTCTTCGACGGCATGGGCGAGAGTGGATTTGCCCGCGCCGGAGAGGCCGGTGAACCAGAGGATGGCGCCGCGATGGCCATTCTGCGCTTCGCGACGCGCGCGGGTGACGGTGGCGTGGTGCCAGACGGTGTTGGATGATTTTGGTGGCTGTGTGGTCATGTGAGGTTCAAGGATATTCAGTTGATTATTCTGGATTCCGGCCTACGCCGGAATGACTGTTTATTGATTCTTCTTTGTGTCTTGTGGTGTTACAAAACCAATAGGGCGTTTTGATGTTTCGGACGGCGTCATCAGTTCGCGCAGGGCATCAAACACTTGTTTGAGCTGGACACGAGTGTTGCGGCTAAAGCTATCGTGCTGCATTGAGAGCAGCCCGGTTTTTTCTTCGAGTTCGCCCAGTCGCTTTGCTAGATCGTGGTGAGTTGCAGCCAATTCACAAACGCGCACGAAGGTGCGCATGATTTCAATATTAACGCCAATAGCGCGAGTGCTTCCCAATACTGATGACAACATTGCCACGCCTTGTTCGGTAAATGCATAGGGTGCCGTACGTCGTCCACCACGTCCCGTGTTTGAGGTCACAGTTTGTGACCTCAAAGTAGTAAATTCATCAGCATTTAGTTGAAACATAAAATCTTGTGGGAAGCGCGCTATATTGCGTTTGACTGCTTGCACCAGCACTTTGGTTTGCACACCATAAAGGTCGGCCAGATCAGAGTCCAGCATGACGCGCATCTCGCGCAACAACAATATCCGCCCGCCAATCAGCGCCTGTAAAGGCAGCTCTGATATTTTTTCACAAGCGCGGCTTTAGGTTTAGTAGCCAAGATGATTCAACTCTTGCTCAACATATCGTAATAGGCTGTTGTGGGCTAATGGCATCGCAATTATTTTTAAATCCGTTCGCTGCCGGCCGATGCAATATCTTCCGGCAGGGTGTCTTCCATTTTGCGTAGCGCCTGGATTTCGGCTTTGAGGGCTTTGTATTCAGCTTCTTTGCGGGCGAGATAAGCACGCGTGAGTGCGGCACGGTTCTTGATACCTGCAGCGGTGAGCAGGTAGGCGATTTTGCCGAGCTTGTCTTCTCCGCGCTGGAAATTCCCGATCTTGATGAGCCCTTTTTCGATGAGCGCGGCGATCAGGTAGTTGGTTTTGCCTTTGCTGACGCCAAGCTGTTGTGCCAGTTCACGCTGGGTGATGTCCGGCTGGCTTTCGATGGCGCGCAGGATGCGGAAGTGGATTTGTTCGCTTGGTTTCATTGTGGTGTGGCAGTCAGGCTGGTTGCTCAAAAGTGGGCGGACTATACAGAAGAGGTGGGGCTGGAGGCAAGGTTTTGTTTTGGTGTCAAGGTCACGATAAAACTACAAGATGGGTTGCGGTGGCTCCGCTTACGGAAGCAATCGGCACGCCTCGATCCAAAGTCACGAACCGCCCGCCCTGCTGCACGGTAAGTGCCAACAGATAGGCATCGGTTACATGCCGCGAGCTCAACACTTCATCCCATTTCAAACTATCCGGCTGTAACAGACTGATGGCATCTGGCCAAAACTGATGCGACGGATGTTGCGTTGCTTCAGCCAGCCGCGCCGCCACTTGCGCAGCGGGGATGGCATTGGGGTAACTCGTCTGTGACATGATACGAATACAACCATTCTGCGTGATTGGGCACGATGCCCATCCAGCGTCGATGTGCTTCTCAATCCACTCCGTCGCCAAACGATGATGAATGTGGCTGGCGTCGAGCAATGCGATGAGTATGTTCACATCCAACAAAGCCCGCATCAGATTCCTTCAGATTCGCGCAAACGATTAACAGCATCATTCGTGACAATAGCCTGACCGGCCGCAAATGGCCGAAAACCAGCCGCATTTTGATTAACCACCATCGGGTTTGCTGGTTCAACACCGCGCCCCACCTGGCCTGTCATCGCTTTGCGAAGCAAATCAGACACGACTTGCCCCGTGGAAAGACGCTGACTTCTCGCCAACTCTTTGGCTGCTGCCAATACAGTGTCGTCAATATCAAGTGTGGTTCTCATGTTACCCTCAATTTGATGCAATGATGTTTTGATGCGTTGATTCTACATGCTTGGTGTCGAATACACAATGCGATGAGATTATCTCCTGCTTTGACTTCCTCCCCGACCTTACCGCGCAAGCGGCAGCCTCAGGCTGAGGGCGGGGAGGATGTTAAAGCTGATGGTGGCATTTATTTATTTCATCCGGTCGCCCCAAATATTTCAATTAGCCGATGTATCAGGTTGCGCTTGGCCGCATGGCTGACTCAGCTTTCCATCCTCGACTCTCACTCTTCCAATACGCGGTTTGTGGGATGGCGTCTGATGGACTTTCCTGAATATCGCAAAGCGACCTACAACATCCGGACTTTTCATTTCTCTTTCAGGCGCGATACTTAATGGTTTGCCACCCAGTTTTCGATTTTCAATCCCGGATAATTCTGGAAATCAGTTTCGTTATTTGTGACAAGTACCACATCAAGCGACACAGCGTGAGCGGCGATCAATTTGTCGAGTGCATCACGCTTTCTGTCGCGTGTTGCCAGCCTGATCGTTCCGTATGCGCCTGCTGATTTGGCATCAAACTGGGCAACGGGAATATCTTCCAGCAACAGATCAAGTGCCCGCCGATTCTGCGCTGATTTGTCACCTGAGCACACCACGCCATACTCCAATTCTGCCAGTGTAATTGCTGAAATCACCACCTCCCCAACGACACAGACTGAAAAGCGTGCGGCAACCTCCTGTGGTTGGTGTTTCATGAGGTAAATGCACATGTTTGTATCGAGCATGAATTTAGATGTCACAGTACGTCCCGCTCCGATTCTTGATTGCCACCACGCCCCTGATCCATAAACCCTGCCGAGAATTGAGCAAATTTTGACAGCACCTGCCCAAGGCTACGCCTCGACGGGCGTATCCTGATTTCATCGCCGACACGTTCGATCTCAACATCCAAGTCGTGACGCTCATAAGCGAGTTCAGCCGGAATACGCACCGCCTGTGAGTTCCCGTTCTTAAAAACTTTAGTAATTGCCATAAAAACACCCCTGCGTGTGTACGCGTACATCCTAGCTATTTTCTTGTCGGATGTAAACACAAAATCCACGGCCCGCAGCAAGGTGTATTGCGTCGTGTGGATGTGTGGTTTTCGCATGGTTACAGACCAACTACTTGCCCAGCCCGCAGGAGCGCAGATGTCGGCATTTTCAGCATTCACCAAAAAAAATTACGCCGATTTCCATAGGCGTGTGCTTTCCGACTTCACCCCACCTCGAGTTGATCAAATAGATGGATACTTACTCGGACCTTGTGAGGGGAATCTGTCATCCAGCGCATTTGCCTGCACCAAACGGCGTGTATTCGATCATTTTGTGTTTTTCCACCACGTCCTTACGTTACTCCGCGTCTTTTTCCCGACAGGTAACGCTGTTTTTTTTGTAGGGGTAACACTCTTCTCACTCAAAATCCTCGCCAATTTCCCGACCGTACCACGGGCTCGATTTTGCCAACTTCGCCCACGTCTGCGAAGCAATGTTTTGGCGAGTAGCGCTTATCTCAACTTGCAAAATTCCGCGTCTCCCCAGCTTCGGATTACGCCGTTTTCTTTAAGCCAAACCCCATCAGAACCCTCATTTTTTGAGACGGTGGATTCGACATTGTCGAGGGTGCGTCCAAGGTACGGGGCCTAACAAAACGGAAGGGGTTTCGCAACCAAGGATTGACTGGGCGGGAACCTGACAAATTCAGAGTCTGACCCTGGCTGCGCTCCTCTCCCCTATTCGCCGACCGTCGTGGGCGATGCGCCGATGGCGTGGGAGATTTCTCGTTGGGTGCGCCCGCATTCGTAATGCAGCCGCAGGGCTTCTTTGACTTCCTCCCCGCCCTAAAGGACGGGGATTCCTACAGCTAGACGCTCAAGTCCGAGCGCGAGAATGTTCTTTGCGGCATTGATGTCGCGATCATGAACGGCACCGCATTCATGACAAGCCCATTCTCTTATTCCAAGACCTGCTCTACGTCAAGCGCCACATCGGAGAAAAATACTTTGTTTTGGCTAATTCAGAAAATTGACTCCTTCTTTCCCCTGCTTCCATTTGACACTCCTTTCGTCATTGCAAAAAGTGTCAACTTATTTCAGGACTGCGTCGCTGGTTTGCAGATCATCATCCATGATTTCTTTCTCCATTCGTCTCACTGCTGCCGACGATGTGGGACTGCATTGCCGCATCTTAATTCTCATCCCACGGGTTGATCACAGAGGCAGACAGGTCGTCAAAATGCTTCAAATTTCGCGTTGCCAATGTGGCTCGCTTGGTCAGCACGATCCCGGCAATGAAAGTATCTCTCATGTCCACCGGCCTGCCCTTTGCTTTACGCTGCGCCGCGAGTTCGGCGGCATGGTTGGCTGCACTGTGATCAAACATGAGTATGCGACCCGCAAAGTCGTCTTGCAGCAGTTGCTCAAAGCTTTTCTGCAAATCGTGTTTGCGCTGGCCATCCGCGAGCAAAGCAATGCCATAGCGCGCCTCAAATACGGTGATGCTGCTCAGCCAGACGGATTCCGCAGCTTGATCGTCGAGCCAAGCCACGATGACCGGGTCAGGTTGTGTCTGCATCAATGCGGAGAGGACGTTGGTGTCCAATACAATCATCGGTCAAAGTCCATCGGCATGATGTTCTGGCCTTTCAGTTCGGGCAGTGGTTGTTCCAGCCCCACCCCGGCAAAACGGGCAGCGATGCGACTACCCAAGTTTTTGGTGGCTGGCAGGTTTTCGTGAACCGCGCGGCGCAGTATTTGGCGCACCTCCTCTTCCATGCTCCACCCATGTTGATTGGCGCGTTTCTTTAAGCCTGCCTTGATTTCGTCATCGATATTGCGAACAATTACTTGGGCCATATCAATCCCCTGTCATTTATTTGGATAAATGATATCACGATATCAATTTAGCTTTCGGCTGCTTAAGCTACTTTGCCTGGATGAAAAATTCTGAATTGCGCTGGATTGTGTGCGAAAGCCAGCCACCGGAAATTCCGAACACCCGCAAAATAATATTATGCCGTCATACCGGCGCAGGCCAGTATCCAGTGGTTTTGAATAAAAGGCATTTTTGTCTTGCTGGATTCCGGCCTGCGCCGGAATGACGGCATGTGTGTCGTGATTTAAGTAAAGGTCAATAGATCGTCTTACCGTAGATCGGGCTTCAGCCCGGCATGTCGTGTTACACCCGCAAGGAGTAGGTCGTGGCTGTAAGGGGTTGATGCCCCAACAGCACACGCACAAACCCGGCTTACGAATGCGGAGGATGCCGATGATGGAGTGGCTGGATTGCCGCGTCGGCTTGACCTCCTCGCAATGACGGGATGAATGTCATTGCACTTTTGCAGCCATCCGGGTTATTTCTTCAAATCGCGATAGAAATTTTCGTGCGGGCCGATGGCCTCCAGATAAACCAATTGCACACTGTCATCGACGGTATAACCCAAAAGATAAAGCTGTCCCTGACTGCGGAATTTGTATACGAACAAATCAGCAAGATCACCTTTTTTCCGTTCGCCTATGGAAGGTTCACCGGTGACAAGTGCGACCGCATCATTGACATCAGACGCAGCGTTATCGTGAAGTTTTTTGTACTGACGGGCAAATCGCCTCGTCTGTTCTACAGCGTAAGTCATGCATTGCGTCTGCGTGGCACAAAGGGTGTGGCCTGATCGCGCGGCTCGCGCATCGAAGCCAATGCTTCCGCCACAAAACTAACTGGTAAATCCGGATTATCAAGTGACGCTCGACCGACCGTCGCCCAATATTCAATCTGCCCGGCAATAGTGCGATGCTCAACCAGTGCTTCAGTACGCGCCTGCTCGTACAATGCATCATCGATCCTGACCGGCATTCCCATCATCGCTCTCCAAATAAAAATTACTACAAAAGTAGCAGCATTGTAGCTCTACCGGACTAAATGTGGCAACACGCGTGACTGAAGCCCGACCCACGGGAACGGCTGTTTCTATCGCAAGGTGCGGGTTATGTTCATGGTTGGAAATTTCGGATAAGCACCGGTAACCGGGCCTCCGATTTGGCATGAACAAAAAATTCTGGGTTATGCAGATCGGGTTTGTTGTAAACCAGCGGTTCACCATGGCTATCTTGCACCACTCCGCCTGCCGCGTTCACCACGGCGTGCGCTGCTGCGGTATCCCATTCCATGGTCGGCCCGAGGCGTGGGTAGAAATGCGCAGCACCTTCCGCCACCAGGCACAGTTTGAGTGAGCTACCCATGCTGATGCATTCGTGGTCACCCAACTTGTCGAGTAGCGCTTGGCTGCGGGCATCGCTGTGGGAACGGCTGGCGACGACTTTGATCTTTTCGTCTGCTACCGCTGTTCTCGCCGAGATCACTTGTGCGGGTGATTTGCCACGCTGCACGAATGCGCCTTCTCCACTCACACCGTAGTAGCACACGTCCAACACGGGTGCATACACCACACCCATGATAGGTTTGCCGTTCTCTACCAGCGCAATGTTGACGGTGAATTCACCGTTACGCTGGGTGAATTCCTTCGTGC
>JBAZFV010000089.1:0-7491 GCA_041653255.1 Sideroxydans sp. | reverse complement strand
AATCCTCGAGGACGATCGCAGCCGGCGTGGTGATCGCACGCTTGAAGCAAGTCAGCCCGGATGGTTCCGGCCTCACTCAATAGATTGAAAGTCTTTGCCTTTAACTTGTCGAGGCGCTGATTTCTTTCTAATGCGAATTGCTGGAAGAGTTTCTTTGCCTCTTGATGGGAATGCAAATACTGTTTGTAGCGAGACTGTTCCTCATCAGAGGAAAAGGCTTGCAAGGCGACTAATTCCGGGAGGTTTGTTTCAGACTGCAATGGGACATCGGAGAATAGGGAGAGAATATGGTTGACAGCGGACTCCCAAATCGCACTGGATAGTGCATACCCCTCACTCAACCCCTTTGGGTCGCGACTGGAAGTCAATGCGGAAGCGGCATCAAGTTTTTCACTCAGCTTCTCGATTTCCACTTCTTTCTCACGAACCGCTTTGACGAACTGTTCATGTTCAGCCTTAAGCGTTAGGACGGAGGTGTCGATTCCTGCAGTGAGTACGGATGTGCGATCCGTTTTTCCCTTGGCTTCGGCTGCGGTGGCCAAAGGCGTATTTTCTGCGGCCCAAACGCCATGCGAAACAGCAAGACATGAGGCAAGAAATATGATTTTAAGTTGGCGCATCTAGCTTGCTTCCACAGTTCGATTTATAATATGGACGGCTGGATTCATATTCGGATGGATTGTATCTCTTCCGGTTATTGAGAATGCGCCATTCTCATTGAGGTAATTAAGAGGGCATCTCTTGAGGATTAACTCTCTGTCTGGAAGCGTCCAATCGGCTCAATACTTGAGATTGAATCAGGTTTGAGAATCACATCTGAAAGATATAAAGGCATTGAATTTTGGTTGAGCAGTTTTACAGCCGGGAGCATCTGGCCTCCGTACGAAATAGTTACCTACCCTCAAGCGGGACAGACCAAGTGTGCTTCCACGCAATCTCGTCCGATTACAGTCACTCATGTCTTAATGCGTCGATCGGATCGAGTTGCGCCGCCCGTCTTGCCGGGACATAGCCGAAGATCACACCGATAGCCGCCGAGAAGCCGAAGGCCATCAGGTTGATGCCGGGGCTGAAGATGAGAGGCAGTGCCAGCATGGATGCCAGACCGTAACAGGTGACGGTCGCCAACAACAGGCCGACCAGACCGCCGAAGGCGGACAGCACCACCGCTTCGGTGAGGAACTGCAGCAGCACTTCTCTTTCCAGCGCGCCAATGGCGAGTCGGATGCCGATCTCGCGGGTGCGTTCTGTCACCGACACCAGCATGATGTTCATGATCCCGATGCCGCCGACCAGCAGGCTGACGGCGGCTACCGCGCCGAGCAGAGTGGTCATGGTGCCGATCGTGCCGGAGAGTGCCTTGGCGATTTCCTTGGTGTCCTGCACGCTGAAATTGTCGTCTTCGTTATCCGTCAGTTTGCGTCGTTCGCGCATCAGCGCGGTGATCTGGTTGATCACCTGTTCGGTCGAGGCGCCATCCATCATCGAGATCAGGATGGTGCTGATGTCCGTCTTGCCGGTCAGCCGTCGCTGCACCGTGCGCAGCGGCATGACCACGGTATCGTCCTGGTCGCGCCCCATCGCGCTCTGGCCTTTTGCCGCGAGCACACCGATCACTTCGCAGGAGAATTGCTTGATGCGCATGGTGTCGCCCACTGGGCTGTGCGCTTCGAACATTTCCTTGCGCACGGTGGCACCGATGACGCACACGGCTTTGCCGGCGCGCTCTTCGTTGGTGCTGAAGAGGCGACCCTCGGTCAGCGTCCAGTTGCCGGCAATAAAATAATCTTCGTTGCTGCCGGTGATGGAGGTCGCCCAGTTTCTGGTGCCGACCACTACCACTGTGGTCCGGCTCACGCTGGGCGCGACCGCCTTGAGTGCGCCGACCTGTGCCTTGATCGCGGCCGCGTCTTCAGCCTTAAAGGGGGGTGCGCCGGAACTGCCGTGGCCCATGCGCTGGCCGGGGCGCAACATCAGCAGATTGCTGCCCAGGCTGGAGATCTGGTCGGACACCGATTGTGTCGCGCCGTTGCCCAGTGTCACCATGGTGACCACGGCGGCCACACCGATGACGATGCCGAGGACGGTAAGGAAAGAGCGCATCAGGTTGCGCCTAATCTCGCGCAGCGCCAGCAGCAATGTGGTCCAGCCCATCATGGCGCGTTTCCGTTCAAGGCATCGTGCGCAATCTGGCCGTCGATGAAATGGACTGCGCGTTTTGCGTAGGCGGCGATATCCGGTTCGTGTGTCACCATCAGGATGGTAATGCCATGCTCGCGGTTCATGCCGACCAGCAGTTCCATGATCTCGTGGCCGCGTTTGGAATCCAGGTTGCCGGTCGGTTCATCGGCGAGCAGCACCTTCGGATTGGTCACGATGGCGCGGGCGATGGCGACCCGCTGCTGCTGTCCGCCGGATAGTTCGGACGAGGTGTGATGTGCCCATTCTTCCAGCCCGACCGACCGCAGCGCATCCAGCGCCAGTTCGTGCCGTGCTTCGGCGGTTTCGCCGCGATAAAGCAGCGGCAGCTCGACGTTCTCCTGTGCCGTGGTACGCGCCAGCAGGTTGAAACCCTGAAACACGAATCCGAGATAGTGCCGCCGCAACAGCGCGCGCTGGTCGCGCGACAGATGTTCGACATGCACGCCTTCGAACAGATAGGCACCCGAGGTCGGCGTATCGAGACAGCCGAGGATGTTCATCGCGGTCGATTTGCCGGAACCGCTCGGCCCCATGATGGCGACGAACTCGCCCTGATGGATAGACAGATCGATCCCGCGCAGGGCTTCGAGTGCAGCCTGCCCGTGGCCGTAGGTCTTGGTGATACCGGCCAGCTGAATTAGTGCATCAGGTTCGACAGTGATTTCGGCGTCACTCATTTTGCCGATTTCTGCATGCCGATGATGACACGTGCGCCCGCTTGCAGCGCGCCGCTGACGATCTGCGTATGGCGTCCGTCGGTGAGGCCGATGGTGACTTCGACCGGTGTCGGCTTGTTGTCTTGCAACACCCACAGGGTGCGCGTGGCGCTACCTGCCGAGCTTGTCTCTTTAACTTGCTTTGTTTCTGACGGACGACGCGGCATCAGGCTGGCGACAATGCCGTCAGAGGATGAGGACTGGGTCATCACGGGCGTGAATCGCAACGCTGGATTCGACACCAGCAGGACATCATGCAAATTGGCGGTGGATATCTCGGCGGTGGCGGTCATGCCGGGACGCAGACTCAGGTCGGAGTTGGAGACATTCAACAGCGTCTTGTAGGTCACCACACCGTCGGTGGTCTGTGCGCCGAAACCGACACGGGATATTTCTGCCGGATACTTGCGTCCCGGCCAGGCATCGACCATGAAGTAGGCGGACTGTCCGTTTTTGACCTGGCTCACGTCCGCTTCGTCCACGTCAACTTGCAGCTGCATACGCGAGAGGTCTTCGGCGATGTTGAACAATACGGGCGCTTGCAAGGATGCCGCCACGGTCTGCCCCGGTTCGATCGAGCGTGTCAGCACGATGCCATCAATGGGTGAGCGGATCGAGGCTTTAGACAGATTAGTCTGATCCGAGCGCAGCGTGGCGGAAGCCTGGGCCGCTGCGGCCCGTGCATTGGCTTCGTTAGCTTCGGCGCGCGCTACCGCTGCCTCCGCACCTTCCAGTTCGCTCGGCGACGGCACCTTGCCACCGCTCAATTTGGCAACTTGGCGCAGGCGCCCCAGCGTGGCGCGGGATTCCTTGACGGTGGCCTGCATCTGCGCCACCTGCGCTTCGGCTGCCAGCACGGCGGCCTGCGACTTGAGCACTTGATCATTCAGCTTGGACAGGTCGAGCCGAACCAGTACCTGCCCGCGTTTGACCTTGTCATTTTCATCCACCAGCACTGCCTCTACGATGCCGGACAACTCGCTACCGACATCCACCTGATTGGTCGGATACAGGTTGCCGGTAGCCGACACCGTCACCGCCAGATCACCCAGTGCAGCTTCCTCGGTGAGATAACCGCCATTGCTGGTGCCATTCGATTTAGGCCATAACCACCAGCCGACCAGCAGGACGACGACTGCGATCAGCGCGATCATTACTGCGCGTTTGCGTGGGCTGCCGCCTGGCGTACGGGTGATGGCGAGTAACAGATTCTGGCTGGCTTTGGAGGTATCGTTCATGGTTGTGAACCTTCATTGGTTGGCGCAACGGGCAGGGCGGCATCTTCGTTCCAGCCACCGCCCATCGCTTTGTACAGACTGATCAGCGCAGAAAGTTCATCCAGTTCGGCGCTGGCCAGACTATCATCGCTGGAAAGTCGGGTGCGGTCGGTGTCGAGCACACTCTGGAAATCGATCAGGCCGCCCGCGTACCGTTGCTGCGCCATAAGTGCGGCATTGCGCGCAGAGATTTTTGCTTCCTGCAATGCGGCCCGGCGTTCGTGGCCGTTGGCGTAACTGGCCAGCGCATTTTCCATCTCTTCCAGCGCGATCAGCAACGTCTGTTCATACGCAATGAGCGCCTGCTGCTGCACCGCATTCTGTGCATCGACACGACTGCGCAGACGCCCACCGTCAAAGATCGTCTGTGCAAGGCTGGCCGAGAATGAGCGCGTCAACGAGTTGCTGTCACCGATTGCGCCGACTGTGAACGCCCGCCAGCCCAGACTGCCGCCCAGGGAGAAAGACGGGTAGCGCGCAGCTGTCTCCTGACCGATGCGCGCCGTCTCTGCTGCCAATCTTCTCTCCGCCGCCCGCACATCGGGACGCTGGCGCAAAGTGTCGGCAGGAATGCTGAGGGCGATCTCATCCGGCAGCGGCGGCAAGGCAGCGGGCACGCTCAATTGCGCATGCAGCGAGGCAGGGAACTGTCCCAGCAACACCGCCAGACGATTCTCCGCTCGGGTCAGGCTGGTGCCGAGTGCGGGAATGCCGGCAAGCGTCTGTTGCAGATTGCCGTTCGCTTGCTCCACTTCCATCGATGTCACCAGCCCGGCCTCGGCACGCCACTCGGTGATTTGCAGCGTTTCGCGCTGGGCAGCCAGGTTGTCGCGGGCAATCGCCAGACGGTTCTGCAAACTGCGTAACTGCACATAGTTGAGCGCCACTTCGGCCACGAGCGAGACCTGCGTGTTGTAAAGATTCGCCAGCGTGGCGGAGGCGTCGGCCGCAGCCGCCTCGTTGGCGCGGCGCAGCCCGCCGAACAGGTCCAACTCCCAACTCGCGTCGAACCCGGCATTGAATAATTCACTGGTCGCGCCGGAACCGGTGGCCGCGCTGCCCTTGCTCTGACTGGCGGACAGCGCACCGTTAAGTTTTGGCATGAAGTTGGCATCTGCCAGATTGAGTCGCGCCCTCGCTTCGACCAGTTTGGCGCGGGCACTGCGCATATCCGGGCTGTTGCGCAACGCGGTTTCGACCAGTCCGGTCAGGACGGGGTCGTTCAATTTTTGCCACCATTGCGAGATATCTTTGTGCTGCCCGGCCAGACGCATACCGGCGCTCTCGCTCCAGCTCGTGGGCACGACAGGGTCTTGCCGCACGTAGTCCGGGCCGAGGGTGCAGCCCGCCAGCGGTGCGAGCAACAACAGTATGCGGAGAGTCACGTTCAACTTTTACCTTTCTGTGAGCCTGACAATTTGGCTGGGTGTGGAGGTGATTCTATAGAGATTGGAGGTGAAGCTGTTAAACCATCTGCCGACCAGTGGATGAACGGCGCTGGCAGGATGTTTGACGCGGATGCCCGACTCCAACACAATCCGTGTGGTCGGATGCCGGCATGCAAGGATGGTTCCGCCACTGTACCAACTTCCGTGCCCGGACAGATATTCCTGAATTCAACTGAACCGAGATGAACGAACCCGCCGAAAAACTTCGTATCGACAAATGGCTGTGGGCCGCACGCTTCTTCAAGACGCGCAGTCTTGCCGCTGATGCTGTGGAAGCTGGCCGGGTGACGATGAATGAAGCACGCATCAAACCGGCAAAGACTATCGGTGCGGGTGACAGGCTGGTCATTCGCCTCGGGCAATATCACTTCGATGTCGAAGTACTCGCCCTGTCGGGCAAGCGCGGCCCGGCCGCACAAGCACAGAAACTGTATCGGGAAACAGATGAAAGCAAACAGCGTCGCGCCGTCATCGCTGAACAGAACAAGGCCTTGCCGCCGCCGCTGTTCAAGGGCAGGCCGACCAAGCGTGACCGGCGCGAGATAGGACGTCTCGAAGAGCAGACACGCTCCACGCGCGGCAGTGCGTGGGGAGATTTCGAATAGCCCGACATGCATGATATTGCCACGCAACGCCGGCTCATCGCCGCGCTCCACCAACCGCAGCGTTACCCGCACGCTGCGCACAGCGTGCGCGTGATCGAGACACATATTTCGTGGATATTGCTGGCGGGAAAATTCGCCTACAAGATCAAAAAAGCGGTTGATCTCGGCTTCCTGGATTACACCAGACAGGCGGCGCGCAAATACTATTGTGCCGAAGAAATCAGACTCAACCGGCGCACTGCACCCGGTATCTATCTCGATGTTGTCAGTTTCGGCGGCAGTCCGGATGCCCCCGTGTTTGGCGCCGAACCGGTATTTGAATATGCGGTGCGCATGCGCCGTTTTCCGACCGGTCAGCTGCTGGATCGTTGCTTGCTTCGTGGCGAACTGCTGCCGCGCCACATCGACCACTTGTCTGCCACCGTCGCCTGCTTCCATGCGGCATTGCCAGGTGTGGTGGATGCGGCTTACGGCACCGCGGCCACGATTCGCGCCGCCGCGTTGCAGAATTTCGAACAGATGCTCCCCTTGTTGCATGACGATGCAGAACGGGTACTGCTCGCGTCATTGCAGCACGCGACCGAAGAGGAATTCTCCGCCTGCTCCGCCGTAATCACTTCACGCCGCGCACAGGGTTTTGTGCGCGAATGCCACGGCGATCTGCATCTGGGCAACATCGCCCTCATCGACGACATGCCGGTACCGTTCGACGGCGTCGAATTCAATCCTGCGCTGCGCTGGCTCGACGTGATGAGCGAGGTAGCCTTCACCATGATGGACCTGCTGCATCACGGGCGGCCGGACTACGCATGGCGTTTTCTCAACGGCTATCTGGGAGCGACCGGTGATTATGCGGGCATCGCTGTACTGCGTTTCTACCTGGCCTATCGTGCGGCCGTGCGCGCCAAGGTCAGCGCCATCCGCTCCGGTCAGTCGGGGATCACAGCGCGTGCCAAGGGGGATGCACGGCACACCTGCCGCGGTTATCTGGCGCTGGCGCAGCGCTGTTTGCATGAAAGGCATCCGGTGCTGATCATCACCCACGGCCTGCCGGGGTCGGGCAAGACGACTTTCGCGCAATACGTCATCGAGCAGATAGGCGCTATCCGCATCCGTTCCGATGTCGAGCGCAAACGCCTGCATGGCTTGCAGGCATTCGAGCGTAGTCGCGGCGACATTTACGGTGCGGCTGCGACAGAACGAACCTACACGCGCCTGCTTGAACTGGCACGATCCATGTTGC
>JBAZFV010000088.1:0-7543 GCA_041653255.1 Sideroxydans sp. | reverse complement strand
CTGTTCATGCTCAACGTGCTGCTGTTCACCCTCGGCATGGCGTGGCTTACCGAAATAAGCGGGCTGTCCATGGCGCTGGGCGCCTTCGTCGCCGGCATGATCATTTCCGAGACCGAATATCGCTACCAGGTGGAAGAAGATATCAAACCCTTCCGCGATGTCCTGCTCGGGCTGTTCTTCGTCACCATCGGCATGCTGCTCGACCTGCACACATTGGTTGCCGGATGGTACTGGATCATCGCGTTGCTGCTCATTCTGATCCCGTTCAAGGCGCTGGTGGTCGCCTTGCTGGTGCGCGCCTTCGCCGGGGATTGGGGCCCCGCCCTGCGCACCGGCCTTGGCTTGGGGCAGGCAGGCGAATTCGGTTTCGTGTTGCTGACCCTTGCGGGTGGCGCGCAGTTACTGCCGCAGGACGTGATGCAAAACGTCCTCGCCGCAATGCTGATTTCCATGCTCATCGCCCCCTTCCTCATCCAGCACGCCGAGGCCATCGTACGCCGCATCTCGCCCGAAGAGTGGATGAACAGTGCCATGCTGATGCACCAGATCGCGGTGAAAAGCATGGGCAGCAAACAGCACATCATCATCTGCGGCTACGGGCGCAGCGGACAGGCACTGGCGGCCTTTCTGAAATATGAGGATGTCAGTTTCATCGCACTCGATCTCGATTCGCGCCGCGTGCACGAAGCCAGCTCCAACGGCGAGCGCGTAGTGTATGGCGATGCCGCCAAGCATGAAGTCTTGCAGGCGGCCGGGCTGATGCGCGCCAAGGCGCTGGTCATCACCTACGACGACAAACACTCCGCGCTGCGGATATTGCGCCATGTCCAGCAAGACCGTCCCGACCTGCCCGTTATCGTGCGCACCGCCGACGACAGCAATGTCGAAATACTGAAAAAAGCCGGTGCCACCGAAGTCGTGGCGGAAGTGCTGGAAGGCAGCGTCATGCTTGCCTCGCAGGCGCTGCTGATGGCGGGTATCCCCCTGAGTCGCGTGGTGCGCCGGGTGCAGGAAGCGCGCGCCAAACGCTACAGCATGTTCAGCGGCTATTTGCGCACCGCGCAAGCAGTCGAGGCGGAGGCCGCAGAAATGGACAGCATGCAACCCAGATTCCACAGCATCCTGTTAAAGAATGCCGATGCTGCCGTGGGTCGGCGCTTGGGTGATCTGCGTCTGGAAGAACTCAATATCGAAGTGAACGGTGTGCGCCGCCACAACGTGCTGGGCGGACAGCCTTCAGCAGACATGCAATTGCGTGCCGGCGACGTGCTGTTGTTGTTGGGGCAGCCAATGATGCTGGAAGCGGCGGAGAAGCGGTTGCGCGAGGGGTGAGCCAGAGGATAGGGGATGGAATCCTCCGCCGTCATCCCGCGTTCAGTATCCAACTTCTCTCTGATGTCGCAGTGCCACAATAATGACGGACAGACCGTCAAAGCGGTATAGGGCGATATAGCCGCTACTGCCAAATGGAATTGGTCATCCTTTGTATTCGGGGTTCCATACCTTAACGATAGGGCGCTCGACTTCGGAGCGTTGATGTTTTGTTCCGGCGCTACAGGCAAACCAAACACCTTAAATTTCAAAGATCGAAAAAAACCCGCTGCAAAACAGCGGGCTTTTTGTGGGTCAGGTTTTAACCCGACTAATGTTGATTAGACACCCATGCAGATGGTGTAGCTTGCTGCGTCATCAATATTGGCTGTGGCGGTTGCAGAAGTACCTAGCGTAGTACCAGAAAGAGCCATCATGCTGCCAGAGGCGGTATTGCCGTCATCCATCTGGATGTCCAGTTGTTTGACGAACTTGCCAAGAATACCTGTGGAGCAAATGATGTAGGACCCACGGATAGCAGCGCCTGCGCTATCTATAACTGGAGAATTGGCTACGGTGGTGGTGCCACTTTGGATGCCGATGATGCCGCCGGATGCATTGACCGGTAGATAGGCTTGACCTTGTGTGGTATCCGTCGCGCCGGGAGCCAGACCAGCCAAGCGAACATGCTGCCAGAAGAGGAAGGATTCGTTAGTAGCATCTACAGCATTCCAAGGACCATCAATGATGCCGTTGCCAAGTGCACATTTGTTAGCTGCAGCAGCACAGGTGACCGCATTTGCTACATGGCTCGCAGCTTGTATATCGTCACCCGGCAAGGAGCGGAACTTGTCCTGATAGCCGTAGATATACACCGGGATGTTCTTGAAGTCGGTCGCGATGTTTTTCACCCTCGCGCTATTGATCAGTTCCTGACCTTTCAGTACGCCGCCGAGCAGCAGGCCGATAATCACCAGAACGATGGCGATTTCGATTAAAGTAAAGCCGGATTGGTTACGCTTCATGGTGTTTCCTCCAGTGGATAATTTTTTTAGTCGTGGCCATTGTGCTGTTGTATTGGCAATCGACCGCTCCGTGCTTTATAGACCATAGCAAGTGGCGTGCCAGTTCTGGCGCGCCGGGATGAAACGATAAGACACCCTGCTTTGTCAAGTAATTAATGGAAAGTTGGCTGGTGCGAGACGGGCGGCATAAAGCCATAGCAATCTAAATTTGACGAACATTCGACGGATGATGACGAAATGTTGACACTCGACTCCCTGCGCGGGCCACGAAGCAGTCGCTGGTTATCGCTGGCCCTTTTGTTCTCTTTGCACGGCGCTTTGTGGCTTGGGCTGGAGCATCCGCTGGCGCGCCCGCTGCTGTTCATGCACCTCGGCTTCTTTCTGGTGTGGCAGCCGTTGTGGCGCAGCGAAGCCAGCTTGAGCGGTGTGCGGGTACTGATGATTCTGGCGGGCAGTCTGATGCTGCTGATCTGGCTGAATGGCTGGTTGCTGGCATTTTGGATCGCGGGTCTATTCGCGCTGGTCGGTGCGCGCAGTTTCACCTATTACTCGCGCTGGGTTCGCACCTATTACTTGCTGGTGATGTCCTATCTGCTGGCCGTGTTGCTGCTCTATCTCGCTCCGCACCTGTTCGTTTTGAGCGAATTGCACTCAGTCAGCCACGACCTGATGGATTACGGCTTACCCCTGCTGTTGCTGCTGATGGCGCTGCTGCCGACGGAGCGCGAGCAGGGGCAGACGGTGCAAGCGGTCGATTTCTTTTATGTCGTCCTGTTGTTCATGCTGGTGGTCGTGCTGGTACTGGGCAGCCTCTCCTTAATGATGCTGAAACAGGTCGGCTATCTGACAGCTTTGCTGGCCACCTTGACTTTCATGGCTACGGCTTTATTCATTCTGGGCGCACTGTGGCGGCCGCAATCCGGATTCGGTGGATTTCAGGCCGGGTTCTCGCGATATGTGCTTTCGATCGGCACACCGCTCGAAAGCTGGTTGCAGCAACTGGCCAACGATGCGCAGCAGCAGCACACGCCGCACGAGTTCCTGCAAAGCGCCAGCGCCCACTTCGTCGAGATGCCGTGGGTCGCCGGCCTGTCCTGGGTTGCGGAGGAAGGGCGCGGCAGCCTGGGCGTCTCCAGTTTGCACCGGGTTGATCTCGCCGATCAGGATCTCGCCATCACCCTGTTCATGCGGTCGTCCGTTGCGCCCGGCGTGCTATTGCACATGCGCCTGCTGGTGAACGTGCTGGGTTATTTCTATCAGGCCAAGCGGCGCGAACGGCGGCTTGCGGAAATCACTCGCCAGCAAGCCATCTACGAAACCGGCGCGCGCCTGACGCACGACCTCAAGAACATGCTGCAATCCCTATTCGCGCTGACTTCCATTGCCCAGCACGAAACAGCCAAGGCGCAATCCATCCTGCAGCAACAATTACCCATACTCACCCAGCGTATCGAAACCCTGTTGAGCAAACTCAAGACACCGCAAGACTTAGCGGAAGAAATACAGATGCCGCTGTCGGACTGGTGGCACAGGCTGCGCGAACGCAACAGCCACCGCGGAATCGAGTGGCAAATGCAGGGTGAAAGTACGGCAACCGTCCCGGCCGGGCTGTTCGACTGCGTCGCCGATAATTTGATTGAAAATGCCGACAACAAACGTCTGCGCGAACCGGGCATCCGTATCATCGTCAGCCTCGATGCCGAAGCGCAAACCTTTAGCGTGACCGATACCGGCAGCGCCGTTCCCGCACAGCAAACTCAGAGTTTGATGCACACCATCGTCCCCTCCGAAGACGGCCTCGGCGTTGGGTTGTACCAGGCCGCGCGCTGGGCGCAGCAGCAGGGATGGCAATTGCAACTCGCCGCCAATCAGCCCGGAGAGGTGCGTTTCGACCTGTGCAGGTCGGGCTTAAGTCCGACAGGCTCACCTCACGCGGAAGCGCGGAGGATGTAGATCGGATTAAAACCAGCACCCCGGCACGCTACTGCACAGCAGCCGACTGCGGGAGAGATGGCGGTGGTGAATATTATGGTTGAAGCATGGATACGGAGGTGAAATATATGGGAACGACTTTTGACAGCATTGCGCGTGGTTTGAACGAAGCCGTAGCGCACGTTAAGGGCGAGAAGGTTGCCGTAAAAACCTACACGCCGATGGAGGTGGATGTTTCTGCTTTACGCCGCCGCATGGGCATGACGCAAGAACAATTCGCCGCACGGTTTGGGTTCTCGGTAGCAACGTTGCGCCATTGGGAGCGGGGAGACCGTTCGCCTCAAGGTGCGGCATTGGTATTGCTGAATGTGATTAAGCGCGCACCGGATGCGGTCACGGCGGCATTAACTTAACCACCGCACAAATGTCTGTGCACCTGCCAAAGAGCTGGATGCAGGCTTGCTACGCCAGACTGCACCGATTTCTGAATGTGCCGCGCTTGCATTTGGCGTGGCAGCAGGGATGGCACTTGCAACTCGCCGCCAATCGGCCCGGAGAAGTGCGCTTCGAACTACGGAAGGTCAGCCAAGGGTAGGTCGTGGCTGTAGGGGTTGAAGTCTCAGCGGTACCCACAACCCGGCCTGCAAAACCATATGTTGCAAATCTGCAACAACACCGACAAACGCTTTGACACCCCATAACCCGTTTGGGTAACGTGCGTTCCGGTGGTTTGAGGGCGCAAGCCTTTTTGCCTTACCAAAGTGTTTCCCATATCCATATACCGAGGAGAAAATCTAATGAAGAAAGTCGCTCTCTCACTGGCAGGCGTGCTGGCAGCAGTCGCCTTCGCCCCAGAAGCTTCCGCTGTTCCCGCTTTTGCCCGTCAAACCGGCATGGCTTGTACCGCTTGCCATGCACAACACTTCCCGATCCTGAACGGTTTCGGTCGCGCCTTCAAGGCTGGCGGCTACACCATGATCGGCGGACAAGAAAAAGTGGAAGGCGAGCACCTGTCGATTCCTGCTGTGCTGAATGCTTCCATCGTCATGAAGCTCCGCTATCAGAAGAACAACGGCGTTGCCGCTGCCGGAGCTGGTACTACCGCACCACAATCTGTAGCAAGCGGGCAACTGCAATTCTTTGACGAATTCGCCCTGTTGATGGGTGGTCGCGTGGCAGAAAACGTCGGCTTCCTGCTCGAAGGACAGATGATTGATCCGTCCGGTCCTTTTGCCGCCGGTTTCAAAATGCCTTTCGTATTCGATATGGGCGCAGCTAAGCTGTCCGTAATCCCGTTCGAGACAGACGCACTGGGCGCGGCCTTTGGCTATGAATTGTCCAGCGGCGGCGTATTGCGTTCCAACCGTTGGTCGGAACACCGTGCAGAAACATCAGCCATCCAGTACAACGCTCCCGGTGCCACAGGCGCTGCGACCGGTATTGCATTTGTGGCACAAAACGACATGGGCTTCATCAACGTCACACGCTTTGCAACAGTCCAAGGCGGCGGCTCTGATCTGAAGAGCACGTACGCTCGTATCGCTGCAACGCCGACCGTGGGTGACTGGGCAATCGTGGCCGGTGTGGGCAATATGAGCGGTTCGTCCTACAACGGTGCTGTGGAACGTGGTACCGAGCAGACTTTCCTCGACTTCCAGGCACAGGGTGAAGTGGCCGGCATGGAAACTGGTGTGTACTTCCAGTACGCTACAGCACCGGTAAATCTCACCGTTGGCAACGCATACAACACGGCGGGGGTCACGGATCGTAAGGCTACGACCATCGGCGCGGATTTCACCGTGATTCCTCACGCATTGAGCTTGGGTGCTGCCTATCGCAAGGCTGAAAATGGTGGCGCAGCAGCTACCAATGGCGACGATGCGCTGACTTTCTCTGCTGTGTATGACCTGTACCAGAACGTGGCACTGCACGCCGTGTACAGTAACTACAGCGGCAGCGCCTACAATGCACCAGCAAGTGTGACGAACCTGCTCACACTGATGCTGGAAGCAGCATGGTAAGTTGACAGGATCAAGGAAAGCCATCTGGCTTGCCGGGTGACGATCCACGAAACTGCAGAAAGATGAACAGGGGAGACTTCGGTCTCCCCTGTTTTTTGTGCGTAATTAAATTGCGCCAGTGGCATCTATCGGCAACAATGCATTCTCGGTTGCGCAGTTGCGGACGGTAGTTTGTTACACTGTACGCACAACCTATTTTGGAGTGGTCATGAAAACATTATTTATTCGAGCCGAATGGGACGAGGATGCTAATGTCTGGGTCGCAACCAGCGATGACGTTCCTGGTTTGGTTGCAGAGGCGGCTACCGAAGAGGCCTTGGTTGGAAAGCTGCGCATACTCATTCCGGAGTTGCTGGATGCCAATGGTTATCCGGATGGCGGTGATGTTCCATTCGAATTGTTTTTACGTCGCTTTGATGTCGCGTATCGGGAAGTAGCTTAATGACGGCGAGCTTTACCGCACAGTTAAAGGCACTTTTGTTGCAAGCAGGTTGCCGCTTTGAGCGGCCAGGTAAGGGCGATCACGAAATCTGGTTCAGTCCGATTACACAGATTCGTTTTCCGGTAGATAGCAAAATAAAGTCCCGTCACACTGCCAACGCAGTATTGAAACAAGCCGGTTTGCCCAAGAAGTTCTAGTGCGATAAATGAAACAGGGGAGACTTCGGTCTCCCCTATTTTTTTACCCCGGCCACTTGGGTGTCCCGACCGCATGGCAAGGTAGAATACGCGGTGAACCCAACCAGGAATGTTGAGCATGAAACCGGGAAGAAACGACCCCTGCCCCTGCGGCAGCGGGAAAAAATTCAAAAAGTGTTGCCAGGTTAATACCGCCGCGCTGCATGGGTCCGAACGAAGTACAGCGCCGGGCCCGGCAGAACTCAATCAGTTGATCGCCTTGTTCAACGCCGGACAATACACGGAGCTGGAAAGCAGGGCGCGTTCACTGCTTGGACGTTACCCGGATTCCGGATTGGGCTGGAAGATATTGGGCGCAGCCCTTCAGATACAGGGCAAGGATAGTCTGGCGGCGTTGCACAAGGCGGCGGAGCTGCTACCGGGCGATGCTGTGACACATTACAATCTGGGCAACATCTTGCATGAGCGTGGCCGCCTGAATGAGGCCGAGGTCAGCTACCGGCGGGCGCTGCGAATCGTGCCGGACGGGGCGGATGTGCACACCAATCTCGGAAAGACCCTGCAGGATATGGGGCGCATCGGGGAAGCCGAAGCCAGCTACCGGCGGGCGCTGCA
>JBAZFV010000087.1:0-7571 GCA_041653255.1 Sideroxydans sp. | reverse complement strand
AGAATTGATCACCCGCGTGCGTGAAGCCATCGGCGCTATCACCTGCTACAAGGACACAGTGATTCTGAAGCGCCTGCCCAAGACCCGCTCCGGCAAGACACTGCGTAAAACCATAAACAAGATCGTCAACGGCCAGGAGTATGTGGTGCCTTCGACCATCGACGATCCCGGCGTCATCCCGGAGATCATCGAAACACTGCGCGCCAAAGGCTTCGTCGCCTGATCCTTGGTGCGGCAAGAGTGGCAGGTATAATCCTGCCACCCTCGGCCGCGCTACTCTCGCTCCATGCGCGCGATGCGACCGGCACCTCACCCCGGAAGGAATACGCATGGCCCGACTTCAACTGCACTGGCAGATACTGATTGCACTCGTTCTCGCCGCCCTCGCCGGTTCGCTCACCGGCCTTGACGCGACCCTGTTCGGAATACGTTATTACGCGGTGTTCGACTTCATTGGCACGCTATTCCTGAACGCATTGAAGATGTTGATCGTGCCGCTGGTGGTGTCGTCCATCATCGTCGGCATCGCGGGCATCGGCTCGGGCGGGGCGTTCGGGCGGCTTGGATTGAAGACATTGGGGTATTACGCGGCGACCAGTCTGTTCGCGATTCTGGTCGGCCTGACCATCGTGAATATGACTACGCCCGGCATCATCGACGGCCAGCCCGCGAAAGAACAACTGGGTATGGAGCAGGTGAGTGACGAAGTGGTCGCCCATGTGGAAGGCAAAGGTGCGGGTGATCTGGTCGGTATTTTCCTGCGCATGGTACCAACCAACATCGTGGCCGCCGCCGCCGACGGGCAGATGCTGGGGTTGATCTTCTTCAGTCTGTTGTTCGGTTTCTTCATGACCAAGATCGAGGAGCCTTACGCCGAGAGTCAGTACAAGTTATGGAGCGGGCTGTTCCAGGTGATGATGAAGATCACCGACTGGGTGATGAAGTTCGCACCGTTGGGCGTGTTCGGACTGGTGGCGAAGGTGGTGGCGAGCACCGGCTTCGCGGCCATCGTGCCGCTGGCCTGGTTCTTCTTCAGTGTGCTGGCCGGTCTGGCTGTGCATTTCCTGCTGGTGTTGCCTGCTCTGCTCTATTTCGTGGGACGGGTGAACCCGCTACGCCATTACCGCGCGATGGCCCCCGCTCTGCTCACCGCCTTTTCCACCAGTTCGTCCGCCGCCACCCTGCCGCTGACTATGGAGTGCGTGGAGAAGAATGCGGGCGTATCCAACCGTACCAGCAGCTTCGTACTGCCGCTGGGGGCGACAGTGAACATGGATGGCACCGCGCTATATGAATGCGTGGCGGCGATGTTCATCGCGCAAGCCTACGGTATCGAGCTGGGTTTCGTGCAGCAGTTCACCATCGTGCTGCTGGCGCTGGTAACCTCCATCGGCGTGGCGGCCATCCCGTCCGCCAGCCTGGTCGCCATCACCATCATCCTCGCCGCCATCGGCCTGCCGCTGGAAGCGATCGGCCTCATCCTCGCGGTAGACCGCGTGCTGGACATGTGCCGTACGGCGGTGAATGTGTTCAGCGACTCCTGCGGTGCGGTGATCATCGCGCGCCTCGATGGCGAGAAGAACGTGTTGGGCAGAACCGAATGAATGGCATCTCTACAGAACCAAATTCCGTCGCGATACTGCGTTGCTCGGGATGTTTTAACGCTCACATACCAAACAGATGCGGCGCACTAAATTTGAAGTACCCCAAGGCGCGGGGAGTGTAAGCCACCAAAGTTGACTTCCTTATCCGTGAGGATGCATGTGCAAGCGCAACACATGTTCCCGCATCTGCGTCAGCCCCTGTTGTTTGAAGCGGGGATTCTCGTCGAGCACATCGTGTGATTGCAGCACTTCGATGTCGGCCACACTCCCGTAAAGCTCGCGTACCTCATCCAGCGTAATCGCGAATGGCGGGCCGTTCATCTCCTGCTGCGGATACTCCATCACCACCAATAACATCAGCGTTCCCGGCGGCAGGATGCGCGCCATGTGTGTGGCGTACCGCCTGCGCATCTCGACCGGCAACGCGACCAATGCCGCACGGTCATACACTGTACTGACGTGCGCCACATCCTCGGCGCGCAGTGCAAAGAAATCACCGCACAGCAGGCGAATGCCGTCATTTTCCAGACACTCGAAATTGTCCAGCGTGGTCGCGTGCGGTGTTGCGCCGTTCTCGGCAAAGAACGACTGCACCGCGATCATGCTCAATTCCACACCGAGCACTTGGTGCCCGCGCCGGCGTAACCAGATCATATCCGCGCTCTTGCCGCACAGGGGAACGAATACCGTGCCTGTACCCGGCACTGTCAGCGCCTCCCAGTATTTGAGCAAATGGGAGTTGACCTCGTTCTGGTGAAAACCGATCTCGCCTTTGTGCCAGCGTTCATGCCAGAAATTATGGTGCATCACATCTCCTAGTTGATGGTTACGACTCAAGCCATGAGGAATCGGCGTAAATCCGACTTGTCAAATGGCCAGCCGATCTCGGTGTCATTATCGAGCCGCCTGACGACCGGAATGCGGGTGCCGTATCTTCGCAGCAAGTCATCGTCCTCCGCAATATCGATATGTTTGGCAGTCACGCCGGCTGTTTGCAGAATGACGGCGGCCTCCTCGCACAAATGGCAGCACGTTGTTCCGTACAAGTGCAATTTCAGTGTTGCAGGCACAGTTGCCGGATCATGCGTTCTTCGTCGGCGGGGATGATGCAGACGGGTGCCGCGCCCGCCATTTCGATGCGTACGGCGCCGGCATGATTGGCGCCGGCATCGATGCGAATACCCATGAACGCCAGCGTGCTGCATATCCTGTCGCGAATAAGGGCGCTGTGTTCGCCGATGCCGGCGGTGAATACCAGCGCATCCAGCCCACCCGCCTTCGCCGCCAGACTACCAATCGCACCACTTACCTCGCGGCAGAAATAATCCACAGCGAATTTTGCGGCCTCAGTCTGGCTGGCAAGCAAATCGCGCATTTCGCTGCTCTCGCCACCGGACAGGGCGAGTAGCCCCATCTGGTGGAAAACGATTTCACGCAGCGTGGCGGGGTCGTGGCGCTGCGCCAGTTCCAGCATCACCCCGGGATCAAGGTCGCCGCTGCGCGTGCCCATCACGATGCCGCCCGCCGGGGTATAGCCCATGGTGGTGTCCTGCGATTGCAGATCATGCAGCAGACACAGGCTCGCGCCGCTGCCCAGATGCGCGACGACCACGTTGCCGCGCGCGGTGTCACCCAATACTTCAGGCAACACAGAAGCGACATGCGCATAGTTCAGGCCGTGGAAGCCGTAGCGCCGCAAGCCATACGAGGCGGGGATGGGCAGACGGGCGGCAAGGGATGGCATAGTCGAGTGAAAGGCGGTGTCAAAGCAGGCAATTTGTGGCACGGCAAAACGCTCACGGCACAGTTCGATTCCCAGCAGATTACCGGGCAGATGCAACGGCGCGAGATGGGTAATGGCTTGCAGGCGTGCCAGCTCCACCTCGTCCACCACATGCGCCGCGTCAGTGATGTCGCCGCCGTGTACGAAGCGATGGCCGACGATGTCCGGCGCATGACCGTGCAGATCGCGCAGCAGCAGATCGAATCCGCTGCGCGGATCACGCAGATGACCGTAGAAAAAATCCCGGCGTGCACCATCTGTGTCAAACAGGCTGGCCTTGACCGATGATGAGCCGCTGTTGATGGTGAGGATGATTGGCATGTTAGAAATTCGGGAAGGGGGACGTAAGAAAAGAAAAGTGTAAAACCTCCACGCCTTTAACCTTGAGCGACGAAGAGTCGATCCCTTTCCCCTTTGCCCCCCTCATTTTTAAAACGGCCACGTCCAGCCATCCGCCTCGGGCAGGTCGACACCATGTTCGTAAGCATAGTTGCGGCACTCGATCTGCATGTCCAGCATCTTCTCCTTCACATGCGCGCCCGCCACGTGCAAAGCAGGAATACGGTCGATCACATCGATCACCAGGCTGAAGCGGTCGATCTCGTTCTGGATCGCCAGTTCCAGCGGAGTGTTGATGCTGCCTTTTTCCTTGTAGCCGCGCACATGGAAGTTCTTGTGATTGGTGCGGCGATAGGCGAGGCGGTGGATCAGCCACGGATAGCCATGGAAGTTGAACATCACCGGCTTGTCCAGCGTGAACAGGCTGTCGAAATCGCGGTCGCTCATGCCGTGCGGGTGTTCGCTGGCCGGGGTAAGTTTGTACAGATCCACCACGTTGATGAAACGCACCTTGAGTGCGGGAAAGTGTTCACGCAGCATCACCACCGCAGCCAGCGCCTCCTTGGTTGGAATATCACCCGCACTGGCCATCACCACATCCGGCTCGCCGCCGTCGTCATTGCTGGCCCAGTCCCAGATACCGATTCCTTTGGTGCAATGTTTGATGGCGGCATCCATGTTGAGATATTGCAAATGTTTCTGTTTGTCACAGACGATGACGTTGATGTAATTGGTACTCTTCAGGCAGTGCTCGGCGACGGTCAGCAGACAGTTCACATCGGGCGGCAGATAGATGCGCGTCACGCTCGGGCTCTTGTTCACCACCACGTCAAGAAAACCCGGGTCTTGGTGGGTGAAGCCGTTATGATCCTGGCGCCACACGGTAGATGTGATGAGCAGATTCAGCGACGACACCGGTGCGCGCCACGGCACGGCCTTGGCCATCGCCAGCCATTTCGCATGCTGGTTAAACATCGAGTCGATGACGTGCACGAATGCTTCGTAAGTGGAGAAGAAACCGTGGCGTCCGGTGAGCAGATAACCTTCCAGCCAGCCTTCCAGCGTGTGCTCGGACAGCATCTCCATCACGCGCCCGTCCGGCGACAGCTCACCGCCACCGGCATCCTCAGGCAGATAATCCGCCAACCATGTTTTCTTGCTCACTTCATAGATATTATCCAACTTGTTGGAACTGTTCTCGTCGGGGCCGAACACGCGAAAATTGTGCATGTTGTCGCGCATGATGTCGCGCAGGTATTTTCCAAGGGGGCGCGTGTTTTCAGCCACGGCAGTGCCGGGTTTTTTCACTTCCACCGCATAGTCCTTGCAGTCGGGCAGGTGCAAGGCCATACGCAACAATCCCCCGTTGGCGTGGCGGTTTGCGCTCATGCGGCGATGATCTGTAGGCGCGAGTGCTTTCAACTCCGGCAACAGCGTCCCGTGCTCATCGAACAATTCAGCAGTCTTGTAACTCCTCAGCCATTCTTCCAGCTTGGCAAAATGTTCCGGTGTCTTCACGTCGCCGATCGGCACCTGATGTGCGCGCCAGAAACCTTCCACTTTCTTGCCGTCCACTTCTTTCGGTCCGGTCCAGCCTTTGGGTGAACGCAGCACGATCATCGGCCAGCGCGGACGCAGCGGTTTACCGCTGCTGCGCGCCTCTTCTTGAATACGGCGAATCTCCAGCACGCATTCTTCCATCGTTGCGGCCATCGTCTGGTGCATCGTTTCCGGGTCGCTGCCTTCGACAAAATGCGGCGTCCAGCCATAGCCTTTGAACAGGTTCTCCAGTTCTTCGTGCGAGATACGCGCAAGAATTGTCGGATTGTTGATCTTGTAACCGTTGAGATGGAGGATGGGCAACACAGCCCCATCGCGGATCGGATTCAGGAATTTATTCGAGTGCCACGAAGTCGCCAGCGGTGCAGTTTCTGCTTCACCGTCTCCCACCATCACAGTCACGATCAAATCGGGGTTATCAAATGCTGCGCCAAAGGCATGCGACACGCTGTAACCGAGTTCACCGCCCTCGTGGATCGAGCCCGGTGTTTCCGGCGTGCAGTGACTGCCGATGCCGCCGGGGAAAGAAAATTCCTTGAAGAACTCGCGCATCCCTTCGCTGTTCTCGCCCTTGTTCGGATACACCTCGCTATAGCGCCCTTCCAGATACACCGGCCCCAGTACACCGGGTGCGCCGTGCCCTGGCCCCGCCATGAAAATCGCATTCAGATCGTATTTCTTGATCAGCCGGTTCATGTGGATGTAGGTAAAAGCCAGACCCGGGCTCGAGCCCCAATGGCCGAGCAGACGACTTTTGATGTGTTCGGGGGCGAGCGGTTGTTTGAGCAAGGGGTTGTCGCGCAGATAGATCATCCCGGCGGCAAGATAGTTACAGGCGCGCCAGTAGGCGTCGATACGTTGCACTTCGTCAGAAGATAAAGGGGTGTCTTTCATAGTCATGGCGGGTACTCATCAAGTATTGAAAGAAGGAAAGCGGCAGAAATATAGTTCAGGAAAATGAATCTTTGATGTATCTGCGACAGGTGGCAGAGTAGCCCCACGCGATGAATCCCGCAACTTGACAGGTGATATTGATGGTTGGTTGGTCTTTGGTCAATATACGAGACGCACCTGAATCATCAGGTGCGTCGACGCAGAAAGCGAGTGTTCAATAATCCGTATAGCCCTTTTCACCCGGCGTATAAAAAGTACTCATATCGGGGGCAGTCAGCGCTGCGCCGCTTTGCAACTTCTGCACCAGATCCGGATTGGAGATGAATGGCCGGCCGAATGCCACCAGATCGCCGCGTTGCGCCTCAAGATCAACATTCGCCCGCGCCGCGTCATAACCACCGGACAGGATGTACTTGCCCTTGAAGCTGGCACGAATCTTCGCTTTCAGCTCCGGGCTGACTTCCGGCGCACCCATCGAGCTGTGATCGACGATATGGATGTAGGCCAGACCGGCCGCATTCAACTCCTCCACCAAGCGCAGATAGAGCGCATCCATCTTGGCATCGGGTGCGGCACCATTGAACACACCATAAGGCGAAACACGCATACCGATACGCTCGGCACCGATGGCTGCCGCCGACGCTTTGGCGACTTCCACCGCAAAACGGATGCGATTCTCGACGCTGCCGCCCCATTGGTCAGTGCGCTGATTGGTGGCAGTGTTCAGGAACTGGTCGATCAGATAACCGTTCGCCGCGTGCAACTCGACCCCGTCGAATCCCGCCGCGATGGCACGCTTGCATGCATTGGCATATTCCTGAATGGCCGTCGCGATGTCATCCTCGCTCATCGCGGCAGGCACAGGATGGGGCTGCATGCCGTTGCCGTCGGTCCACATCTCGCCGGGTGCCGCGATCGCAGACGGTGCAAGCACCTTGCTGCCGGCCGGCATGTTCGCCGGGTGGCTGACGCGGCCGGTGTGCATCAACTGCACAAAAATCCTGCCGCCCGCCGCGTGCACGGCACCAGTCACCTTGCGCCATCCCGCCACCTGTTCGTCCGAGAACACGCCCGGGATACGTGCATAACCCAGACCGTTCGGTGAAGGTGATGTTCCTTCGGTGATGATGAGGCCGGCCGCAGCACGCTCGCCGTAGTACTTGACCATCAGCTCGTTCGGCACATTGCCGATGGCACGCGAGCGCGTCATCGGCGCCATCACGATACGGTTCTTCAGTTGCAGCTTGCCAAGCGTAGTCGGCGTGAACAGGATTTCAGTCATTGCGCATTCCTCGTAACTTATTGTTTGATCGCCTCGACCGGAATCGTCAGCTTCACTTCATCACTGACGTAAGGTACGTTCTTGCTCATATTGAAGTCGGAACGTTTTA
>JBAZFV010000086.1:0-7579 GCA_041653255.1 Sideroxydans sp. | reverse complement strand
ATGACATTTAAGTGCAGCCGGCTCACTGTTGAGCAAGCGGTAATAATTGCGGCGTTGCAGGCGCAACAACTTGTGCGGCAAGGGCAGAAAAAAAGCGGCCATATTTTGAAACAGGCCCTGCGTGACTTCGCTGGAAACCCACTGCACTTTGGCCTGGTTATGCGTGCTGACGAAAATGATGCGGCTGCTGCGCTCGATATGGCGGTTGTCGATCGGGCTGGCGGCGGCATCTACCCATACCCCGGTCTCATCCGCCGCCAGCAGCAGAGTCAGCACCATGCTGTTGTCTTCGTTGTAATACAGTGCGACACGGCTCTGCCGCGTGACGATATCGCGTAAAACAGCAATGATTTCTATCGGGTTATGCAGGATGAAATCATTTTCTTCATCCCGGGTCACAACCTCGATCTTGAGCGGCACTTCTCTGTTGCGCATGGCAGCACCTGAATTGAGGCGAATACCGGGATGATAGTGGCTAGCGAGGCGTGGCAGAACGCAGAATAACGGGGATTTCCTCCCGTTCCAATCGGTATAACCAAGCCAGTAATTCCGCCACCGCCAGATACAGCGCGGGCGGGATGTGCTGATCCAGTTCAACCTGCATCAGCAGGGCGACCAGTTCCTCCGATTCGTGCACATAGATGCCGTGCTGGTGGGCGCGCTCGATGATTGCCTGAGCAATCAGGCCGCGCCCGCTGGCAACCACTCGCGGCGCAGCGTCCCCGTTACGATAGGCGAGGGCGACGGCCTGTTGCCGCCTGGCTGGGCCGCTCATGGCGTCGTCTCCGGCGCACATCGAATCCGGGTTTGCAACACCGGTACGCCGTGCGCGTTCATGGCGTCTGCCAGTTGTGTGCTGGCAGACGTCAGTTTTTGTGTTGCCACCGCGTTGGCAGTATCGATCTCAAAGGTAACGGCTTCGCCGTTGAAACGCAGGCGCGCAGTGACGCCACCCAAGGTGGGCAGATCCAGATGCAGTTCGGTGAACCAGTGTTTATCCGTCTGTTCGCCCGCTTGCCGGCCGGTTTCCTCGCCCACTGTCCAGTGCATCTCTTGTCCCGGCCATGCCAGTCCTTGCCACACCACCTGCTTGTTTTCCAGCGCGTTCAGCTGTTGCTGCACGATGGCTTGCAACTGTTCCGGGATGGCGCTCGTACGGGGTGCGCCAGGATCGGCTGGCGCAGTCGAGTTGGGCAGCTGATTGTGCGGCTCCTGCATCAATTGCGGTGTAGAACGTTTGCCGGCGATCCATTGCGCCTGATGCGCCTCGTAAAAAAGGCCGCTGTGACTCAATGCGAGGTGCAATTTCTCTGCCAGTTGCGCGGTATTCGGACTTTCTTTGGTGCCAATCCACAGCGGGGATTGCTGTGATGCCGGTACATAGTCACGGTGCATCGGTTGTTGCGCCAGCGACGACAGCAGGCGGGCAATCGAGCCGAGTTGCTCCGAGGTCGAAAGCGGGTTGCTGGAGGCGGCGAGGGAAAAAGTCAGGCGGGGTTGCAAGGCAACGACGCGCAGTGCAACCAAATCGCCGCTGCGGACGGTAGCGGGCAACTGCATCTGTATCGTCCGGTCGGCGACGCGCACCTGGAATACGTCGGGTGCGACTTTGGCTTGTACCGTACCCTGCACTTGCTGGCCGACTTCCAGCTTGAGGGCGGGAGAATTCTTCTGGTCTGGGTTGCCCGCGATCAGCGGTTTATTGTCGGTGGTTACGATCCGGTTGAGCGTGGCGGTAAGCAGGTCGGCGGGCAGCATGGATCATTGCCGGGACACTGCTCAACCTTGTGCCAGATAGGCGTTTTGCACGCGTTGCTCACTGCGCGCACTTTGCATGATCTGCTGCAATTGGCGCATCCACGGTTCGGTCTGTTCGCGGATCGCCTTGTCATCGGCGAGCATCTTGCGAATAAGTGTCGCTTTTTGCAGACGCGCCGATTCGTCGGCAGGAATACCGTCGTGCAGTTTGATTTGGGCTACTTGCTGCGAACACATCTTTTCAAGTGCGATTAGACTATCCCAGTCTCCGCTGGCTGCCGCCTCGCGCATCTTGCCGGTGAGGTCGGACAGGTGTTGATAGTCGGTGATGATCAGGTTCATTTCATGCTCTTCCATAGACCAGCGCGGCTGGCCGGTTGATGACGGGCATGGTTGGGGCAGTCGTCACCGCCGGTGCAGCCGGCTGTTGTTTGATCCCGTCCCAGGCGCCTTTCAAATCGTTCAGCAGACCCGCCACTTCATCCAGTGCGGCCATGTCGTCATTCACATTGGCAAGCAGCAGGCGTCTGCCCATGTATTCGTACAAAGACGAAAGATTCTGTGCCAGCTCACCGCCCACTTTCTTGTCCAGGCTGGCGTTCAATCCATCTTCAATGATGGACATTGCCTTGGATATCGCCGTACCTTTTGCCGCAACATCTTTGCGCATCATGCCGTTCTTGGCATTGGCGATCGCCAGCAACGCACCCTGGTACAGCATGGCGATCAGCTTGTGCGGATCGGCTGCAACCACACCGGATTCCACTCCGACCTTGGCATAAGCGTTAATGGCAGTCCTCGCATTCATGATCATTCTCCTAATTTAGATTGCTGATATTTGCCAATTGTTGCGTCAGATAGGTGCTGGTCTGATTCATGTTGCTCAACATGACATCCAGCGCGGTAAATTGGGCGCGGTAGCGTTTCTCGACACTCACCATGCGCGCCTCGAACGCTTCGCGGCGGCGGCCGATATCCGTTATGGTTCTGCCGATACCCTCGGTTCGTCCGGCCAGCGTGCCGTTGTCTGATAGCACGGATTTCGTCCATGCACTCAGGGATGTGACATAGCCCTTGTCGCCGGTGAATAGCGTGGCGATTTCATTGAAGTTACTTGCCATCGCGCTATCGAGCTTGGTCTGGTCGACCTTCAACGTACCGTCCAGCTGAATACCGACTCCGATATCGGAAAGCGTGCGCAGTGTGCTGGAAGAGTCGCCCACTGCCGTATTCAGCATGTTGCGCAACTGTGTCTGGAACGTGCGCACCGTACTGTCACCCTGCAGGATGGCACCTACCTTTGACACCGGGTCATAGGCGGACAGTGTTTTCAGCACACCCGACAAATCGTTATAGGCTTTGACAAAACCGGCGATCGAGCTATTGAGCGTGGACGAGTCGCGCGCCACCGTCAGCTTGGCCGGTTTGTCGATTTCGGTGATTTTGTTCAGGGTGAGCGTCACGCCCTGGATCACATCCGAAACGGTATTGCTGGTCTTGCTCACCGCCACACCGTTCACCAACAGATTGGCGTTGCTCGCCGCGACGGTTTCCGCCAGATTTTGTGTGCCGGCGGGGTCGTATGCCAGCAAATTGCCGATGTCGGTATCGCCGCTCACTGTAATCTTCATGCTGTTTGTCACGCCCAGACTATCGGAAGACAGCGCCAGACGATAAGGTGTGTCACTGCCATCGTTGACCAGGGTCGCGGTGACCCCCATCTTCGCGGCATTGATCGCATCGCGTATGCCTTGCAAGGAATTGTTGCTGCTGTCAATGGTGATGCTCTTGACCGTGCCGCCATTGCCGGTGAAAGTGGCGCCGTTGTGGGTGCCGCCCGAACTGTCAGCGGAATTGTAGGGCGTCAAAGTCCCGCCGCTGATGGTGCCAAGATCAAAACTGATTGTGGTTGCAGCTCCCGAACCGATGGCTTCGGTGCTGCTGGCGCGCCCAGCGGCAATCAGCTTCTGTGACTGCGCCAGGCTGGTGACTTCCACGGAATAAGTGCCCGCCACCGCGATACTGGTGGCAGAGGCGGAAAGAATGGCGGTGTCGGAAGAAGTCGCCTTCAGTGCCTGAAATTTGGAAACACTGTTCAGGCCCTGCAAGGCTGTCTGAAAACCGGATACCGCACCCTTGATGCTGCCATAGGCAGAAAGTTGCGCCTGATAGCCCGCTTCCTTGGTATCAAGCTTGGTGGCCGGGCGACGTTCGACCGCCATCAACTGCGTCACGATGCTGTTCACATCGAGATTGGTCGTTGAGGTTGTCGCCGAAGTTGCCATGATTTATTTTCCGAAGCCTTTAGTTTTAGGTTGCTACTCGAACGCAGGCCGGGTTTTATCCCGACATATCGGACTGAAGCCCGATCTGCAACTCATCGAAACCTTGCCGGCTTAAACCCCGACCTGCGAAAAGCAAGCTTCCCGCAGGTCGGGATTCATCCCGACGTTCCAACTATACAACCCCATGCAACCGTCAAATGCCCGATTAGCCGGGGATCAAGCCTCTTGTTTCAACAACAAACCCTGTTGCACCTGATCTATGGCGCGTGAAATCGACAGCATTTCTTCGGTCGGATATTGGCGGATTACATCACCGGTTTCTCCATCCGTCAGCTTGAACACCTGTTTATTTGTGCTCTCGTCGATACTGAATTCCAGATTCTTGTTCGATTGCTTCAACGCCAGATTGATGTTTTCCACCGCGCTCTTGATTTGCTCGGCAGAAGCCTGCTGCTCGGCAACCGGTTTGTTGGCAACCTTGGGTGAATCGGGCGATACAGCGGGTTGGGCAGCGACAGCGACTTGAGGCGCGCCATCACTGGCGAGCCTGGCAGGCGGTGCAGCCTGAATCGTGTTACCCATATTTTGGATGAGCATTTTGCCTCTCCTTTATCTTAAAATCCCGGCCGGTTTTCCGGCCGGGGTTGTTTCCACTTGCCCGCTTAACGCAACAGCGTCAATACATTGTTCGGCAACTGATTCGCCTGTGCCAGCATCGCCGTACCCGCTTGTTGCAGGATCTGGTTACGGGTCAGTTGTGCCGTTTCAGCCGCAAAGTCCGCATCCTGAATCCGGCTGCGTGAAGCAGTCAGGTTTTCTGAAGTGGCGGCCAAGCTCGAGATAACGGACTCGAAGCGGTTCTGGATCGCGCCGAAGGTGCTGCGCATGGTGCTCACGCTGTCTAGTGCCGCATCGATACGCTGTATCGTGTCATTGGAATTCGCCAGACTCAGCACATCAACGTTCGCCAGACTGCCGGAAGCCGTTGCATCGGCCAGGGTCAGGGTGGTGGTGGCCGTCGTGCCGGTGAAGGCGATGTCCTGACCCGAAGTGATCGACATCAGATTGGTAGTGCTATCCAGTGAGGCATAGCCGTTGCTACCCAGCGCGGTGTTGACCGCATCCACCAGAGATTGCTGGGTGGTGTAGGTTGCGTTGGCCACTGCGTAGTTTGTACCATTCACGGCGATGGTAAAGTCGTCGGCGACAGTCACAGTGTTGGCGGCAACTGCAGTCTCGGCAGTCACGCCAGTTGTGGTGGCAGTGCCAGTGATAGCTGAAGTGCCGCCAATGGCAATGGTACCCGTGGTGGCAACCTTCTCGGTGAACACGATTGCATCGCTGGTTCCATTGAGTGCCGCCGTGAAGTCGGCAGCAGCATATGCAGCCGCATTGCCCGTATACGACCCACCGGAACCTGTAATTGCCTGGAGCAAGTCAGCAGCATTGGTGATATTGGTGTTCAGGGTGACGCTTAAGGCGCTATCACCGGGGGTTGTGATGGTGATGGTTTTGTTGGCTGCGGTGCTACCATCAGCTGACAAGACGGATAGATTACCCGCAGCGCCAAAGCCGACTGTAGAGGTCGATACGCCTGCACCACCGAAAGCTTCGCTAGTTGTGAAGTTGGTGCCATCGGCGCGCGAGAAGCTTAGCGTGCCGGTGGAAAGCGCGGTCGCTATATCAGCAGCCCCGTAGTTGATAGTAAAGCCATCAACCGTATCACCGTCGGCGGCGAAGCCGGCAGTAGTAAGCGCTGCCGCGAAGGTCACAGCTGTACCGGTACCGCTTGCTGCCACTGTATCGACGATAGTAGTGGCAGGGTTCGTGCCATCATCCAGCGACAGCGTGTAGGTGTAAGCAGCTGCGCCGCCAGTTTCCAGACCGCCAGCAGTAAATATACCCAGCGCGCCAGAGGTTGCCGGTACGGTGCTGTAATCCACTCCAGCAATCGTGCTGGAAGTGGTTACTGCAGGGACTGCAACCACTTCTGGCACTTCGGCAGAAATCACCGTGCTCAAGTCAACCGAGGTTGCGGTTGCCACTGCGCCGATGGCGCTTTGGCGCATGCTGGTGCCGGCACCCAGAGCGACGCTGATGGTTTCGCCGACGTTGGCGCCGATCTGGAATGAGGCGGAGCCGAACGAGCCGTCTAGAATCTTGCGGCCGTTGAATGAAGTCTGGTTGGCGGTACGGTCGATCTCGGCCAAGCGCTGCTGCACTTCAAGATTGAGTGCGGCACGATCCGATGCCGAGTTGGTGGCGTTGGCGGATTGCACGGCCAGTTCGCGGATACGTTGCAGGTTGCTGGTCAATTCACCCAACGCGCCTTCACCGGTTTGTGCCAGCGAAATGCCGTCATTGGCATTACGAGATGCCTGGTTGATACCACGGATCTGCGTGGTGAAACGCTCGGAAATCGCCAAGCCTGCCGCGTCGTCCTTCGCGCTGTTGATGCGCAGGCCGGATGACAGGCGTTGCAACGAGGTTGCCAGTGCGGACTGGGAAGATGTCAGATTACGCTGTGAATTCAGCGATGCAACGTTGGTATTGATAATGGCAGCCATTTTAATTCTCCTTGGTCTGATTCATTTATACGGCCATCGGCCGCTTACGCTGGTCAGCTGTTTTCAGTTGCACAGTAACCAACGTTGAACCAGTTATCGGAGAGTGCCGGGAAAACTTTAGGGGAATTTGACTTATCCGGTCAGGCGGCGGCAACCACACGGTTTTTGCCGGTCTGTTTGGCTTGATACATGGCTTTATCGGCACGCCCCAGCAAATCTTCATGGTCTTCGTTCGCACCGCGCAGTGCAACTCCGGCGCTAAAGGTGACCAGGATTTTCTCGTTGTTGTGCAGGAAGAATTTTTTGGTAAGGTCGCGTTGCAGGCGCTGGATGGTTTCCACCGCCGCTTCCAGATTGGTATCCGGCAGGAGGATGACGAACTCCTCACCGCCATAACGCCCCACCGCATCGGTCGGGCGCACGGTCTCTTTAATGACCCGGGCCAGGTGGGTGAGGGCGCGATCGCCCGCCTGATGGCCCAGGGTGTCGTTCAGTATTTTGAAATTGTCGATGTCGAGAAGGGCCACGCTCAATGGAGTCTGGTTGCGATCAGCACGTTTGAGTTCGATATCGAGGGTTTCATCGAGACCGCGCCGGTTCAGGGCGCCGGTCAGCTGGTCTTCGCGCACGAGTTCGCTGACCTGCATCAATTCCTGCTCCAGCTCCCTGATGCGGCCTTCGGCATCGTCTGCCTGTTTCTTGGTGATGAGTAATTCCTCGTGGGAGCGTAGGGCGCTGGCCTGAATGACGCGGGTATCCTGCATAATGTCATCGAGCAGGTGGCTGAGGTCGGTCAGGCTGTTGGTGTTGCTGATCTTCTGACTGTAGCCCTCGATCTTCTGGTGGTATTCACCGGTACTTTCGGTGAGGTTGCCCAGGCGGTCGATGAAGGTGGTCATCAAGCTTTTCAGGGTGGTCTTGGCATCGGTCAGACTTTGCTTGAGTGTGCTTTGCTTGATGATGACTTCA
>JBAZFV010000085.1:0-7777 GCA_041653255.1 Sideroxydans sp. | reverse complement strand
CAGAATCGGTGTTCACGTTCCTTCAGAATGACTGTTCACGTTCGCCCAGAATGGGTGTTCACGTTGCTCCAGAATATGCACCTGTATTTTCGCGTAGGTGAGCAGGATCAAGGGCTGCGCGATCGCGCAGAGCTGATTGCACGACAACTGGCAACATCGAGCGAATACGCCGTGTTTGCGTCAAATCACAGCGTGCTTCAACAGTTAGTGGATGGTGTGTTGTTGCAGAAAGATGTGGTGGCGGTCAGGTTGCTCGATGTCGATGGCAATACACTGGTGGCAGCGGGCAGGGCACAGTGGAGTGAATCAGATTGGACGCAAAGTGACGAAGCTGGTCTATGGCAAGATGACTCATCACTGTTTGTTTATCAGCCAATCATCACCACGCAGCTGGCGCTGGATGATGGCAGTGAAGAATCAGAATCCATGGCGGTCAGCAAGATAGGTGGTGCAGCACTGGTGATGAGTAAGCACCGATTGCAGCAATCCAAGTTTGAACTGATTATTTTCAGCCTGTTGCTGACGGCGCTGGTATTGCTGTTGTCTGTGCTGGTGGCCATGCGTGTTGCACGCCGGATCACGCTGCCCATATTCGGAATGCGCACTGGAGTGCATAACCTGGGGGAAGGCAGACTGGATACACGTATCGCCGAAATGCAAATTACCGAACTGAATGAACTGGCGCAGGGTATCAACGAAATGGCGCACCAGCTCCAGCAACAACGGGATCATTTGCAGCAGCGTGTTGAGCAAGCGACACAGGCACTGCGCGAGAAAAAAGAGGAGGCAGAAAAAGCCAATTTTGACAAAACCCGTTTCCTGGCGGCAGCCAGCCATGATCTGCGCCAGCCCATGCATGCGCTTGGTCTGTTCATAGGTGAATTGCACAACCGCATTAATACAGTGGAACAGCGTCAAATCGTGGATAAGGTGGAGGAGGCGGTAACGGCGATGTCGGGTCTGCTGGAGTCGCTCCTTGATATTTCAAAATTAGATGCCGGTGTGATCGTGCCGCAGCTGCAGGAAATCGATATCAAGATGCTGCTTGATCGGTTGGTTGAAATTTTTCATACGCAAGCGGCAAATAAATTCATCACCCTGAGTACGCATTGCCAATCGGAGCGGGTTTTCAGTGATTCCGTCCTGCTCGAACGCATCCTGCTCAATTTATTATGCAATGCGATTCGCTATACACCGGAACATGGCACGGTACTCGTGGCTTGTCGCCATCGGGGAGATCGCCTACGCATTGAAATTCGCGACAACGGGGTTGGTATTGCCGTGCAAGATCAGACGAGGATATTCCGTGAATTCGTGCAGCTGGAAAACCCGGCGCGTGAGCGGAGTAAGGGACTGGGCTTGGGGTTGCCTATCGTCGAGCGATTGTGTGATCTGTTGCAGCATCCTCTCTCTTTACGTTCTATGGCTGGTGCAGGCACAACCTTTGCTGTCGAGGTGCCGCTTGTACGCGGGCTGCGTGAACCCATGGCGGAAACCATCCCCTTATTCGTGGACACCCAGGACACGGCGAAGGGCCTTTCCGGGCTAAAAGTGCTGGTGGTGGAGGATGACGAGCTGGTGCGCAATGGCACGAGTGGTTTGCTTGCATCCTGGGGCTGCCAAGTTGACACGGCCGAAAACATGGCGTCGGTGAAGCAGAGAAATACGCGGCAGTTTGACCTGATAATCTGTGATTACCGCTTGCCGGATGGTAACGGGTTGGAATTGTTCGATTACATTCACGAATACTGCCAGTTCAAGCCCGCCTTTATTTTGATCAGTGGTGATACTTCGCCTGCTATCCTGCAACAAGTGGCGGCACACGGGCTGCACATGCTGCACAAGCCGGTGCGTCCTGCCAAGCTGCGTTCGCTGATAAATTCAATATACAGGCAGGGAGATCAAGCTGTGGCTAATTGAGCCAGTGCGGCCGGATTGAGCACTTCGATCTGCTCGCGACCCAGACGCACCCAGCTCTGATCGGCAAACCCTTTGAGCAAACGGCTGACAATTTCGCGTGCGCTGCCCAATTCATCTGCCAGCATCTGATGTGTGGCGTAAATGGGGCTGGGTCTGGCAATCAGCAGGGCTGCCAAGCGTTGGTCCAGTTTCTGAAATGCGACGGCAGTGACCAGTTGCATCAGGTCGGTCAGACGTTCCGTGAATAAATTGAAGACATAATCGCGAAAATGCGGATGTTGGTCGAACAGAGAATGGAAGAGGGTGACGGGTAACAGCACCATGCTGATTTCCTGTTCACAGACACCACGTGCCTGATAACGGGTATGGCCGAGCAGACAACTGCTGGTGAGGATGCAGCTTTCACCCGGCAGTACCCGGTATAGTTGCAACTCGCGTCCATTGGCGGATGACTTGATCACGCGCAGGCTGCCGCCCAGCAGGAGCGGGAAGCCCTGACACGCTTGATCTTCATCAAATACAGTTGCTCCACTCGGGAGAGTCAGTGCGACCGCGCTGGACAACAGCGTTTCCATCTCCCCGGCGGACAGTTCAGTCAGCATGGGATAGTGTTGCAACAAACGAGAGCGAATGTTGCTGTCGAGCATGGCTATTCGGGGCGCATGTGCGGAAAAAGTATCACATCCCGGATGCTGGCACTGTCAGTCAGTAGCATCACCAGACGGTCGATGCCGATACCTTCACCCGCCGTTGGCGGCAGACCGTACTCCAGAGCACGGATGTAGTCGGCATCCTTGAACATTGCTTCTTCATCACCGGCTTCCTTTGCGGTAACCTGTTCGTCAAAGCGCGCCTCCTGATCCTCCGGGTCATTCAACTCGGAGAAGCCGTTGGCGATCTCGCGCCCGACGATGAACAGTTCGAAACGCTCGGTGATGCCGGGCCGGGCGTCCGAAGCACGCGCTAACGGCGAAGTCTCCACCGGGTAATCAACGATGAAGGTCGGCTCGAACAGATGTGACTCAGCCAATTCCTCGAACAGCGATAGCTGCAAGCCGCCGATACCGTCATTTGGCCTGTATTTGGCTTTCAGGTCTTGCAATTCACCGATCAAGAATTCGCGATTGCCAAGTTGTACATCGGTGAACTGCGGGTGATATTTCTGGATCGCCTGCACCATGGTCAGGCGGTGGAATGGCTGTCCCAGATCCAATTCCTTGCCCTGATAACTGATGGCTGTAGTACCCAGCACCTTGAGTGCAACATCGGCGAAAAGACGCTCGGTAAAATCCATCAGGTAATTGTAATCGCGGTAGGCCTCATAGAACTCGATCATGGTGAACTCGGGATTATGCCGGGTGGACAAACCTTCGTTACGGAAATTACGGTTGACCTCAAACACTTTTTCGAAACCGCCAACTACCAGTCGTTTTAGATATAGCTCGGGTGCGATGCGCAGATAAAGCGGCATGTCGAGCGCGTTGTGGTGGGTGATGAAAGGCTTGGCCGATGCACCGCCGGGAATTACATGCATCATCGGTGTCTCCACTTCCAGATAGCTGTGGCGCATGAAGAATTCGCGGATGGCCTGGACGATTCTGGAGCGGATCATAAAAGTGTTGCGCGTCTGCTCGTTGGTGATGAGATCGACGTAACGCTGGCGATATTTCTGTTCCTGGTCGCTCAAACCGTGAAATTTTTCCGGCAAAGGGCGCAGTGCCTTGGTCAGCAAGCGCACTTGCAACACACGCACTGACAACTCGCCGGTTTTGGTCTTGAACAGCACGCCGACCGCGCCGAGAATATCGCCGAGATCATAATGCTTGAACTCGGCATGTGCGGCCTCACCGGTATCACCGTTGCTGAGGAACAACTGGATGCGCCCGCTCATGTCCTGGACTGTGGCAAAACTGGCCTTGCCCATCACACGTTTCAACATCATGCGCCCGGCCACTGCCACGTGAATTTGCAGTGCTTCCAGCTCGTCGTGAGTTTTCCCGCCATACGTGTTATGCAGTTCCTGCGCCAGATTCTTGCGATGGAAATCGTTGGGGAAGGCGACACCTTTCTCGCGGATCGCACGCAATTTGGCGCGGCGTTCGGCGATAATTTGATTCTCGTCTGGCAGGATTGGAGTCTGTTCGTTGGTCATGAGAGTTCTCTGAGATTAAACACCTTGTTTCAAACTGGCTGCGATGAAATCGTCCAGGTCGCCATCCAGAACGCCTTGAGTATTGCCGACTTCATGGTTGGTGCGCAAATCCTTGATGCGCGACTGGTCGAGCACGTAGGAGCGGATCTGGTGTCCCCAGCCGATGTCTGACTTTCCATCTTCCAACACCTGTTTTTCTTCGTTGCGTTTGCGCAACTCTTCTTCGTACATGCGTGATTTCAGCATGGACATGGCTTCGGCGCGGTTCTTGTGTTGCGAGCGGTCGCTCTGGCACTGCACCACGATGTTGGTCGGGATATGGGTGATACGTACCGCCGAGTCGGTTTTGTTGATGTGCTGACCGCCCGCACCGGAAGCGCGATAAGTGTCGACACGCAGATCGGCAGGATTGATGTCGATCTCAATCGAGTCATCCACTTCGGGATAGACGAATACGCTGGAGAATGAGGTGTGGCGGCGGTTGCCGGAGTCGAACGGCGACTTGCGCACCAAGCGATGCACGCCGGTTTCGGTACGCAGATGCCCGTAGGCGTATTCGCCGCTAATTTTGATCGATGCGCCCTTGATGCCGGCGACTTCGCCATCCGACTGTTCCAATACCTCAACCTTGAATCCTTTGCGTTCGGCATAGCGCAGATACATGCGCAGCAGCATGGAAGCCCAATCCTGCGCCTCGGTGCCGCCGGAACCGGCCTGGATGTCGAGGAAGCAATTGCTGGCATCGAGTTCGCCTGAAAACATGCGGCGGAACTCCATATCGACAACTGTTTTCTCGGTTTGCTCAATGTCGCTGGCGATACTCATCAGGCTGGCATCGTCATTTTCCGCCAGCGCCATTTCCATCAGCTCACTGTTGTCATTGAGCGATTGTTCGACTTGTTGCAGATTGAGGACGATACCTTCCAGCATCTTGCGTTCGCGTCCCAGTTCCTGGGAGCGTTTGTTGTCCTGCCAGACTTCGGGGTCTTCGGCGAGGACGATGACTTCGGCTAAACGTTCCTGCTTGCCGTCGTAGTCAAAGATACCTCCGTAGTTCGAGGTTGCGGGTACGCAAATCCTGGATTTTGTGGGTGAGGGCGTTGAGTTGTTCGGCTTCCATTTTGGTGTGTTTTATCGCTGCTTGGAAAGGCGGAGATTATACATGCTCTGCGTGGAAGCCGCCTTGCCGGCAAGGCGGTAGTTACAGAAAGAGTAACCCCAGTGCGACACCCGAAGCGATGGCGATGAATCCGACGGCGATGTGTTTTGCCAGCGCCATGCCGCCGATGGACACGGCCAGACCGAACTTGAAGGCCATATTGGAGATGAAGGCGAGTGCGATGGAGATGACGGCTTGCGCGCTGTTCAATTTTTCCATGTGGAACAGGCGAAGGCTGGAAAGGGTGATGGCATCGACATCGGTCAGACCGGAAACGATGGCCACCAGATACAGTCCGCCACTGCCGGCCACATCCGACAGCCAGGCGGAACATAGCAGCACGATCACGAACAGCAGACCGAAGCCGAGCGCGGCATGCAGTTCGGTTGGGTTGGCCGTCTCCGGCATGGGTAGATCATCGGTTTTTTGCAAACGTTTCCATTGAAACGCAGTGGCAATCAAGCCGAACAGCAGGCCCAGTCCCATCACCGGAGCGAGTTGTTTAAGAATGCCCGGGGAAACGATGCTGCTGACCACGGCAAGCCGAATCAGCACGACTTGGCTGGCGATCAGGATGACGATAGCCGACAGGCGCAACATAGCCTCGTTGAGTTTGCTGTGTTTGGCGTAAACCAGAGTTGTTGCCGTGCTGGAAACCAGTCCGCCGAAAAAACCCAGCAAGGGTGCGCCATAGCGCTGGCCCACGATGCGCAGTGCAATATAGCCGGCCAAGCTCAAGCCGGAGATCAGCACCACCATCATCCAAGCGTGATAGGGATTGAACGCTTCATAAGGGCCGAAATTCTGGTTCGGCAGGATAGGCAGGATGATGAAACTGAGCACCGCGAACTGCAGGATGGAGACCAGGTCGCGGCGGGTGAGTCGCTGTGTCAGGCCATGCAATTCGGGTTTGAAATAAAGCAGGATAGTCGTTGCAATGGCCAGCATCACCGCGAGTTTGGACAAGCCGTACCAGACCAGCACGCCGAGCGCATAACAGATCAGCAAGGCGGCGACGGTGGTGGTGCCCGGATCGTTATTTTCACCGGGGTTGTTGAGATAAGCGGCGATGATCATGGCGGCCACCGCAAGCAACCCTGCAATCAGCAGCCATGAAGAACCGCTCTGGTCGACCAGCAGGGCAATCAGGGTGCCGAACAGGGAAACCAGGGCGAAGGTGCGCAGACCGGCTTTGGCTGAAGGGTTGCGCTCGCGCTCCAGGCCGATGAGCAGCCCGATAGTGAGACTGGTCAGAAACCGGGTCAGGGTTTCCAAGTCGTTGCCCTGCAATCCCTGTATCAGCACGGATTCCATGAACTCACTCTTTCTGCCAGTGGCGCACGATGAGCTGCAAGCTCTCGCTGCCGTTGTATTCATTAATATTCAAACTGTACACCACGCGGATGTTGTCTGCTGCGGGTGCGGCAGAGAAGAATCGAATAGCGTCGAAACTTCCTGCGGGCGATGATAGTTTGAGCTTGAGATGTTTTTCACCGACCACGCGCTGTGATTGCACATGGAAATCACCCTCGAACAGCGGTTCGGGAAAGCCTTGCCCCCAAACCTGGTTTTGCAGGGCGTGTGCGATGTCGAGCGTGAATTCATTTGTGTCGAGTGCGCCATCTGTGGCGATTGTCTTCACCAATGCATCGGCATCAAGCAGTTCCTGAGCAACCATTTCAAATGCCTGGCGGAAGTCGGCCAGATGCTCTTCAGCGATGCTTAAGCCGGCTGCCATTGCGTGTCCCCCGAATTTACGGATCAGATGCGGCTGGCGTTTTGACACCAGATCGAGCGCGTCGCGCAGATGCAGGCCGGGGATGGAGCGGCCGGAACCTTTGAGTTCACCGTCATGGGCACGGGCGAAGGCGATCACCGGGCGATGGAATTTATCCTTGAGGCGCGAAGCGAGAATGCCGATCACGCCCTGATGCCAGTCCTCATTGAACAAGGCAAGTGAAAAACTGTCTGCCGGATCGAACGCATGCAGCGTCGCCAGTGCGCTGTCCTGCATGTCGGCTTCGATGCTGCGCCGTTCGTGGTTCAAGGCATCGAGCCTGGCGGCGAGTTCGCTCGCTTCATTTGCATCATCGGTTAGCAGGCAACGAATGCCGATGCTCATATCTTCCAGCCGCCCGGCGGCATTCAAGCGCGGCCCGACCATGAACCCCAATTCATAAGATGTGACCCGACCGGCTGGCCGGCGTGCCACCCGGAGCAAGGCCTGAATACCGGCGCAGCTGCGTCCGGCGCGGATGCGCTGCAATCCTTGCTGCACCAGGATGCGGTTGTTGTCGTCGAGCCTCACCACATCCGCCACTGTACCCAGCGCAACCAGATCGAGCAGGGTGCCGAGATTGGGTTCTGTTTTCCCGGCAAATACGCCGCGCTCGCGCATCTCCGCTCGCAGTGCCATCAGCACGTAGAACATCACTCCCACCCCCGCCAGATTCTTGCTGGGGAAAGTACAGCCGGGCTGGTTTGGATTGACGATACACAACGCATCCGGTAGTTCATCACCAGGCAAGTGATGGTCGGTTACCAAT
>JBAZFV010000084.1:0-7868 GCA_041653255.1 Sideroxydans sp. | reverse complement strand
CAGCAACTAGTGCAGAAATTTAGCACGGAATAGCCCGGCCTAAAAAACGTACCACCACGCGCTGAGCGTGAAGAACGAAACAATCAGCCCGACTGCCACCATCAGATTCGCCAGCGGCGGATCAAGATCATGCTCACTCGCCACGATGGCAGCAGTAATCATCGGCGGCATCGCCGCCTCAAACAAGGTGACCTGGATCGCCAATCCCTGCACCCCGAGCAGTTGTACATACAACAACCAGATCGCCAGCGGTGCAAAGATCAATTTGAATCCCAATCCCAGCGCCAGATTGCGCCGGTGCTCGGCGACATGCCCCAGGCGCAACTGCATCCCTACCGACAGCAAAGCCAGCGGCGCCAGCGTATCGCCCAGTCGGCGCAGCAACAGACTTAACCAGTCTGGATATTCAAGCGGAATCAGCAGCAAGGCGATGACCAAAGAGATAAAGGGCGGAAAGAGTGCGATGCGCTTGAAAATCTGCATTGCCGTCGGCCTGCCGGAAGAGTAGACACCAGCAACCGTGATACCCAATACCGAGAGCGCCAGAAACGATCCGAGCTGATCGGCGATGATGGCGGTAGTCAAGCCTTCCTTACCGTAGAACGCCTCGACCATCGGCAAACCGAAGAAGGAAGTATTACCCAGCCCCCCGGTCAGCATCAGCGCCCCGATGGTCGCTCGCGGCAGTTGCAGCCAGCGCCCAAGCAGCCAGAAGAATCCCGCCGCCAGAGCAAACACCAGCCACGCCATCGCCGCGATCAGCACGACATCGCCGGATATTTTCAGTTCATGGACGTAGAGCAGTGTCAGTGCAGGCAAAGAGACATGGATGATAAAACTGTTCAGCGTCACGGGCGCGTTATCCGGCATGCGCCTGAAGCCGCGCAACAGCATGCCGGCAATAAAACAGAGAATAAGCAGGATGAGGTTGTTCATTACCGTCATTCCGGCGCAGGCCGGAATCCAGTTAGTCAAGAAAATCTCGCGTAGCGAGACCGCACCATCAGATTTTGTCCGCTACGCGGAGTTTGTTTATTCGCTGGATTCCGGCCTGCACCGGAATGACGGTTTTACTTATTGCGGTACGTTCGCACTAATGAATGACTTCAACTTCACCACGTCTGCATCCATCACCTCCACGCGCTGCGGCAAGCCCTCGATACCGACCATGGACGCGGGGCGTTCGGGTTCGCATCCCAGTGCTTCCTCGATGGTCTCGGCGAACTTGGCGGGTAACGCCGTCTCCAGACAGATCAGCGGCAAGCTGGGACGGCGTTGTTCAAGGCCCACCTTCAGCCCATCGGCGGTGTGGGTGTCGATCATCACGCCATATTCCTCCCACACTTCACGAATCGTCTTCAGTCGATCCTGATGCGAACTCTTGCCGGAAGAGAAATGGAATTTCGGCAGTGCGTCCCAGTAAGGTGTGTGCTTGATGTCGAAGGCAGGTGCATCGGGCGTGGCGCCTGCATCCACCTTGCTCCAGAACTCACGTACCCTGGCACCGTCACGCCCGACCAGATCGAACACGAAGCGCTCAAAGTTGCTCGCCTTGGAAATATCCATCGACGGACTGCTGGTCTCGTAGGTGTGCGCCGTACCGCGCGGGCGGTAGACGCCGGTGCGGAAAAATTCGTCCAGCACATCGTTCTCATTCGTCGCCAAAATCAATTGACCAATCGGCAATCCCATCATGCGCGCGATGTGGCCGGCGCAGATGTTGCCGAAGTTTCCGGACGGGACCGAAAATGCCACCTGCTCGTCGTTCGATTGCGTCGCGGCGAAGTAACCTTTGAAGTAATACACGATCTGTGCCGACACCCGTCCCCAGTTGATGGAATTCACCGTACCGATTTTATGCGCGGCCTTGAACGCGTGGTCATTGGACACTGCTTTCACCATATCCTGCGCATCGTCGAACATACCGTTGACGGCGATGTTAAAAATGTTCGGATCTTGCAGGGAATACATCTGCGCCCGCTGGAAGGCGCTCATTTTGCCGTTTGGAGACAGCATGAACACACGGATACCACGTTTGCCGCGCATCGCGTACTCGGCAGCGGAGCCGGTATCGCCTGAGGTCGCGCCAAGGATATTCAGCTCTGCATGGTCCTTCGCCAGCGCGTACTCAAACAGGTTGCCGAGCAATTGCATCGCCATGTCCTTGAACGCGAGTGTCGGGCCGTTGGAGAGCTCAAGGATATATACGTTAGGCGCCAGCGTGCGCAGCGGCGTGACCTGCGTGGCATCGGAATCTGCACGACCGTTGCTGTAAACCTGCGCGGTGTAGGTCTTGCTGATGATTGCCTTCAGATCAGCCGCGGGAATATCGGTAGCAAACTTGGACAACACCGCAAACGCGAGATCGGCGTAAGACAGCTTGCGCCACGCATCCAGCTCGGCGCGTGTCACTTGCGGATAGTGTTCCGGCAGATACAGGCCGCCGTCGGGTGCCAAACCGCCCAGCAGGATTTCGGTGAATGTTTTGGCGGGCGCATTGCCGCGGGTAGAGATGTATTTCATTATCTGCTCTCTTGTCTGTCATTCCGGCGGAGGCCGGAATCCAGCGAAAAATAAAATCCGGCGAAGCCGATAAACCGAGTTTCTTCCCGCTTCGCGGTGCTACTGAATCAACTGGATTCCTGCTTCTGCCGAAATGACAGCTTATTTACCCAGCTCTTCCAGGCGCAATTTGGTCACTTTCCCCGCCACCACGCCCAATGCCTCTATCTTCGCAATCGCCGCATTGATGCGTTTCTCGCGCGTCTGGTGGGTGAGCATGATGAGGTCGGTCTGCTCTTCGCCTTCTTCCGGCTCTTTCTGAATGACTGCATCAATCGAAATTTGTTCGTCAGCCAGGATGCGGGTGATGTCTGCCAGCACGCCGGGTTTGTCCTGCACACGCAAACGCAGGTAGTAGCTGGTCTGCACTTCGTCCATTGGCAGTATCTTCAGGTCAGCCATCGCATTCGGCTGGAACGCGAGATGCGGCACGCGATTAAGCGGGTCGGCGGTGTGCATGCGCGTCACGTCCACCAGATCGGCGATCACAGCGCTCGCCGTGGGTTCCGCCCCGGCACCCTTGCCGTAATACAGCGTCGCGCCGACCGCATCGCCCTGCACCAGCACCGCGTTCATCGCGCCTTCGACATTGGCGATCAGTCGTTTGCTCGGGATCAGCGTGGGATGCACGCGTAGCTCCACACCTTCCGGCGTGCGTCTGGTGATACCCAGCAACTTGATGCGGTAACCGAGTTGTTCGGCGTATCTGATATCGATCGCATCAAGCTTGGAGATGCCTTCAATGTAAGCCTTGTCGAACTGCATCGGGATGCCGAACGCCAGTGAAGCCAAGATGGTGATCTTGTGCGCCGCATCGACGCCTTCAATGTCGAAGGTCGGGTCGGCTTCGGCGTAACCCAATCGTTGCGCTTCTTTCAGCACCACATCGAACGGCAAGCCCTTGTCGCGCATCTCGGACAGGATGAAGTTGGTGGTGCCGTTAATGATGCCGGCGATCCATTCGATGCGGTTGGCGGTCAAGCCTTCGCGCACTGCCTTGATGATGGGAATGCCGCCCGCCACCGCCGCCTCGAACGCGACCATCACACCTTTGTCCTGCGCCGCCTTGAAAATCTCGTTGCCATGGGTGGCGAGCAAGGCCTTGTTCGCGGTAACCACATGCTTGCCGTTGGAGATGGCTTTCAGGACCAACTCTTTCGCCACGCCGTAGCCGCCGATGAGTTCGATGACGATATCCACTTCGGGGTCAGCCACCACAGAGAATGCATCATCGGTCACGCGGCAGGCACCGCCGGTAACTCTCTTCGCCAGCTCCACATTCTTGTCAGCCACCACGGTGATGCGGATGGGGCGACCAGCGCGACGGGTGATTTCTTCCGCGTTGCGTTGCAGCACAGTGAACGTGCCACCGCCGACAGTGCCGGCGCCCAGTAGCCCTACGTTGATTGGTTTCATTTTCAAATTTCCTGGATTTATGCCGTCATTCCGGCGGATGCCGGAATGACTAACAAATTATTTCGTGCCGTGCCGCTTGCGGTAGTTCTCAAGGAAACGCGCAATGCGCCCGATTGCTTCCGTCAGGTCATCGATACTGGGCAGGAACACCACCCGAATATGATCGGGATGTGGCCAATTAAATCCGCTGCCCTGCACCACCAGCACCTTCTCTTCTTCCAACAGCTCGAGGATGAACTGCTGATCGTCCTTGATCGGATATAGCTGCGGGTCGAAACGCGGGAACAGATACAGCGCCGCCTTCGGCTTGATGCAGGTCACACCCGGGATCGCGGTCAGCAACTTATAGGCAAGATCGCGCTGCTTCGCCAGCCTGCCGGTTGGTGCGACCAGATCATCAATACTCTGATAGCCGCCCAGTGCGGTCTGGATCGCGAACTGCCCCGGCACATTGGAACACAGGCGCATTGAGGCGAGGATGGTCAGACCGTTGATATAGTCCTGCGCATGTTTCTTTTCACCGGACAGCACCATCCAGCCGGAACGGTAACCGCAAGCACGGTAGTTCTTGGACAGGCCGTTCAGTGTGACAAACAGTACATCGTCGGCCAGCGAAGCCATCGAGGTATGGGTCGCGCCGTCGTACAGCATCTTGTCGTAGATCTCGTCGGCGAAGATCACCAACTCGTGTTCGCGCGCGATCTGGATGATCTCTTTCAGAATGTCGTCCGAATACAGCGCCCCGGTCGGATTGTTCGGGTTGATGATGACGATGGCGCGCGTCTTGTCGGTAATCTTGCTGCGCATGTCTTCGAGGTCGGGGTTCCACTCGTGGGCCTCATCGCACAAGTAATGGCGCGGCGTACCGCCTGCCAGCGTCACCGCCGCTGTCCACAGCGGGTAGTCAGGCGCAGGCACCAGCACCTCGTCGCCGGTGTTGAGCAGACCCTGCATCGCCATCACAATCAATTCGGATGCGCCATTACCAATATAGATATCGTCCAGCCCGACACCCACGATCTTCTTCGACTGGCAGTAATGCATGATCGCCTTGCGCGCAGCGAACATGCCCTTGGAATCGGAATAGCCGGATGAATTGGGCAGGTTCAGGATCACGTCCTGCTGGATTTCTTCCGGTGCCTCGAAGCCGAACGGCGCCAGGTTGCCGATGTTCAGTTTGATGATGCGCTGACCTTCCTCCTCCATCAGCTTGGCACGCTCCATCACCGGGCCGCGAATGTCATAGCACACGTTGGAAAGTTTGGTCGATTTGAGTAAGGGCTTCACAATTGCTCACTTTATGGTTGGGGGTATCGCCACTGCAGCCGATGGTAGAATTGGACACAGGCGGGCAATCACCACAAGGACGGCGATTTTACCTGTGCAACCCCGTCTGCGGCAAACAATTGGAGGGTAGCTCAAAAAATCCAGATTCAGTGCCGACATAACCCAAAGGTTGGTCTTCACTGGAACCAAGTTCACGCCGCAATACTGTGTTGCTCACGAAAAATAGCTCCTTGCCTGTTTCGTATATGCTGCGTTGTCATTTTCGTTCGCACTTTAGCCTTGCTTGTAACTTTGCATTTTTGGAGCCGCCCTGGAGGATTTAAAGAATGGCCTTGCATCTGCAAACAAATCTGACCCGGAGATTATTCACCGGACACGGGGCGGATTACGTCGCCATCAACGGGCAACGTTTTGCCCAGGCAGTAGTGGTAACGCACGACACCGTGCGCACTGACTGGCCTGCCACCGATTTTGCCAGCCTGACTGCTGCCCATTTCGATTACCTCCTTGATCTGCAGCCGGAAGTTCTACTGTTCGGCACCGGCGCGCAACAGCGATTCGCCCGCCCGGAACTGTTCCGCACCCTGATCCAGAACGGCATCGCCGTCGAGTTCATGGATACCCCCGCCGCCTGCCGCACCTACAACATCCTCGTCGCCGAAGACCGTAAAGTTGTCGCGGCGGTACTGCTATAGACTGAACATATCCACGAAGAACACAAACAACATCCGCCCACACAGCGCTCCCGATTTCGTGTTTTTCGTGGGGTTATTTCCATGTGAGCCTGAAATTTTTTGATGAGAACTCCAACATGCCCTATCCACTCCACAACGTAATCACCCAGGCCGAACAGGTCATTCTCGGCAAACCGCAACAGATCCGCCTCGCACTCACCTGCCTGCTGGCGCGCGGCCACCTGCTGATCGAGGATATGCCTGGTATCGGCAAGACCACGCTGGCGCATGTGCTGGCAAAGACGCTGGGCTTGCAGTTCCAGCGCATCCAGTTCACCAGTGACATGCTGCCCGCCGACATCCTCGGCGTCTCGATCTTCCAGCGCGACAGCGGCGAATTTAAATTCCATGCCGGTCCGATCTTCGCCCAGATGATCCTCGCCGACGAAGTGAACCGCGCCACACCCAAGACACAGAGTGCGTTGCTGGAAGCAATGGAAGAACACCAGGTCACCAGTGAAGGCGAAACGCGCCCGCTGCCCGAACCGTTTTTCGTCATCGCCACACAGAATCCAACCAACCAGGTCGGTACTTTCCCCTTGCCGGAATCGCAACTCGACCGTTTCATGATGCGCATCCAGTTGGGTTATCCGGATGCGCAAGCCGAGCGCGGACTGCTGTCCGGGGTGGACCGGCGCGACCTCGTCGCGCAACTCAAACCACGGATGGAGGCCTCCGAGCTGTTCGCTTTGCAGCAACAGGTGCGCCAAGTCTTTGTCTCGCCTGCGCTGCTCGATTATGTGCAGGCCATCCTGCGTCACAGCCGCGAATCGGCGCGTTTCATCCACGGCCTGTCACCCCGTGCCGGACTCGCCCTGCTCGCCGCCGCGCGCGCCTGGGCATTGCTCGGCGGACGCAACGCCGTCATTCCGGAAGACATCCAGGCCGTGCTGCCCGGTATCGCCAGCCACCGTTTGCAGTCGGTGCAGGATATCAATGCATCGGACGGTGAGAAGCTGGCAAGCGAGCTGATCAAGGCGGTCGCGATTCCCTGACGTGTTCAAGCAAAGCAGACAAATCTTCCGCAACTGGGCTTTTCGCCGCACGGTCGAGACCGGCACGGTACTACTCAACCAACGCCGCATCTACATCCTGCCGACACGCCAGTTCTTTGCCTTCGCTCTCGTGCTGGTACTGATGCTGCTGGGCAATATCAATTACAACCTGAGTCTGGGCTACATGCTCACCTTTCTGCTCGCAACCACCGGCGGCCTGACGATGTTGTATGCCTTCCGCAATATGGCACAGCTGGAAATCCATGCAGGCTACGTCGAACCGGTATTCGCCGGCGAGCAAGCACGCTTTGTATTCTACTTCAACAATCCCGGCACACTGGCACGGCATCAATTGCATCTGCATGATGATGAAGGTCACGAAACCGTTTTCGATCTGCCACCATATGCATCGACCCCGGTCAAACTTGCTCTTCCGGCCGCGCGGCGCGGCTGGCTGGACAGTGGAAGGCTGGTGCTGCAAACCCGCTTCCCGTTGGGGTTGTTCAAGGCCTGGACTTATTTACATTTCGATGTGCGCGCGCTGGTCTATCCCAAACCCGCCGCCCCGCAGCCCTTGCCTGCCGCCACGGCACAGGATGGCAGCGGCAAGACAATGGCAAAAGGCGATGACGATTTTTCTGGTCTGCGCAACTACGTGGCAGGTGATGCGATGCCGCGCATCGCATGGAAAGTGCTGGCACGCGAACAGGGGCTGCAGGTAAAACAATTCTCCGCGCAACAAGGCCAGGAGTTGTGGCTGGATTGGTCGCAACTGCCGAACATCGCACAGGAACGCAAACTGGAACGGCTTACGCGCTGGGTGCTGGATGCTGACGCACAAGGCTTGCATTACGGCTTGCGCCCGCCGGAGGGG
>JBAZFV010000083.1:0-7883 GCA_041653255.1 Sideroxydans sp. | reverse complement strand
TGGGGCAGATGCAGCACGATCTGTTTCACGTCTATACCGTGGACGAACATATTTTGATGGTGGTGCGTAATCTGCGCCGTGCATCATTACCGGAATATGCACACGAATTCCCCTTGAGCAGCCGCCTGATCGGCCAGTTCGAGCATCCGCATCTGCTATATCTGGCCGCCCTGTTCCACGACATCGCCAAAGGGCGCGGGGGCGACCACTCGCTGCTGGGGCGACGCGACGCGATACGTTTCTGCCAACAACACGGCATCCCGCAGCACGATACGGCACTGATCGTGTGGCTGGTCGAGCATCATCTGCTGCTGTCGGCCACCGCACAAAAACAGGACTTGAGTGATCAGGATGTGATCGCCGCTTTCGCCGCCCATATCCCGGATGAATACCATCTGACCGCTCTGTATCTGCTCACCATCGCGGATGTGCGCGGCACCAGCCCCAAGGTCTGGAACGCATGGAAAGGCAAATTGCTGGAAGACTTGTATCAGGCAACGCTTCATTATCTGGCCCACGGCCGTACCGCCGACCAGATCGGCGCGACGCAACATGTGGCAGAAGCCATGTTGAGCCTGGATGCGATTCAGCCTGAATCCTACCGCTGTTTCTGGGCGCAGTTGGATGATGATTATTTCATCCGGCATGAGGCACAGGAAATCGCCTGGCATACACGTGTACTGGCACGCCCGGACGGCGCGGTCAAACCTGTCATCAAAACCCGCTTGAGCCGGATCGACGAAGGACTGCAGGTGCTGATCTTCCAGCCCGACCAGCCCTATCTGTTCGCCCGTATCTGCAATTTCTTCGCGCGCTTGAACTACAACATCATGGAAGCCAAGGTGCATACCACCCAACTGGGCTTCGCTCTGGACAGCTTTCTGGTGATGGACGCGAGCAACGATAAAGCCGCCTACCGCGACGTGATGAACTACATCGAGTACGCCCTGGCCGAATATATCGGCGATGCCGCGACCATTCCGGAACCTGCCTTTGGCCGCCAGAGCCGCCAGCTCAAGCATTTCCCGATCACACCCGAGGTGGATATCCGACTGGACGAGAAAGGGAACTGCATCCTGTCTCTGATTGCGGGAGATCGCCCTGGCCTGCTGGCACGCATCGCCTACCTGCTGACCCGGCACCAAGTCACAATCCGCAGCGCCAAGATCAATACCCTGGGTGCACGGGCGGAGGATACATTCTGGTTAGCATGCAATGAGTTACCTGATTCTCATGCTATCCAGACGTTGCGCGAGGCACTGATCGCACAGCTCAAATAAATAGTCCATCCTGAAAAAATAGGCCAAATGGCATATTGACAAATGCCAATCATCCACAACCCGCAATCAATTCGTGGCTTACATATCAACATGCCAGCTCCCGTCCAGCGACATTATGCTAACTATATGTTTTATATAGGCTTATTTTACTGTTTAATTTTTGTGCAATAAATCGAAAATGCAATAGGAACGGGCTTTCCACTAGTCCTGAATCACTTCCATCCACAAAGTTATCCACAAGTTTTGTGGGTAAGAAAAAAATGCTTTGGGGGCGGCAAGTTAGCATACGGACGACGCATAATCGGACAGCTTGCCTTGCCCAAACCAGTACTGACAGGCTACAGTTCGGGCTTGAAATTTTCGCCCTGTGGAGACCCCTTGTGTTCAATCTCATCGAAGCGGCCGGTTGGCCAATCTGGTTGCTTATCATCGCCTCACTGATCGCGGTCACCCTGATCGTCGAACGCCTCATCTATCTGCGCGAGAAAAATGTCATTCCGCCAAAACTGCTGGACGAAGTGGTGCATGAGCTGAAACAGCGCGGCGTCAGCCCACAAATGCTGGATAAATTGTCCGCTGGTTCACCGCTGGGGAAGGTGTTTGCGGCCGGACTGAAAAATATCAAGAGCTCACCGCAGGTGATGAAGGAATCGATCGAAGAAGCGGGGCGCGGCGCCAGCCACGACATGGAACGGTTTCTGACCACCTTGGGCACCATCGCATCGATCAGCCCCCTGCTCGGCCTGTTCGGTACACTGGTCGGCATGATCGAGATTTTCGGAGCGCAAAACGCCGGGGGTGCCGCGCCTGCCGAATTGGCACATGGCATTTCGGTGGCACTGTACAACACAGCCTTTGGCCTGATCGTCGCCATCCCCAGCATGATCGCATATCGTCACTTCCGCGCGATGGTCGATTCCTTCACCATCGAGATGGAGCAAAAAGCGGTCAAACTGGTGGAAATCGTGCACGGTGAACGCAAATGAATTTTCGGCGCGGCCACGATCGTGAGACTCCGGAAATCAACCTGATCCCTATGATTGACGTGCTGCTGGTGATCCTCATCTTTCTGATGGTGACCACCAGTTACGGAAAGTTTTCTGAATTGCAGATCAATCTGCCGCAGACCGCCGGAGCGGACAGCACGATTCCGGTCAGCAAGCCGATTACGGTCGCGGTAAATGCCAGCGAGCAATACGCGATTGATGGCAAGCACACCACCTTCAAGAATCTGAGTGAGTTCACGCAGGCATTGCGCAAAGCCGCCGGCAGTGAGACTGACCCGGTAATCGTGATCAATGCCGATGCCAAAGCCACGCACCAATCGGTGATCGCCATCATGGAAGCTGCGCGCCAGGCCGGCTACGGCCGCATCACTTTCACCACCCGCAATTCGGACAAGTGAGGCAATGCGCGGCCTGCCATCCTACTGGTATCGCCTCACCCCGCTGCATGCCGTGTTGTATCCGTTCAGTCTGTTCTTCCGCTTCATCACCGCCCTGCGCCGTCTGGGTTACCGTCTGCACCTGTTGTCATCCGTAAAACTGCCGGTGCCGGTGATCATCGTCGGCAATATCAGTGTCGGCGGCACCGGCAAGACGCCGCTTACCCTGAGTCTGGTGCAGCAGATGATCGCCCAGGGCTGGCATCCGGGTATCGTCAGCCGCGGCTATGGCGGAAAGGACGAACCACGGCTGCATGAAGTACAAGTTGACGATTTGGCCGAAGAAGTCGGCGACGAACCATTGCTGATGGCACAACGCAAACTGTGCCCGGTCTGGACCGGGCGCGACCGCCCTGCCGCAGCTCTTGCTCTGCTGCGGGCGCACCCGGAATGCGATGTCATCTTCAGCGATGACGGCTTGCAACATTACCGCTTGCAGCGCGATGTGGAGATTGCCGTCATTGATGGTGAACGACGTTTCGGCAACGGCCTGCTGCTACCAGCCGGCCCGTTGCGCGAACCGGTATCACGCCTGCAACAAGTGGATGCGGTTGTCGTCAACGGCGGGGTGGCACAGGATGGCGAATTCGCCATGCAATTGGAAGGAACACGTTTCTACAACCTGCTCAATCCTGAGTTGACCCGGATGGCCGGCGATTTCATCGGACAACAATTGCACGCCATCGCGGGTATCGGGCATCCACAGCGTTTCTTTTCACATCTGCAACAACTCGGCTTGCAATGTACCCCGCATGCCTTTCCTGACCATCATGCTTATACCCCGTCAGAGCTATGCCTCGATAACGCTGATGCGCTGCTCATGACCGAAAAAGATGCAGTAAAATGCACCGCATTCGCCAGCGAGAAGTGTTGGGTTTTACGTGTGGATGCACAGATCAGCCCGGCCCTCGTTCAACTCATCACTAAAAAGGTAACACCCTAATGGATGCCAAACTGCTTGATATTCTGGTTTGCCCGCTGTGCAAATCCCCGCTGATCTACCGCAAGGCCGAACAGGAACTGGTGTGCAAGGCCGACCGGCTGGCGTTTGCCATCAAGGACGATATCCCGGTGATGCTGGCGGATGAGGCGCGCAGTATGACGGCGGAAGAAGTCGAAAAACTCTGATGCTGGTCTTCAAGGTCGTCATCCCCGCCCGTTTCGCCTCGACGCGATTGCCGGGCAAGCCGCTGCTGGACATCGGCGGCAAACCGATGGTGATCCGTGTTGCCGAACAGGCGGCGCAAAGCGGCGCGCAGCAGATCATCATCGCCACCGACCACGACCCCATTCTCGCCGCCGCCACGCAGCACGGTTTTCAAGCCTGCATGACGCGTACCGATCACAGTAGCGGCACCGATCGCATCGCCGAAGTCGCCGCTCAGCAGGACTGGAGCGACGACACCATCGTGGTCAATGTACAAGGTGACGAACCGCTGATCCCGCCCGCACTGATCCGTGCCGTGGCCCAACATCTGCAAGACCATACCGAATGCGCCATCGCCACCGCCTGCCATCCCATCCACGACGAAGCATCAATACGCAACCCAAACGTGGTCAAGGCGGTGCTGGACAAAAACGGTAACGCACTTTACTTCAGTCGTGCGCCGATTCCCTGGCCGCGCGATGCTTTTGCGCAAAATCAGCCGCTTCCGCAAAATGTCGGCGTGTTGCGCCATATTGGCCTCTACGCTTACCGCGCGGGTTTCCTGCGCGCCTATGGCCAGCTTGCCCCGGCCGCTATCGAACAGACGGAATCGCTGGAACAACTGCGTGCGCTTTATCATGGCTACACGATTGGCGTGGCAGTCACCGATCAGGCACCACCCGGTGGCGTGGACACAGAACAGGATTTACAGGCAGTACGAAGTTTATTCACAGGGCACATTAACCATAGATAAAGGAGCGAACACCATGAGATTGATTCTGCTAGGCGCACCCGGCGCAGGTAAAGGTACTCAGGCCAATTACATCAAGGAAAAATTCGGCATCCCGCAAATCTCGACCGGCGACATGCTGCGCGCAGCGATCAAGGCGGGCACTCCGCTTGGTCTTGCGGCAAAGAAGGTGATGGATGCGGGTAATCTGGTTTCTGATGACATCATCATCAATCTGGTAAAAGAACGCATCAGGGAAGCTGACTGCGCCAATGGTTTTCTGTTTGACGGCTTCCCGCGCACCATCCCGCAGGCGCAGGCAATGAAAGATGCCGGAATCAAGATCGATTATGTGGTGGAGGTTGATGTCGCCGACGGTGAGGTTGTTAAGCGCATGAGCGGTCGCCGCGTGCATCCTGCTTCCGGCCGCACTTACCACGTCGTGTTCAACCCGCACAAGGTGGCAGGCAAGGATGATGTTACCGGCGAAGATTTGGTGCAGCGTGCAGATGATAACGAGGATACGGTTATCCAACGTCTCGGCGTGTATCACTCGCAGACCAAACCGCTGGTGGAGTATTACACCGCCTGGAATAAGTCCGGCGATGCCAAAGCGCCCAAAATCGTTTGCGTACCCGGTGTCGGCAGTGTGGAATCCATCCGCGACCAGGTATTCAAGGTGCTCGGCGCATAAGCATGGCAAACAAACCCGTGCTGACCCTGGAAGATGCCCAACGCATCGCCGCCGCTGCGGAAACGGAAGCACGTAGCAACGGGTGGAAAGTAACCATCGCCATCGTTGATGACGGTGGCCACCTGCTCTACCTGCAGCGCAGCCACGATACACAGTTCGGCACGGTGGAGACGGCGATTGCCAAGGCGCATGCCGCCGCCGCTTTTCAGCGTCCGACCAAGGTATCGGAAGATGCGGTATTGAGCGGTCGACTGATCCACCTTGCCTTGCCTGGTGTGATTCCGGCCGAAGGGGGCGTGCCACTTCTGCGCGATGGCGTCGTCATCGGTGGTCTCGGCATCAGCGGGGTGCGTTCGATGCAGGATGGTCAAATTGCGGCAGCGGGGATGAACGCGCTTTAAATCGCAGCGGATTCAACACGCAATCCCAACCCGCTGCAAAAAAGGGTAATATGCCACGGCGTCGCTACTGACACTTCAACCTCGCAACAATAACTGATGGGAGAGTATGGGATGGTGAAAAGGAACGCGTTTTATGCACAATCCGGCGGCGTCACAGCCGTCATCAATGCTTCAGCCTGTGGTGTCATCGAAACCGCACGCAAACACAAAGACAAGATCGGCAAAGTCTATGCCGGGCGCAACGGCATCATCGGCGCCCTCACCGAGGACCTGATCGACACCAGCAAGGAATCAGCCAAGTCTATCGCCGCGCTGCGCAGCACACCTTCCGGCGCTTTTGGCTCCTGCCGCTTCAAACTCAAGGGACTGGAAGAAAACAAGCGCGAATACGAACGCATGATCGAAGTGTTCAAGGCGCACAATATCGGCTATTTTTTCTACAACGGTGGTGGCGATTCCGCCGACACCTGCTACAAAGTCTCGCAACTATCCGAGAAGATGGGCTATCCGGTACAGGCCATCCATGTACCCAAAACCGTGGACAACGACCTGCCGATCACCGACTGCTGTCCCGGCTTCGGTTCAGTTGCCAAATATATTGCTGTCTCCATGCTGGAAGCAAGCTTCGACGTGCGCTCGATGGCAAAAACCTCGACCAAGGTGTTCGTGCTGGAAGTGATGGGACGCCACGCCGGCTGGATCGCCGCAGCGGGCGGCCTGGTGGAAGAACACGGCATCCCGGTCGTCATCCTGTTTCCTGAAATCGAATTCGACCAGAAGAAATTCCTCGCCCGGGTGGATGCCATGGTGAAAAAACACGGCTATTGCAGCGTCGTCGTGTCGGAAGGCTGTCATTATCCGGACGGGCGTTTCCTGGCCGAGCAAGGCTCGCGTGATGCTTTCGGCCATGCGCAACTCGGCGGCGCGGCCCCAGTGGTTGCCAATATGGTGAAGGAAGCACTGGGCTACAAGTTTCACTGGGCGGTAGCCGACTATCTGCAACGCGCCGCACGCCATATCGCATCGAAAACCGATGTCGAACAGGCTTATGCCCTCGGCAAATCCGCCGTGGAGCTCGCGCTCAAGGGTGAGAACGCCGTGATGCCGACTGTGCAGCGCATTTCTGATGCGCCATACAAATGGAAGGTTGGTGTCGCACCACTGTCCAAAGTCGCCAACGTGGAGAAATTCATGCCGCGCAACTTCATCACCAAGGACGGTTTTGGTATCACAGAAAAATGCCGTACCTATCTCACGCCACTGATCAGGGGTGAGGACTACCCTGCCTACAAGAATGGGCTGCCGCAATATGTGCAGCTAAAGAATGTTGCTGTTGTAAAGAAGTTGGCAGGATTCAAAATTTGATGTTCAACACCGCTCCGCAAGGGGCGGTTTTTACTTGGGGAGGGAACGATGTCACCTGCTTTGGGCTTTGCGTTGTTATGTGAAATCGCGGCACTGCTGTACGGTGCTGCTTCGATCAAGTGGATATTGGGTAAATCAACCGGCAGTGAAAGAATGCAGGAAATTGCCGCTGCGGTGCAGGAGGGCGCCTCCGCCTATCTGAACCGGCAATACACCACCATCGCCATCGTTGGCGCCATATTGTTCATCGTTATCTTCGCCGCACTGGGTTGGCAAACCGCCACCGGCTTCGCAATAGGTGCTGTGCTTTCCGGTGCGGCCGGTTTCATCGGCATGCACGTATCGGTACGCGCCAATGTACGCACCGCCGAGGCAGCCAAGGAAAGCCTCAACGCCGCACTGAACGTATCCTTCAAGGGTGGCGCAATCACCGGCATGCTGGTGGTGGGTCTGGGGCTGCTGGGTGTGGCGGGCTATTACGCCTTCCTGACCTCCACCGGCTCAAGCGCTGCCCAGGCAACCCACGCACTGGTCGGGCTGGCCTTCGGCGGCTCATTGATTTCCATCTTCGCCCGTCTCGGTGGCGGCATCTTCACCAAAGGCGCGGACGTCGGCGCGGACTTGGTGGGCAAAGTCGAAGCCGGTATTCCAGAGGATGATCCGCGCAACCCGGCGGTGATTGCCGACAACGTCGGGGACAACGTCGGTGACTGTGCCGGCATGGCGGCCGACCTGTTCGAGACCTACGCTGTAACCATCATCGCCACGATGGTGCTGGGCGGACTACTGATCAGCGGCTCTCCCGAGGCGGTGATCTACCCG
>JBAZFV010000082.1:0-7930 GCA_041653255.1 Sideroxydans sp. | reverse complement strand
AGCTGCGCATACTCATTCCGGAGTTGCTGGATGCCAATGGTTATCCGGATGGCGGTGATGTTCCATTCGAATTGTTTTTACGTCGCTTTGATGTCGCGTATCGGGAAGTAGCTTAATGACGGCGAGTTTTACCGCACAGTTAAAGGCACTTTTGTTGCAAGCAGGCTGCCGCTTTGAGCGGCAAGGCGAGGGCGATCACGAAATCTGGTTCAGTCCGATTACACAGATTCGTTTTCCGGTAGATAGCAAAATATAATCCCGTCACACTGCCAACGCAGTATTGAAACAAGCCGGTTTACCCAAGAAATTCTAGTGCGATAAATGAAACAGGGGAGACTTCGGTCTCCCCTGTTTTTTTACCCCGGCCACTTGGGTGCCCCGCCCGAATGGCAAGGTAGAATACGCGGTGAACCCAATCTGGAATGTCGAGCATGAAACCGGGAAGAAACGATCCCTGCCCCTGCGGCAGCGGAAAAAAATTCAAGAAGTGTTGCCAGGTTAATACCGCTACGCTGCATGGGGCCGAACAAAGTACAGCACCGGGCCCGGCAGAACTCAATCAGTTGGTCGCCTTGTTCAACGCCGGACATTACGCGGAGCTGGAAAGCAGGGTGAGTTCACTGCTTGGACGTTACCCGGATTCCGGATTGGGCTGGAAGATATTGGGTGCAGCCCTCCAGATACAGGGCAAGGACAGTCTGGCGGCGTTGCACAAGGCGGCGGAGCTGCTACCGGGCGATGCTGTGACACATTACAATCTGGGCAACATCTTGCATGAGCGCGGCCGCTTGAATGAGGCCGAGGTCAGTTACCGGCGGGCGCTGCGAATCGTGCCGGACGGTGCGGATGTGCACACCAATCTTGGAAAGACCCTGCAGGATATGGGGCGCATCGGGGAAGCCGAAGCCAGCTACCGGCGGGCGCTGCAGATCAAGCCTGACCACGCCGAGGCACACAACAATCTCGGGGAAACCCTGATGGAGTCGGGCCGCCTTGATGAGGCAGAGGCCAGCTTGCGCCGGGCGCTGCAAATCAGGCCGGATTACGTCAAAGTGCGCCTGAGCCTGGCATCGGTCAGAAAGGTAAAGGCTGACGACGAAAATCTGGCTGCGCTGGTTGCAGCCGAGGAAGCGGCGCGAAACGGCGCAGCACCGCTACCCGACGAAGATGCGATGTGTCTGCATTTCGCGCTGGGCAAAAGTTATGACGACATCGGCGATCACGGCAAAGCTTTCCCGCATTTCCTTGCAGGCAACAGGCTGAAACGTGCCACGTTCGATTACAAATCCGATCAAACCGCGCAATACTTTGCGTCAATCATGAGCAATTACGATGCGGCAACGCTAGACAGGCTGCGCGGCGGCGGTGATGCTTCGCCCTTGCCGATTTTTGTCCTGGGCATGCCGCGCTCCGGCACCACGCTGGTGGAACAGATCATTGCCAGCCACCCTGATGTGCATGGCGCGGGTGAGCTGGTGAACCTGACGGCAATCTTGAAGCATGACATTGCGGGGGAAGTCTTCCCGCACAACCTGCACTCGCTCGATCCGGCGCGCCTCGCCGAATGGGGAGCGGAGTATGTGACGGGATTGCAGCGGTGCGCACCGGACGCGCGCCGCATCACTGACAAGATGCCGGCCAATTTCCTTGCGCTCGGCCTGATCCATCTGATGCTGCCCAACGCGAAGATCATTCATGTCAGACGCAATCCGGCGGATACCTGTCTTTCCTGTTTTACCACCCTGTTCAACCATGGACAGCCTCATACCTACGATCTGGCCGAGCTGGGGCGTTATTACGTTGATTACACGCGCCTGATGGAGCACTGGCGCAAGGTGCTACCGGACGGCGCCTTCCTCGAGGTGCAGTATGAGGATATCGTGGCCGATCAGGAGATGCAGGCGCGCCGTCTGATTGAGTATTGCGGGCTGGGATGGAACGATGCCTGTATCGACTTTCACCGCAACCTGCGCGCGGTGCACACGGCCAGCATGGCGCAGGTGCGCCAGCCGATTTACAGATCGTCGGTGGAACGCTGGCGGCCTTACGAGAAATTCCTGGGCCCACTGTTTGATGCGCTCGGCGATCTCGCGCCGGAGCGCTGACACCCCGGCAGTACACGCAAAAACCCGACCCGCAGGGAGCGGCAGGTTTATTTCAGGCGGCGAATGCTGGCTCCGAGCTGGGAGAATTTGGCTTCGAGGTGTTCGTAGCCGCGGTCGAGGTGGTAGATGCGGTCGATGATGGTTTCGCCCTGCGCCACCAGTCCGGCGATGACGAGGCTGGCGGAGGCGCGCAGGTCGGTGGCCATCACGCTTGCGCCTTCGAGGCGCTCGACGCCGCGTACCACGGCGGTGTTGCCCTCGATGTCGATCTGCGCACCGAGGCGGCGCAGCTCCTGCACGTGCATGAAGCGATTCTCGAAGATGGTCTCGACCACCATCGCGCTGCCTTCGGCGACGCAATTCAGCGCCATGAATTGCGCCTGCATGTCGGTGGGAAAGGCGGGATGCGGCGCGGTACGCACGTTGACCGCCTGCGGCCTGCGATGCATTTCGAGATGGATCGAGTCGCCCTCAACCTTGATCCTCGCCCCCGCCTCGGTGAGTTTTTCCAGCACACTTTCGAGGATGTCGGCGCGTGTCCCGGTGAGGGTGATGCTGCCACCGGTCGCCGCTGCCGCGACGAGGAAGGTGCCGCTTTCGATACGGTCGGGCATGATGCGGTGGCTCGCTCCGTGCAGTGCTCTTACTCCGGTGATAGTGATGGTGTCCGTTCCGTCACCGCTGATATTCGCGCCCATCGTGCGCAGGCAATTGGCCAGATCGACCACTTCCGGTTCGCGTGCCGCGTTCTCCAGCACGGTCACGCCGTCGGCCAGCGCCGCTGCCATCATCAGGTTCTCGGTGCCGGTGACGCTGACGAGGTCGAACAGGATGCGTGTACCCTTGAGGCGTTTTGCTTTGGCGTGGATGTAGCCGTGCTCGATGGTGATTTCCGCGCCCATCGCCTGCAGGCCTTTGATGTGTAGATCGACCGGGCGCGAGCCGATGGCGCAGCCGCCTGGCAACGACACGCGCGCATCGCCGAAACGCGCCACCAGCGGTCCCAGCACGAGGATGGCGGCACGCATGGTCTTCACCATGTCATACGGTGCTTCGCACTTGTTGATCTTGTCACCGCTGAAGGTGATTTCGCCCGGCGCGGTCTCGGCGGCAACGCCCATCTGCTGTAACAGTTTGCGCATGGTGCCGACATCGTGCAGGTCGGGCAGGTTGGTCAGATGCAGCGTCTCTGCGGTGAGCAGGCTGGCACACATGATGGGCAGGGCGGCGTTCTTCGCGCCGGAGATACGGACTTCGCCGTGTAGCGGGACGCCACCGAGGATGGCTAGTTTTTGCATGATGAATCCTGTGTGCGGGCCGGACTTCAGTCCGATTTATCGGGGCTTATCCCGACGGGTTTGAGTGTTGTCGTTTGCTGTCTGGTTTCAACCAGACGATTTTTCGGTGGTGTCCAATGACAAAATCTCCGCCACGTCATACAGCGCGGCGAGGCTTTGCAGATCCTTCGGCACATTGACGAAAGAAAGGTGGCACTGTTTCTTTTCAACTTGGCGCACCCAGTGCAGCAATAACGCCACCGCAGAGGAGTCAACCTTATCGACCTGCTCCAGGTCGATAACACGCACTGTCTGTTGCTCACAGAGCGGGATGGCCGCGATCTCACCCACAGTGTGCAGGGTGAGCGGGCCAGAAATCACCATGCGGTCGTCGTTGATCTGGATCAATTGTTTTGCACCTTGCTTTGTTTGCCGGTAAGCAGCGAGGAATGGTTCTTCTCGGCGAGTGAACGGATGAGGCCGTCGATGCCGTCGCGCTGGATCTGGTCGGCGAAGGAGGTACGGTAGCTGGTCACCAGGCTAATGCCTTCCACCACCACGTCGAACACCTTCCAGCCGCCGGCAGTCTTGCGCATTTCATAGTTGACCGCAACGATGCGCCCGTCCGGAATCTGAATCTCGGTTTGCACTGTTGATTCGGTCTCACTCTGGACTCGCACCGATTTCAAGTCGATTTTCGGTTCGGTATAAGTGCTGAAGGTTCTGGTATAGGTGCGCACCAGCATATTGCGGAATTCGGTGGTCAGTGCCGTTTTTTGCTCGGTGGTGGCGTTGCGCCACGGACGTCCCACCGCGAGCTGGGTCATGCGGGCGAAATCGAAATGCGGCAGGATGCAGGCATCGACCAGCTCCAGCAGGCGCTTCTGGTCGCTCACGATGCTCTGGTCCTTGCGCACGATTTCAAGCACCTGATTCATGGTGCTCAAGATCAGTCCGTCCGGGGTGGATTCGTCGGTTGCGGCAAAAGTTGGCAGGCTCAAAATGCCGGCGAACAGGAAGGCAACGATATGTTTCACAAGAGGTTTCCCCATTATTTGCTACTTTCGGCCTGGTTGACCATGAATTTTCCGATCAATTCTTCCAGCACCACGGCGGACTGAGTCTTCTTGAACTGCCCGCCTTCTTTCAGCATCTCGTCATCCCCGCCGGCCATCAGGCCGATGTACTGCTCGCCGAGCAAGCCCGAAGTCAGGATGTTGGCAAACGTGTCTGCGGGAAACTGGTAGCGCCTGTCGATATCGACAGCGACTTTTGCCTGGTAACGTTCCGTATCGAGCGTGATCGAGCTGACCCGGCCCACCAACACCCCGGCACTGCGCACCGAGGCGGTCGGCTTGAGGCCGCCGATGTTGGTGAAGTATGCCTGCAGGCGATAGGTATCCGCTGCGTTGTAGGTACTCATGTTGCCCACTTTGAACGCCAATATGACCAGCGCGGCAATGCCCGCCACCACGAAAGCGCCCACCCACAAATCAAGAACCGTGCGTTGCATGATCAAACTCCCCGAAACATAAATGCAGTCAAAATAAAGTCGAGCATCAGGATGGCCAAGGAGGACTCGACCACGGTGCGCGTGGTGGCACCCGAGACCCCTTCCGCCGTTGGCGGCGCATCGAAACCTTCGAACAGCGCAATCAGTGTCACCACTATGCCGAACACGACACTCTTGATAACGCCGTTGACGATGTCTTCGCGTACATCGACGGCGGCTTGCATCTGCGACCAGAACGAACCCGCATCGACACCGATCAACACCACACCGACCAGGTAGCCGCCAAACACGCCCATCGCGGAAAAGATGGCGGCGAGCAGTGGCATCGAGATCACGCCCGCCCAGAAGCGGGGTGCGACCACGCGCGCGACCGGGTTCACTGCCATCATTTCCATCGCGGCGATCTGCTCGGTCGCCTTCATCAGGCCGATCTCGGCGGTCATCGCCGAACCGGCGCGGCTGGCGAACAACAGCGCGGCCAGCACCGGCCCCAGTTCGCGCACCAGGCTCAGGGCGACCAGCGAGCCCAGCGCCGATTCAGAGCCGTAGCGTTTCAGGGTTTCGTAACCCTGCAAGCCGAGCACCATGCCGACAAAAGTGCCGGCGACACCGATGATGATGAGCGACATGACGCCGCTGGAGAACAGCTCTTTTACGATGAGCTGAAAGCGGCGCCAGCTCAAACCCGAATGCAGCAGGGTCAGCGCCAGAAAACGCGATGCAATGCCGATGCGCCATACCGCTTCGATCACGCTGTGGCCGATGGCGCGGACTCCTCTTGGTACGGGCATCAGCTTTGCACTCCGAGATCCCGGGCATAACTGCTTTGTCCCGTGTAGTGGAAGGGGATCGGGCCATCGACTTCGCCGTGCACGAACTGGTGCACGAAGGGGTCCGTCGAGGCGAGAATCTGATCCGGCGTGCCTTCCGCCATGATCACTCCCTCCGAGATGAAATAAACGTAATCCACGATCTTTAATGACTCCTGTACATCATGTGTGACGATCACCGAGGTCGAACCCAGCGCGTCATTCAGTTCACGAATCAGCTGCCCCACCACCGACAACGAGATCGGGTCGAGGCCGGCAAATGGTTCATCGTACAAAATCAGCATCGGGTCCAGCGCCACCGTGCGCGCCAGCGCCACCCGGCGCGCCATGCCGCCGGAAAGTTCTGTCGGCATCAGGTCATGGGTGCCGCGCAGGCCGACCGCGTTCAATTTCATCATGACCAGATCTCGAATCAGTTCTTCCGGCAGATTCGAGTGTTCGCGCAACTGGAAGGCCACATTGTCGAATACCGACATGTCGGTGAATAGCGCGCCGAACTGAAACAGCACACCCATCTGGCAGCGCATTTCATACAGCTCGCGCTCGTTCATCTCGTGGATAACCTTGCCGGAAATCCTGATCTCGCCACGGGACGGTTTCAGCGCACCACCGATCAGCCGAAACAGCGTGGTCTTGCCGCAGCCGCTGCCGCCCATGATCGCAATCACTGTGCCTTTCTTGAACGACATGTTGATTCCTTTCAGAATCGCACGATTGTCGTACGCAAAATTTACATCCCGGATCTCAACCGACATTTCGGCGGCCATCAAAAACCCCTGCAAAAAACTGGACGCACATTGTATCACCCGGCGCAGTTTGCATCATGTGCACGCAATCTCTTGAGCTGCGAGTGATTACTGGCTATCCTGCGTGCGTCGCACAACTTCGTTTGCCACCAGAATCTTGAATTTGTCCACTCAATCCAGCCAGCCTATCCTGCTCATCGTTGATGACGACCCGCTTATCCGCGACGCTTTGAGTGCAGCGCTCGGTGACGAGTTCAATATCCTGCTGGCGGAAGATCGTCCACAGGCGATTCGGCTGGTGCGCGGTCTGGAATCACCGCCCGAGCTGGCGCTGGTCGATCTGGGCTTGCCTCCCACGCCGCATCGGCCGCAGGAGGGATTTCGCCTGATCACCGAATTGTTGGCGCATGCACCGCAGATCAAGATCATTACGCTGTCCGGGCAGAACGAAGAGGACAATGCGCGCCACGCCCGTGCGCTGGGCGCGTTCGAGTTTGTGGCCAAACCGTGCCGGCCGGAAGCCCTGCGCGACCAGTTGCGCAAGGCTTGGATTGCGCGCCGCAGCGAGCGGCAGGCCGCCGCCCGAGACGAGTCGCGCCTTGGCCTTGTCGGTGAGAGTCACGCCATCGAGGCGATGCGCACCCAGATCAAGCTTTATGCGAATGCGCCTTACCCTGTACTGATCCAGGGGGAGTCTGGTAGCGGCAAGGAATTGGTCGCTGCTGCACTGCGCAAGCTGGGATCGAACCCGTCGCCGATGGTAGCTATCAACTGTGCCGCCATCGCCTCGAATCTGCTTGAATCGACTTTATTTGGCCATGCCAAAGGTGCGTTCACCGGTGCCACTGTGGTGCAGGCCGGCTTCTTTGAAAAAGCAGAGAACGGCACACTGTTCCTCGATGAGATCGGTGAATTGCCGCTGGAGCTGCAAGCGAAGTTGTTGCGTGTGCTGGAGAACGGGGAATATCAGCGTGTAGGCGAAACCGCGACGCGCAAGAGTAACGCGCGCATCATCGCTGCGACCAATCTGGTACTGGCGCAGGCGGTGCGCAACGGCAGTTTTCGTGCCGACCTGTTTCATCGCCTGAGTGTGTTCACTATTAACGTGCCGCCTTTGCGCACGCTCGGTGCCGACAAGCTGCGTCTGTTCGAACATTTCTGCGGCGAGTATGCGACGCAGTTGCAGTCACCGCGAATCACCCTGGACGAGGCCGCACAAGAGGCATGGCTGCGCTACCCGTTTCCGGGCAACACGCGCGAACTGCGCAACATCGTGATCCGCCTGATGACCAAATATCCCGGTATGTGCATCAACCCGGCACAGTTGGCGGGTGAATTCGATTTACATCCCATCTCGCCAGACGGAGCTGCGGCACCGGCAGATGCGCAAACGCAATTGTTGCAGGGTGGCTTCAACCTTGATGATTTGTTGATGGGCTATACTCAAACCTATATCGAT
>JBAZFV010000081.1:0-8185 GCA_041653255.1 Sideroxydans sp. | reverse complement strand
CTGATTCTGCTTTTGAGCGGGCGCATCTGATACAGGCTGTACGGACCGAACCAACACACGGCCTGCGATTCAAGAAATATCTTTATATAACCACACAGGAGTAAAGCATCATGACCAAAAGATCATCCTCAAGCCTCACTGCTTCCAAAGACAAACTGCTGCAAGACTTGCAAATGGTGGTGACCGACGCGGAAGAATTGCTGCGTGCCACTTCCAGCCAGGCCGGGGAACAGGTTGTCGCTGCCCGTGCCCGCATCCAGAGCAGCCTGCAAGTGGTCAAAGAGCGTTTGCTCGACAGTGAGGAAGCCCTGCTCGACTACGCCAAACAGGCAACGAAAGTTACAGATGAATATGTGCACAAGAACCCCTGGCAGGCCATCGGCGTCTCTGCCGCTGTGGGTGCACTCATTGGAATGCTGATCGCTCGTCGTTAAGCCGTGAACGAATCAAGTGGATTGTTGGCATCTGTCAAAAGGCTGGCCGGAACCCTGCTTGGTCTCATACAGACGCGGTTTGAGCTGCTGGCGAACGAGATTGAGGAGGAGCGTCTGCACATCTGGCAGATGCTGTTTTTCGGCAGTCTCACCCTGTTTTTTGGTGGACTAACCGTTGTATTACTCACCACATTCGTCGTGGTTCTGTTTTGGAATAACCATCATTTGTGGGTGTTGGCGATGTTCACAGGACTCTATTTGTTATTGGGATTGTTAGCGTGGAATACCCTGCGCCGTCTCAGGAGCAGGAAATCAAAATTGTTTGCCACCAGCCTTGGCGAGTTGAACGATGACCGTGAGCATCTGGAGCGTGAGCCATGAACAAACAACTGAACCAGATCCACGTCCGCCGGCGTGTGCTGTTGGCCCGCATTGCGGGAGAGCGTGCCTTGATGGCAGAGCTTGAAACAAGCTGGCACAAACCGTTGGCACTGGCCGATATTGGATTCAAAGCGATACGCATGGCAAGGAGGCACCCCATATTGTTGGGCGGCGCAGTGTCGTCAATGTTTGCCTTTCGCCACAATGGCTTGGTGGCGTTGGCGTTACTCGGCTGGCGCTTCCTGCATCGCAATCCCGCTGTACTTTCTTCAGGCTATAACTACCTGACTACCGCAACCTGCATCCCAAAAGTAAAGCAGGAATCGCGGCCGGGCTCAGGTCCGGATGGTTCGTCAGAGAATAGTTACCGCTAAAAGCCTGCTTGATGGTGTTTGCATTCAAAGCCAAACCGAAAAACCGATTACACAGAGATCATTATGCCGAACGAAGCAATGAATGAATCAAATAGTGCGGGACTCGATATGCATAGTGCAATCATTTCCTTGCGAGAAGAGCTGGAAGCCATCGACAGTTATAACCGGCGCGCCGACACCTGTTTCGACCACGAACTCAAATCGATCATCGAGCACAACTGCAATGAAGAAAAAGAACATGCAGCGATGTTGCTGGAATGGATCCGCCGCCACGACACGCACTTCTCTGGTGAATTGAAGAACTTTCTATTCACCGACAAACCGATCGGCCAGCACCCATCAAAATAATTGTTGAAAGACGCACCAGGTAAACTCGTCAGCGCTTGTCATCAAACATAGCCTCCAGGCGCATCGAGAATGCCGGACTGATTTGGTACTGCATATCCCTGGGGAAATGGAGTTGCGGAATTAATTCAAAATACAGCCATTTCTGATGCAAGCGGTAGCGGTACAAAACCAGCATGACAAAATCACTCATCTGCATTTGCGGCTGACTCACCCCAAATGCGCTCACTTGGTAGAGCAAGGCGGCTCGATCATTAAGTGATTGGTAAAAAGACAGGCTCTGACTCAAGTCAAAACTTTGGGTATCTTTAAGCCAGGTCGCGATGCTGGTGGAACGGAACAAAAGCGGCGAATCGAAAGCTCGCTCAAAATCGATTTGCGTGGTCTCGCCAACACCCAGATCACTGAACCAATACACCGATTCTGCAGCAGTAAATCTCCATTTCTCCATGGGGATGGAATAACCCACTTTACTCCGCACAAATGGTCGCATTGGCAAGGGCATCTTGATGCCAACGTCAGTACGGTAACTCCAGTTATCTTCCCGGATTGCCGCGTAGCGCGCCGCTATCCCTGCACTTTTCGCCAATGCAGTTCTTTTCTGGGAAGTATGTGTGCTTTTTACGACTTGATCTTCCATGTCCCGCTCTGGATCGGTTTCAATCAACAAGCGCAATTTCCCCTCGGATATAGGCAAGCGCAAATCAACCCGTGCCGCCAGATCAAAGGCATCTGTTCCGCCATATCCCATCGGCCGTGACAGCGTCATCTGCAATACGCTTGGATTTCGTTCCTGGTAATGCGAATTACCCCCAAAATAACTATCGATGAAGCTGGCAAACTGTGTGAACTTGCCCGACAGATAATTACGCGAAGCTTCCATAGAATCGAAACTGTCGGAGATGGGTGTCTGCGGAATCGTCGGCTGCGTTGCGGCTTCCGCTTGTTCTTCAGCGCTCACAGGCAACGTGTGCCCACAGATAATGAGTACTAACAGAATGCGGGCTGGAATACGACGAAGGTTACGATGTTTTACAAAGATCGACATGGTGGATGTGCTGGCGCCGTTGCCACAACGCTATGGAATTGACCGGGCCAAACGGATTCCGAAAAAATTAAATCTGCGTTCAGGTTCGCAGCTGTTGCGCACTGCAGAGCGCGAATTGCGCGGAGCATTGTTCCATGAACCGCCGCGCAGCACCCGCATCTCGTTATCGCCTAGCCATGCAGCTCCATCAGCGGGAGCAGATGCGTAGCTATCGTGATAACTATCCTCAGTCCACTCCCATACATTCCCCAGCATGTCATACAAACCGAATGCATTAGGCTTGAAACTACCCACCGGCGAGGTGAAAACAAAACCATCGCTGCATTTATGCACCGACCACGATGTTGCACCACGGACTATCTTTTGTACGGTCTGATCCGCCACATTGGCGTAGCTGCATGCAACACCTGGATCGTCACCCCAATATCGTGCCGTACTGGTCTTGCCACGTGCCGCGTATTCCCATTCCGCTTCAGTCGGCAACCGATATCGTTTGCCCGTCACGCGCGATATCCACTTTGCATAGGCGCGGGCATCCTGCCAACCGATGCAGCCAATAGGCAAGTTACCCGCTTGAGAGGCACTTAATCTGCGCCAATCACCTTGCCGCTCTTTGACCACCCCCTCTTCCATCGTCCAGCAGGTATCGCCCGCCTTGTATTTGGTTTTATTTGCGAATCGCGAAAATTGATCACGCGTGATCTCGGTCGCACTGAGCGCAAAGGAAGCAATGTTGACTTGATGCTGCGGGCCTTCATCATCCCCTCGCCCATCTTCATCGGCAGGGGAGCCCATGACAAATCTCCCGGCAGGGACAACCACCATCCGGGGACAGGTTGAACAGTCACGAAAGGATTTTACCGCTTTGACAGGGGCTTTTTTAACGGGTGCTTTGCTGGAGTTTTTTTCAGCTTGCACGTGCAAAGGAGTGCACAGCAAACACAAGCTCGCCAAGATAATGCCAGTTGAGTTAAATCCGCGAATTTGTCTCTTATTCAGTTGCACTTTGAATTATCCTGGCTGGTAGAAAGTTATCGTTTAACCACGTTGGTCAGCATAGTTTATCTCCTGCTCATCACACCGTTCGTCAGCGAACATAGTTACAACATCGCTTCTGCACGGACGTTCGGCGCGGATAAACGGCCATCAAATCGCAAATGGTCGCAAGTGCGGCTTAAGCAGCCCCGGCTTGCGCCCTACCGAGCGGACATCGCAGTGGCTTGCCAGGCTTCAGCCGCCTCACTGCTAAAGATCGCCAACTGTTGCAGTACTGTCTGTACCGCATGATTGGCTGCGACGACCACGCCATAGGGATTTTCATTCTTGACGATCTCGATTGCTTCGAATTTGCGCGATGCCAGCACTTGGCGAGTCGTGCTTTCCACCATATAGGCACGCAACGTAAAGTGAACACGGCTGGGATGAGTCCACACTTCATGCTGCAGGCGAATGATTTCGGTATCCAGCCTCAAATCACCGCTGGCTGCACTGGGCGTCAGAATAACAGCGCGAAACGCACCACGGCTTTCTAACGCCGCGATAATGAGCGGTGTGACCATGCGTGCAGGGGTGTCCACCCATTTGTTGTAAGCATAGTATTCAAGGCGATGCGGTTCATGCACATAGATGATGCGCTGACTATCGAAACCGGAAACGGCATGCACTGGATTGACAATCAGGGTAGGCGCCATAGCGGATAGATTCATCGATGCCGGCCGGGTTACGGCAGTTTCGGCCGTTGAATTATCGAGCGAGTAAAAAACAGGCGACGTCATCTCTGCCTGATTCAACATGGCACAACCGCTCACCCAAGTGATCAACAGCCCGATGCCAACCAGCCGAATCCGTTTTGCAAAAGTTGGTTGATTCATGGCGTTTTTTCTCCTGTCAATGTCTCGCCCGGGCCTTCCAGCATCGGCTTTCTTCCAAACAGCAGGCCGGAAGGATTGCGTTCCATCTGTTCTGTCAGAAGTCGCATCGAAGTTGATAGTGCGCTTAGCTCACCCAGCAATCTCTCCAGTTCCGGCAAGGTTTCAGCCGTAAATCGCTCCACGTCGGCACCTACCGAATTGATGGTCTTGCCAGCGCTGGTGCTAATCCTGGCAACCTCGTTACCCATTTTCTCAATGGATTCTGCGCCGCGCCCAATTTGATCAATGGCCGAGTCGAGCCGCTCGGTGGCATGCGCGGTATTCTCAAAAGTCTGTTGCGCCGCCACGATCCCCTTATCCAGATTGTCGCTGCGCTTAGCAATGGTGCGCGCCACGGTGGCAATATCGGCGAGCGCATTCTTTAGTGACGATTGGTTCTTTTCACCGAGAATGGCGTTGATGTTGCTGGACGTACTGTCCAGCTTGGCCAGCACGCTGGTCAGCATATTTTCCAGGCGCGCGCCCAGCGAAGGTGCAGTGCGTATCACCGGATATTTGCTGCCTGCCTTTGCCACCAAGGGAGCCGACTCACGCGTGCCTCCGCTTAACTCAACGTAGGCGATACCGGTCAGCCCCTGCGCCTTGATAATCGCCACCGTGTCTTCCTTGATCGGCGTGCCGCGCTCAAGGGCAAATAACAGATTCACCCGTGCCGGATCGAGTGGGTCGAGTGTTATCTGCTGTACCTTGCCAACATCGACACCATTGAGCTTGACCGGCGCATTCAGATTGAGCCCCGCCACCGACTCATCCTCGATGGCCAGATAGAGGTCATATTTTTTCTGCCACGTCCCGCCCGAGGCGAGCCAGAGCAGGCCGATCATCAACACCGCTCCCAACACAAGCACGAAGGCTCCGACCACTGCGTAGTTCACTTTAGTTTCGATGATGATCTCCTGCCAGATTAATTGGCTACCACTTCGAGCCGATTCTTTTCATATTTCTGCACCGACCGGCCGCGTGCGCCCTCAAAGAAAACGCGGATCGCCGGGTTATCCATTTTTTCCAGCTCCGCCATCGAACCGACACCTTGCACTTTGCCATCCGCCAGCACCGCCACACGATCCGCCAGTTGCCAGAGAAGATCCAGATCGTGCGTCACCATCACAATGGTGAGGCCGAACATGTCGCGCAACTTGCGCACCAGTTGATCCACTTCACCGGCACTTTCCGGATCGAGCCCGGAGGTTGGTTCATCCAGAAACAACAGCTCTGGATCGAGCGCCAAGGCACGCGCCAAGGCAGCACGCTTCATCATGCCTCCACTCAGTTCGGACGGATATTGAATCCCCACCTCCGGCTTCAGGCCGGTCATGGCGATCTTCCAGGCTGCAATCTCATTGATCAGCCCATCCCCAAGCGCAGTATGTTCACGCAGGGGAAGCCCAACGTTTTCATTGATGTTCAATTCGCCAAACAATCCACCATACTGAAACAACACCCCCCAACGCAGGCGCAGCGCGAGCGCCTCGCTGTCGGCCAGGTTGTTCAGTTCCACGCCAAGAATGCGGATGGAGCCCGCGTCAGGACGTTGCAGGAGAATCATTTCCCGCAGCAGCGTTGATTTCCCGGAGCCACTGCCACCGATCAGGGCGAATATTTCGCCACGGCAAATCTCCAGATCAATGCCAGAGTGCACCACATGCCCGCCAAAGCGTGTTGTGACCTTGCTCAATTGAATCACCACCTCCGCTGGTTGTTGCGCATCGCTCATATCCAATAATCCATTAGTCTGTGGGAGCCCGATTTATTTTGTGCGGGCGCTGTAATTGTGCTTCATGCAATCAAAGCGATAACGCCGTGAAGGCAACCGAAAATAGTCCATCCGCCACGATCACCAAAAAAATTGACTGCACCACACTCCGTGTTGTCTGCCTGCCCACACTATCCGCACCACCCCGGGTGCGAAAGCCTTGAAAGCAACCGACGACGGCAATGATGAAAGCGAATACCGGCGCCTTGCAGATACCGGTCAGATAAGCCGTCACACTCACTGCTTTGGTGAAGCGAGCAAAGAATTCACCGTAGCCGACATCCAGCTGTGCATTGGCCATTAGCATGCCCCCCAATACACCCATCACATCCGCGAACACGGTGAGCAGCGGCAGCACAATGAACAATGCAAATATCTTCGGTAGCACCAGCAGCTCCAGCGGAGCGATACCCAGTGTGCGCATGGCATCAATCTCCTCGGTCACCGACATGGTGCCGATCTGCGCCGCATAAGCCGACCCCGAGCGGCCGGCGATGATGATGGCCGTGATCAAGGGCGCGAACTCGCGCAGCATGGAGAGTCCGATCAGGTCGGCCACAAAGATGTTGGCCCCATATTGCCGCAGTTGATCTGCGCCCTGATAAGCAACGACGATGCCAAGCATGAATGAGAGCAAGCCGACGATCGGCAACGCATCAAAACCGGCAGTACGGATATTGAACAGAACCGGGCGCCATCTGAAGCGCGAAGGATGTGCCACAGATCCAAGCAGTGCAAAGAAGCACTCGCCGATAAAACTTAACAACGCCACTATTTGCACAACAGCCTCTTCGGCATGCTGCCCCAACGCTTGCAGATTCGATGTGGCGGGGATCGTCAGCACGGTCTGGCTCGTTGCCTGCTCAGATATTTGCTGCCTGACAACTGTGAGCAGTTTGTTGAATTCCGGGCGCAAAGCACTTATCTCGAGCGCAGCATCTGCGCCTTGAATCTGGTACAAAAACTTTTGCAGCACCCAGGCACCTGCCGCATCCATTGCTTCAACCCCTGCGCCATCAACCACAAGACCCGTCCTGGCCGTGGTAGCCAGCGCCTCCAGCCTGGGCACAATTCCCCGCAAGCCGAGTGCGGTCCAGGAACCGGCCAGCTGGATTTTGTGCGAGCCGGATTGATTAATTGATGCAGGAATAACGGATACAGAGTCCATATAAAAACCCGACAGGGGATGCTCGCAGGTTAAATGAAGGGAGCCGCCTTGTTTGTACGGTAGCGTACAAATTCCACGGGGTAGCTGTTCACCCGCATCCACAAATCGACTACGTGTGCTCTACAGGAAGCTGTCGGCGCCATTCAGGCTTATGCTTGAAATTCCAAGACGATGCTTAATCTAGCTTCCGAATAAGGAATGAAGCGTTTACATTGGCTGCTGTTCCGCCAATCACTGAATTCAGGTTCACCGCAGCAGCAGAAGAATGATTAACAATCGTAACAACCGCGTTGGCGCCGAGGGCGAGTATCACCTGTCCGTTGGTCTGCTGTGTACCGGCCCCGGAGGCATAAATCGAACTGGAAACTACCACCCCATTTACGAATACCCCGAATTGATTAGGCTCTGCCCCGGACAAGGAGAAAGCAATCTCATAAATTCCAGAATTAATGATAGTTATCTCCGCTGTACCGGTCGTATGCGTTATGCCGGCTGACATTACACCGTTGCTATCGAACAAGACCGCACCCTCAACCGCCACGACTTGCGCTGCCAAGTTGTAGACATAGGCATATTCCGAGAGACCACCACCCGTAGCACCTGTTGCGCCCGTAGCGCCCGTAGCGCCCGTTGCACCGGTGGCGCCCATGATGTTCGTAACAATGCTATAGCTGCCAAGTGTCTTCAGATACACGTCTCCCGTCGCAATGTCGAGGTAGTAGTCACCATCAACACCAAGGCTGTTCGCAGG
>JBAZFV010000080.1:0-8220 GCA_041653255.1 Sideroxydans sp. | reverse complement strand
GGTCTGCCGGTCGCCGAGGATCAGCTCGCGCTGGCCGCGCCCGATGGGAACCAGCGCATCGACAACCTTGATGCCGCTCTGCAAAGGCACGGTGACCGGCGCACGATCCATGATGGGCGGGGCGGGACGTTCGATTGGAAAACGTTTGTTGGTGACCACCGGGCCTTTTTCATCGAGCGGCCGCCCCAACGGATTGATGACGCGCCCGATCAAGCCCTCGCCCACCGGCACGTCCATCACGTGCCCCCTGCGCTCGACCTCGTCGCCGGCGTGCAGATGCCAGTACTCGCCGAGCAACACGACGCCGATCTCGTCTTCGTCGACATTGAATGCGATGCCGTACAACTCTCCGGGGAACTTCACCACCTCTTCGAATCCCACGCCGGGTAAACCGGAGACTCGCGCAATACCGGTGGACAGGCTGGTGATGGTGCCGGTCTCGCGCGGAGTCAGTTGCGGCGCATGCGATTCACGCGCCTTTGCGATGTTGGCGAAGGTCTGGTCGCAAGTGGTATGAAGATTATCAGCCTTGGCGGTCATTTTTGTTTTGTACTTAAATTAGGACATTCTGTCCTGAAAAATCGGTTTACTGATTATTCGCTTCCATCTTGTTCTGATTTGCGTTGCACCTTGAGCAGTTCGTTTACATCTTTTTCCAGCGAGGTCAAATAATCGGCGATGCTCCACGCAACTTTTTGTCCCTGGATGACAAGCTCGATGCCGCTGACCAAATTGGGCACAATATCGAAATGAACCGAGGCTGTCGCAGAGAGTGTTTCCCTGACCGCGCTTTCGATTGCAGTGTGCTGTGCGGGTGAAAGTTCGAATGCGCTGCGAACTTGTGCAGGCTGAAAAGGCGACTTGAACATCGCAGCCAACTTACCCTTTTTATCGCTGTTCAATCCGCGCAGGTGCTGCACAAACACGCCGGTCATGCGCTCTTCCAGATTTTCATCGGCGAGATCGGCCAAAGTCTTGCGCGCAATGGCGAACACCTCTGATTGTGTCCGGCGCGCAAGCTCCTCGTTCAGGTGTTGATACTCGCTGCGCAACGATTCCTGTTGCTTGCCGCGCAATCTGTCCGCATCCTTTCGCGCCGTGTCGAGCAGGCGCTGACGCTCGGTGGCAGCTTCGTCCGTGGCCTTGCGCAACAGCGCGGCACGCTGCCCGTCGAATTCCTCATTCTTGCGCTGAAACGCTTCACGTTCCTTCAGTGCTTCGGCCTTTTTTGCATCGGCGTCAGCCAGTTCTCTGGCGATCCGTTTTTCACGCACATCGATAGCGTTGAGTATCGGATGGTAAAGGAATCGCTTCAGCAACCACACCAGAATGAGGAAGTTGACGACTTGTGCGATAACGGTGAACCAGTCGATCAGCATCGCTTATTTTCCTGCCGCCTGTGCAATGACGTAGTTCCAGAACGGGTTGGCGAAGATAAGAATCATCGAGACCACGAAGCAGTAGATGGCTGTGGATTCGATCATCGCAAGGCCAACGAACAGTGTACGGGTGATCGTGGTGGAGGCATCGGGTTGCTGGGCCAGCGAGGTCAGCGCCGATGCAACCGCGCGTCCTTCGCCCAGCGAAGGGCCGATCACTCCGATGGCGATGGTAATGCCTGCAGTGATAATGGATGCCACCGCAATAATGGTCATACTGTCCATAATTTCTCCTTTGCTTGTCGTAATTGGTGCTTCATTGTCTTTCTGCGGTCTCTGATTCCGGCTCGGGTTTCTGCTTACTGACCTGCGTGGAGGCCGCGATATAAACCGCCGCCAGAATACTGAAAATGTAGGCTTGCACCATGCCGGTCAATAGTCCGAGTGCGCTCATGGCGATTGGAAAAATATAGGGCGTGATGGTCAGCAGAATGGCCAGTATCATCGTGCCGCTCATCATGTTGCCAAACAGGCGAACCGCCAGCGCCAGGGTGCGCGATAGTTCACTGATGATGTTGAACGGGAGCATGATGACCGTCGGTTTCAGGTAATCGCGCAGATATTCTCCCAGCCCGTTCTTTTCGATGCCGAACAGCGGTACCGCCACAAACACGCAGATCGCCAGCGCCGCCGTGGTCGAGAGCGAACCGGTCGGCGGCTCGTAACCGGGAACGATGGTGAAGAGGCTCGCCATCGCGACAAACAGGAACAGGGTGCCGAGAAATCCGAGATATTTTTCCGGCTGCTTCATACCCACTTCTTTTATTTGCCCCACGATGCCGGTGACGACTATTTCCAGCAGATTCTGCCAGCGCGAACGTTGCAGATCTTTGGAAAGTCTGCGTGTGACAAGTATGGAGCCGACCACCAGCACGACCATCAACCCCCAGGTGTAAGCAATCGTGGCATTAAATTTGAAAAAACCAAGCTGCCAGAAAATGATTTCGTCGGGACTAAGGTGCATGACTGGCAACTCCGGTGAGCCCGCTTTTCTGCTGGGCCAATCTGATTGAGACCGAACGGGCAACGATGAATCCGAATAGACCGACGAGCAGCTTCCGCCAGTCGTCCCCCAGTACAAAATAGAACCCGGTCACGACGATGCCAGTCCGCAATACCATGCTGGCCATAAACCACAACGCCGGGCGTTTGGCTGCAACTCCCTTGCGCACGGTCCACCACAGGCCGCCAAAAAATATAGCCCCGAACATCATTCCCGCGATCAATGCGAACACCAGGCTTAACGGCTCATTCATGATTATTTCTTTCTTGCGCGTGTATTTCCCTGTCTTCCTTGGCAATCCAATGCCATGCGTTAAAGCAACCCAACCCCAACCCTATTGCCAGCAACATGAGCGTCCATGAATGGCTGCCCGGATGATTTTTGTCCAGCCAGATACCAAGCGCCGCGCCGAGCAAGGTCGGCACCGTCACTGACCAGCCAACCAGTCCCATCATGCCCAGACCGGACCAGACGGTATGGGTGACCTTGGCCTGCGCATGGAGCTTGCGCGCTTCCTTCTCGCCCACCTTGCGGATAAATTCCGGTTCTATTTGATGATCTTCAGGCACGATGAAACTCCGCGAAGCGGCGCACAAACCCGCTCTCCAGTCTGGCCAGAACCGACCTGACCTGCTTCTCACCTTCGTCGAGATTCATGAACTCCCGTTCTACTGCGCTGCGCAATTCACCGAGATCCATGCCGCCGATCGCATTGCGCACCGACACCAGCACGTCGGTGCCCGCCTTGACCAATATGCCATCATCGACGGCCACATAGATTTCGCCACCCGTTTCTGTTTCATAGGTCAGTATCCCCGGCTCCAGCACCGCCGTGCAATCGAGCCTCTGGGGCAACAACCCGAACGAACCCTGCGGCGTCTCGGCGACTATGCGTTTCACCCCGGCGATCTCGGCGAATATCTGGAACGGCAGGAGTATTTTAAGTTTCATGTTCAACCGCCTGTTTGGGATTGGGTGGTGCTTTAGCCGGTTCGTTTTTAATCTTCTGCTTCGCCTCGTCGATCGCACCGATCATGTACAGCGCACTCTCCGGCACATCCTTGAACTCATCGCGCAGAATACGCTCGCAACCGTCGAGCGCGTCCTTGAGGCTGACCAGTTTTCCCTTGATGCCGCTGAATTGTTCGGTGGTAAAAAATGGCTGGGTGAGGAAACGTTCCAGTCGCCGGGCCCGCGCGACCACGGCGCGGTCCGACGTCGATAGTTGTTCCATACCGAGCATCGCGATGATGTCCTTGAGCTCGGCATATTGCGCCAGCGTGCTCCTGATCTCCTGTGCCAATGCATAGTGTCGCTCACCGACGATACCGGGAGTTGCCATCTTTGAACTCGATTGCAGCGGATCAATGGCCGGATACAACCCCTCGCTGGCCCGCTTGCGTGACAGCACGATGGAAGCGGAAAGGTGAGAAAAAGTATGCACCGCAGCCGGATCGGTAAAATCGTCCGCCGGCACGTACACCGCCTGTATCGAGGTGATTGCACCGGTGTCGGTGTTGGCGATGCGTTCTTCCAGTCCGGATAGCTCGGTACCCATGGTCGGCTGATACCCGAGGCGCGATGGCATCTGTCCCATCAGTCCGGAAATCTCTGAACCGGCCTGGATGAAACGGAAGATGTTGTCGATGAGTAGCAACACGTCGCGGTGCTCATCATCGCGAAAATATTCTGCCATCGTCAGTGCTGCATGCCCCACGCGGAAACGGCTGCCCGGCGGTTCATTCATCTGGCCGAATACCATCACCATGTTTGGCAGCACGCCGGCTTCCTTCATATCGCGGTAGAGCTCCTCGCCTTCGCGGCAACGTTCACCGATGCCGCAAAAGATACTCACACCTTCGTGTTGCCCAACCATGTTGTGGATCATCTCGGTGAGCAACACGGTCTTGCCCACGCCCGCCCCGCCGAACAGGCCCGCCTTGCCGCCGCGCTCCAGCGGCATCAGCACATCGATGATCTTGATACCGGTTTCAAAAATTTCGGATTGGGTTGAGCGCCGCGCCAAGGGAGGCGGAGCGTGGTGAACGCTGCGCCACTCGATGCCGGCTGGTGCCGGCAAACGGTCGATGGCATTGCCGAAAACATTGAACATGCGAGAGAGTATGGCCTTGCCCACCGGCGCTTTTAACGGTCCGTTGCTGTCTTCCACTGGCATCCCACGTGCCAGACCTTGTGTGGGTGTTAGCGCAATTCCGCGCACAAGGTGTCTGTTCAGCTGCGCCAATACCTCGATGACGATCCCCCCGTCTTTGCCTGCACGCAACAGTGCGTAAATTGGTGGTAAGTGTTTTTCGAAGTGGATATCCACAACGCTGCCGCGTATTGAAACAACAACGCCAAGATTAATTGAGCTGAGTTTGCTGTTCATATCCCTTTCCGCGTATTACCGGTGGCATATTGTCATTAACCGATAGCATACACCTAGCAGCCTGTATGGTTTGAAGCATCGCGGCGAAACGAGTCAAGCGGACAGGCTTGGTACTCGGTGTGATTCATGTAAAGTATTGTTGCCGCAGCGTGGCGAGTATTATGCTGGTACCTGTTGAATTTCTCCCGCATCGAACGGAAACAGCCGAACCATGGAATACAAGGACTACTACAAGATCATGGGCGTTGCGCGCGACGCGACTCAGGATGAGATCAAGCGCGCTTATCGTCTGCTGGCGCGCAAATATCACCCGGATGTGAGCAAGGAGCCTGATGCTGAAACCCGCTTCAAGGAAGTAGGTGAAGCGAATGAAGTGCTGAAGGATCCTGAAAAGCGTGCCGCCTACGACAAGCTGGGTGCCAATTGGCAGGCGGGTCAGGATTTCCGTCCGCCGCCAGACTGGAATACGGGCTTCGAGTTTTCCGGCGGCGGCGCTGGTGATGCTGATGCGGCACAATTCAGCGATTTTTTCGAAGCACTATACGGGCGAAGTTTTGGCACGGGGCGCAGCCAGCGCGCCGCCAGAGGCGGAGATCATCACGCCCGCATCCTGGTCGATCTGGAGGATGCCTACAGCGGCGCTGTCCGTACCATCACTTTGCAAATTCCGGAAGTGGATGCGCAAGGGCATGTGGTGATGCGCGAGCGCAAACTGAATGTGACCCTGCCGCGCGGAATCCGCGCCGGTCAGCATATCCGTCTGGCGGGGCAGGGTGCGCCCGGTCCCGGCCAGGGCTTGGCGGGCGACCTGTTCCTGGAAATCGCGTTCCTCCCCCATCCTTTTTACCGTGTGGAACAACATGACGTATATCTCGACCTGCCCGTTGCTCCGTGGGAAGCAGCTCTGGGTGCGGCATTGAATGTGCCCACCCCGGGTGGAATCGTCGAACTCAAGATTCCGGCCGGTGCTGCCTCCGGTAGTAAATTGCGACTTAAAGGCCGGGGGATACCGTCGAGCACACCGGGTGATTTTTATGCGGTGCTGAAAATATCCGTGCCTCCCGCCGACAATGAGGCCGCCAAAGCGGCTTACCGCAACATGGCCGAACAGTTCAAATCCTTCAACCCGCGCAGTAGACTGGGAGTGTGAACATGGATAACGAGGAAATGCAGTCGCAATCGGGCGGTATCATTCTGGAAGAACAAACCGAATTGACACTGGCCGATGTCTGCCGTGCGTGCGCGGTACAGGCGGAATTCATCATCGAACTGGTGGAAGAGGGTGTACTGGTACCCGTCGGGCACGAGCCTGACAGCTGGCGGTTCAGCGGGATTCACATGCAGCGCACCACGGTGGCCTTGCGCCTGCAGCGTGACTTGGGAGTTAATTTCGCCGGCGTGGCGCTGGCGTTGCAGTTGCTGGATGAAGTCGATGAGTTGAGGGCGCGGATCAGGACACTGGAAGCGGAATGGGACTGACCGTATTCGCATTGAAGTTACCGTAAAAAGGAGACGAACCATGACGATTGCAGACGAACTACAAGCCACCATCGAGCAGATGGTACAACGGGGCAAGGGCATCCTCGCCGCAGATGAAAGCCAACCCACCATCACCAAGCGCTTTGCTGCGATCAACGTGGAAGCCAGCGAAGAGAACTGTCGCGCTTACCGCGCATTGCTGTTTACCGCCCCCGGCATCGAGCAATACATCAGCGGTGTGATCGAATTCGAGGACACCCTTGCGCAGGCCGCCGATAACGGCACACCGTTGCCGCAGGTGCTGGCGCAGCGCGGTATCGTGCCCGGCGTCAAGGTGGATAAGGGCAAGGGGCCGCTGGCACTGGCGCCGGGTGATCTCATCACTTATGGCCTTGACGGGCTTGCGGAGCGCTTGCGTCAGTACAAGAAACAGGGAGCGCGTTTTGCCAAATGGCGTGAGGTGTATGAGATCAGTGAGCGCAATCCGACGGCACTGGGTGTCGCAGCCAACGCCGAGATGCTGGCGCGCTATGCGGCGGTATGCCAGGAGCAGGGCGTTGTGCCCATTGTCGAGCCGGAGGTGTTGATCGACGGCGACCACAGTCTGGCCCGCTGTGCCGAGGTGACCGAGGCGGTGCACAAGGACATCTTTCATGCCCTGCACCGCCATCATGTCGTGCTGGAACATATCATTCTCAAACCCAACATGATCCTGCCGGGCAAGAAACATCCGGCCAGAGCCAGTGCCGAAGAAGTCGCGGCGGCGACCCTGCAAGTATTCCGGCGCACCGTGCCGATGGCCGTGCCGAGTATCAATTTTCTCTCCGGCGGTTTGAGTCCGGAAGAGGCGACGGCTAACCTCAACGCGATGAATGCCAGCTTCCCTGAGGCCCCCTGGCTGCTCTCATTTTCTTACGGGCGCGCCCTACAACAGACGGTGCTCCAGGCATGGCAAGGCAAGGCGGAGAATGTCGCCGCCGCACAGCAGGCCTTGCTGAAACGTGCCAGGTTGAACGGCGCAGCGCAGCGGGGTGAGTATCTGCCGGTGATGGAGTCGCCAGAAAATGGTCCGGGATAAAAAGAAAATCCGAGATTGAGAGTTCGAGTGACTTTCAGTCCAAAGCAATCATCACCACCGACCCGGATGATGTCGCCATTATCAAAGCAGTGGTCGAGTTATCGCACGGCCTGAAACTGCAAGTCATCGCCGAGGGCGTGGAAACCGAAGAACAGCCCGGCCATTCTTGATACTGGCAGCGTGGGGTGCGATACAAATCGTGCGCGGAGCTGTCAGGTTCTCGGTGGGAAGTATGACGACACTCGATGAGATTGAAATTGCGGCGGCGATATCAGAGAGCGTCAAAGTTTTGCGTCACTAGCGGAGGACTCTATGTCCGACTGTTGCAACGACAAAGCCTGCGAGATCGACGCACTGCGTACCCGCCAAAGTGCAACGCTCAAGGTCGTGCTGGTGATCAATGCGGTCATGTTCATCATCGAACTCACAGCAGGGTTGCTTGGGAATTCGATTTCGTTGATTGCAGATTCACTGGATATGCTCGGAGATGCGCTAGTGTATGGTTTCAGCCTATACGTTGTGACACGTAGCGTAACCATGAAAGCAAAGGCAGCTCTGCTCAAGGGGCTCATCATGGCAGGCTTCGGTTTCTTTGTACTGGGCCAGGCTGTCTACCGCATCGTCTATCCACAAATCCCCGTGTTCGAGACCATAGGTTTAATTGGCTTATTGGCACTGGCTGCGAACAGCTTGTGTTTCTACTTGCTATGGCGACACCGCACGGATGACATCAACATGAGTTCGGTCTGGCTATGCTCGCGCAACGATATTATTGCGAACATCTCGGTCTTGTTTGCCGCCGTTGGAGTATGGTTTGCCCATTCTGGATGGC
>JBAZFV010000079.1:0-8273 GCA_041653255.1 Sideroxydans sp. | reverse complement strand
GTCATCGCGCAGAATCAAGCTTGCCCAGTCCAGTGCGCCACGCAATATCCATTGTTTTTGCAATTGCAGACGCTGGTTTTCGATGGCGCGCACCTGTACCTGTTGTTGCCAGAACATGCTGGCGACGATAGTGATTGCCAGAGTGGTGAGCAGCAGGGCCATGATGATGGCCACGCCTCGTTGTTTGTTCTGTGGAGGTGAGGGTCGTTTCACACCGCACCCAGCAAAAAGTTTTTGATCAGCACATCCGCTTCACCCTGTAATTGCAAGGAGACTTCCAGACCTATGGGAACACCCGTCTTTTTCGGGCTGGCATTCATCGTTACCGCGGCTTGCCAGTCCGGGCTGCCTTTCATCCAGACACGCATCGTCATCGCCGCTACGCCTGTCTGCAGCATCACAGCCGGAGTGGCTTCCGTATCATTGACGGCGGCCAGCCACAACTTGTCCAGTTCAACCAGGTTGCGTGTGGCGGCTGATTCACGCCGGATTAACTTTCCATTCGCCACATGATAACCAAGCACTTGCAGGCGTGTTGGTTGCTGCTCGGAAAAAACTGTGCGCACCATGGTGAGCTTGTTATCACTTGCCAATAACGTCGTTCGATCAGGGAAAGTGGTGGCATTGGCCAAGTGCGCGCAATCATTTTGCAATTGCGCAAAGGCAAGTTGCATACCACGTGTTTGCTCCAGGTCGGCGGTGAGTGCGCTACGGGAACGTACGATGATGTCCAGCCCGCGCCAGCCCATGACTGCAATCAGCCCCAGGATACTGATGGCGACCAATAGCTCAATCAGAGTCAGGCCGTACTGATAGGATGTTTTGCGGCTACCGTGCATTGGACACCACCTGATTCAGTTTGATGATGCGCCGCGTGTGCTGTTGATCGAAGACGGAGATTTCAACGCGACGAAAATACGGGTTGGGGGTGGCCAGTACCTGTTCATGGCACAGCAAAATCAACTCGCCTTGCGGACACTGGAATTGGCGGTTGCCGAGTGCGGGCCATATCTGGGCCAGACGAATCTGGGTCAGACGGTTCTCGGCAGACCAGGTCGCCATCGTCGTGGCGCGCAAATCGCCACTGTTCTGCGTCAGGCTGCCGATGGCGCGGATAGACGCCCCCAATGCCGTGCCGACGATCACCAGGGCGACCAGCACTTCCAACAAAGTGAATCCGCGCTGTTTGTGCATGATGTCACTCTACCGCAAAGTGGCCGATACCATCGGCGCGAATCGCGGCCTGTGCCTCACCCAGAATGAGGGTAAGTACAAATGGTTTATCCACGGGTTCGCGGCCGAAGGTGATGCGCAAGGGAGTAATCTGGAAACTGTTGGGCGGGCTGATGGAAAATGTCACCGGGATGCGCTTGAAGTCCCGTTCGCGCAACAGTTCATCTTGTTCAAGTGGTTGCCATACCTGTTCTTCACGAATCAGGAATCGGTACTGGTTCATGTCCGCCTCGAAGGCGATGGGGCGATTGCGCACGATCGCCTCTTCACGTGCCAGTTGCAACAACAGCGCGATACGTTGCGCGTCCTGTTGTAATACCTGGCGGTCGTCCTGCATCGCCTTGAGTGACACCATGCCCAGCAGAAAGCCGGCTATCACCATTACCACCAGCAGCTCCAATAGCGTGAAGCCGCGCTCGGTCGAGTGAGGTTCGGCAGGGCCGCAGTACATTACAAATCCCATGATCCGATATCGGCATCGTTGCCGGTGCCGCCCGGCTGGCCATCCGCACCCAGCGTGAACACATCGATCTCATCATGAATGCCGGGCGACAGGAATAGATAGAAATTACCCCATGGGTCTTTGGGTAGCTTGTCCACGTAGCCGCCGGTTTTCCAACCGTTTGCAGCGGGGCCGGTAGTGGGATTGCTGATCAATGCCTGCAAGCCCTGTTCGGTGGTTGGATAGCGTTGATTATCCAGCTTGTAGAGTTTGAGTGCCTGCATGATGGTGGAGATATCCTGTCTGGCTGCCGAGATGCGCGCGTCATCGGCACGGCTCATCAGCTTGGGAACGACCAGGGCGGCGAGGATACCCATGATGACCACCACGACCATAATCTCGATCAGGGTGAACCCGCGCTGAATTCTGCGTGTTGGGGTTGGGTGCTTGGAAAAACCACAATGATTGTTCATGGCGTAGATTATTGGATGATAAAAGTGAGGCGCAAGTATAAGACCAAAGCTGTTTTTTAGCGCTGTCTGGCGATCTTGAGGCATGGATGGATGAAGATATAGCAAAGGCCGTCGCGAGACGGCCTTTGTGGGTTGCTCGCAGCTGCTGATGCACAGATCAAGGAGCCGGTTGTACCACTGTATTGGCATTCAGTGTGACCGCACTTTGCGCCAGCAAACGGCTGTTTGCGGTCGCACCGGTATTCAGCGCGATCGCTTTTGCCGCCAGAATCACGCCTTCCATGTGTGCGGTTGTGCCAATGGTTACACCCGTACCCCCGGCAACCTGCCAGAAGATATTCTTGGGCGATGCACCGGCCAGTATCACCTTCACGCCACTGGCCATGGTTACGTCCTGTGCGATTTCAAAGATCCACACATCGTTGGGGCCGCCGCTAAGGGTCACATCGCTGTTAATCGACACGCCGGTACCCCATTTGTAGGTCGCCGGCGGCAGGGTCATGCCGCTGATGTTTCCCGCACCCACTTCGGTGTAATCAGCCGGGCGCCCGGCGGCATCGGTGTATGCCGTCAGCATATCGGCCACGGCGGTGGTCAGGTTGCTCGGGGTGGGCGCATCGTAGTCAGAGGCATAGACCAGACCGGTCACCAACGGTGAGGTCGTGGAGGTCGTCGGCGGTGCTACCAGCGAAAATCCAGTGATGAAACTTGCAGCGGCCGGGCTGACGCCTATGTTTCCGGTGATTGCGGTGGCACCGGTAGTTGAAATGGCGGTTTTTGCCAGAATCACAAAATTACCCGCGCCTCCCAATACTACGGGGGCAGGCCCCTGTCCCAGACCGCCATTGCCGGTGCCTGCACCCGCGAGGGTGGGTGCAGGGTTGGAAATAATTGCGGAGCCGCTACCGCCACAGCCGGCAGCAAAGACCGTTGCCATCAATACGGCCGTCAAGGTGAGTGGTTTAAAACCTGATGTTGAGATATTCATTTTGTTCCTCCTTAAGATGAATCCCGGATGAGATTCTGGTAATCAACCACCGATGCTTCGGGGGTGATTAACCTTGGTGTATGGCACCAGAGCAAGACAGAGTGTCCGCGCTTGGCGCGGGTTGTTCTGTGCGCTTCCGTACTTAAGGAAAATCAACTCCTGCCATCGGTCTTTCTGTCACTACGTTCGTTCTCGTACAGACGGCTGTGCTTTTTTTCTCAAGAATACATATGCAATCGGGATCGATATTCGTCCTGACCCGGTTGCCGGTATGGCAGAGGGAAGTCACTTCCGCCCCCGGGTAGAGCGGCCGAAAAAACGGAAAGGCGTTAGTGTATGGGGAAACGTTTTGAGTATCTGGTGCAACTGTTTGCCATCCTGATCCTGGTGGTGGGTTGCTTCTTGGTGTTGCGGCCATTCCTGGCAGCGACGCTGCTGGCTGCGGTGATCTGCATCACCAGTTGGCCGCTGTATGAAAGCCTGTTAAACCGCTTCAACGGCCGCAAAAATTGGGCTGCGTTAACCATGACCTTTATTTTGGCTATCGTGGTCATCCTGCCGCTCGCGCTGGTTGCCTATAGCCTTGCCGACAACGTCACCGCCGCGTACGAATTTATCAAGCACATTATTGATAAGGGACCAATGGAGCCGCCGACATGGGTTGCCGGCCTGCCCGTGGTGGGGGGCGCACTGAATGATTATTGGCACTTGCTCGCCAATAGTCACAATGAGGTGGCCGTCCTCACCAAACGTGTGCTGGAACCCGCCAAAGATATACTGATGGCAAGCGGCATGATGCTGGGGCAGGGCGTCATGGAAATGAGCCTGTCCGTCTTCATCTGTTTCTTCTTTTACCGCGACGGCGTGGTGCTGAACAACTTCCTGAATGTAGTGATGGCGCGCACCATCGGTGCCCACGCCGAAAATATCGTGATAATCATCAACAAGACCGTGCGCAATGTCATGTATGGATTGTTGGGCTCATCGCTGGCACAGGGAGTCATGGCGGCTATCGGTTTTGCCGTTGCCGGAGTGCCGGCTGCGTTGTTGCTCGGCGTTGTCACCGGCATTGTCTCCCTGATCCCGATCGGCCCTCCCTTCATCTGGGGTGGCGCGGTCATCTGGTTGTTCTACCAGGGTGATGTGGGATGGGCGATTTTCATGCTGCTGTGGGGTGTGATCATGATCAGCGGCGTGGACAACATGGTGTTACCGCTGATGTTGAGTTGGGACAGCAACTTGCCGTTCATTCTGTTGTTGCTCGGGGTAATGGGCGGCGTCGTTGCTTTTGGTTTCGTCGGTATATTCCTCGGACCGACATTGCTGGCAGTGGGTTATAGTTTGCTGAAGAAGTGGGCCAACCGGGAAATTCTGGTTGAAAAATGATGGCTGGGCGAGCGCCGTCAGCTCATCAGGCAACGGCAGGCAGCTTGACCACAGTCGGCAGGGAAAAATACCCGGCGAACAGGAAATCAGAATGCAGATGACTTAATACCCGCGGTGAACGGAATAATCATTTCGGGGGTTCCGGTTTTGCTGCTGCTTCGCCGCCATGCAGCGTATTTGTCACATCCTTGCCGATCCCTCGGTAGCCGGTGAATTTTCCCGCCGGGTCGAACATGGGTTCGCCGCTTACCATCAAATACTGTTGCGAACCATCCGGTTTGGTGCGGCTATACACAAAATCCAGGAAGGGTTGTCTGGCGGCAATATGCTCATCCAATTCCTTTTGTTTCATCTCGCACCAGTGCGGTCCCTGATCAATTCTTTTGGGGAGAGAAGGCTTTTTCTGAGATTGGATGCCGAGCATCTCCAGCGCCGGGCCATACACCTTGGTGAATTCACCCTGTACATTCTGTTCCCAATACCAGTCTGAGGACATCTCGGTCAGCCGCCGAAAACGGGTTTCGCTTTCACGCAATTCAGCAGTGCGTTCCAATACCGTTTGTTCCAGAATCTTGTTGTAGTTGGCGAGTTTCTTGAGTAACAAACGCACTTCCAGCATGTTGTGGATACGTGTCTTGACTTCCACCAAGTCAAAAGGCTTGGCGATGAAGTCCTTGGCACCGGAAGACAGGGCACGCAATTTGTGTTCCGGTTGCGCCGTAATCACCAGAATCGGCACATAGTCATCCGTCCCGATTTGATTGAGCCCCGCCATCACGGCAAACCCATCCATGCCCGGCATTTCCAGGTCGAGCAGGATCAGATCGTAGTGATTGGTTCGATGCATGTCACACACCGCATAGGGATCAGTCGTCGCGGACACACTTCGATAACCGGCATCACTCAATAATTCTTCGAGCAAGCTTACGTTGGCCCGCTGATCGTCCACGATCAGGATGGTGGCACTCAAGATTTCATTGTCATCGATCATGTTTTTATGCTCCTGCCTTTTTGTTTTGATTTTTTTGGAAAAGAGACAACCGCCGTTCCGCATCCATTGCGTTACTCACGCGACCGCACTGGCGATACAGTACCTGTTCTTGCCGTTCTGTTTGGCCTGATACAAAGCGCCATCTGCCACCTTCATCAGTGCTTCTGCCGAATCGCCATGGGTGGGGTAGAGGCTGATCCCAACGCTGGCGGTGATGGTTGCGCCAGTGCCCGCAAGAATAGGGGGGCGTGCCACGGCGGTGATTACTTTGGTAGCCAGCAGAGCGATATCGTCGCTTGCCGTCAATTCGGATAACACAATGACAAATTCGTCACCGCCCATGCGGGCCACGGTATCCTCTGCGCGCACCGTTGCTTGCAAGCGGGCACCTATTTCAACCAATAGCCTGTCTCCCTCAGCGTGTCCCAGACTGTCGTTGATTTCTTTGAATTCATCCAGATCCAAATACATTACAGCCATCATATTTTTGTTTCTGTGGGCATGGGCAATGGCGAAAGATAGGCGGTCGAATAACAGGCGTCTGTTCGGTAGACCTGTTAGTGCATCGTGCAATGCCAAAAATTCGAGTGCCTGGTTGGATTTCTCCAGTTGCCTGTACAGCAGTCTCACTTCCAGCATATTGTTGATGCGTGTCTTGACCTCGATGAGATCAAGGGGTTTGGAGATAAAGTCCTTGGCTCCGGAAGTGAGCGCGCGCAACTTGTGCGCGGGTTGCGCGGTGACCACCAGGATTGGCACATAACCATGGGTGTCGATTGCGATCAGGTTTTGCATCACTTCGAAACCATCCATTCCCGGCATTTCGATATCGAGCAGCACAAGATCAAAATTATTGCTGCGATAAAGGTCGCTTGCGTTGCACGGATCCAGGGTTGAAGTAATTCGCCGGAATCCTTCCTGCCGCAATATGTTCTCCAGCAAGGTTACATTCGCCTGCTGATCGTCCACAATCAGGATATGGGCTTGCAGCCTGTCTGCCTGACTAATCGGCATGGGGATTCTCCGTTGAACCGGTATGGCGTGGGGTGTTTTTCGCGTATTCCAGCGCCTCCTCCAGCGCCTCCAGGAATTCGTTCACCTTGAGCGGTTTGGTGATGTATTTAAAGAATCCGGCCTCCAGCCCCCACTGGACATCAAGAGGCATCGCATTCGCGCTGATTGCCAGCACCGGGATGTGCGCCGTAAGCGGGTCGGTACGCAGGATTTTTAGTGCCTGAACCCCGCTGATGCCGGGCAGGTTGATATCCATGAGGATTACCTCTGGCAGATTGATACGCGCCATTGCAATACCGCTTGTGCCATTACCTGCCTTGAATAAGCGGATGCCGGAGCGACGCTCCAAGATTTGCTCGACCAGCATCATATTGGTAGGGTTATCCTCTACATACAGCACGGTACGAAGCGGGGCGCCAGACTGAACCGCCGACTGAACCGCCGACTGAACCGCCGACTGAACCGCCGACTGAACCGCCGACTGAACCGCCGACTGAACCGGTTCGAGCAGCTCAGTTGAATTCATCGCATCCGGTGCTCTGTCAGTCGTGTGCAGTTCGATCCAGAACACACTTCCTGTTCCAACGACACTCTCCACCCCGATTCTGCCTCCCATCAATTCAACCAGACGCTTGCATATCACCAAGCCAATGCCGAAACCTTCCTCTGTGCCCGCCTGCTGTCCAAGCCGATTGAACGGTTGGAACAGTTCCCGCAGTCTCTCGGAAGGTATCCCCTCGCCGGTATCTTGCACGCCGATGTGCACCTGCGCTGACATGTTGGTATGAAAGGTGACATCGACCGTTCCATCCACACGGTTGTATTTGATCGCGTTGGAAAGCAGGTTGATGAGAATCTGCTTGAGCCGGGTTCGATCCGCATACACAAAGCAGGGACTATCAAACTTGGGGAAATTGATGTGGATGTTTGATTTGCCGGCTTGTGCTTCAAGCATGGATTGGCAATCAAGCAGCACTTCGGACAAGGATAAAGATTCCAGTGTCATGGGTTGTTTGCCCGACTCGATCATGGCCAGATCAAGGATCTCGTTAATCAATCCCAGCAGATACCAGCCTGCCTGAATAATCTGGTTGATGCGTGTTTTTTGGGATTGCGTTGGAGCGGGCGTACCGGTTTCCAATAACTGTGCAAAACCCAGGATCGCATTAAGCGGGCTGCGCAGTTCATGGCTCATGCTGGAAAGAAAGTCTGATTTGGCGTGATTGGCTTTGTCCGCAACGGCACGCGCACGCGTGAGTTCGGAGTTGTTATCCAGGAGCACATGCTCCAGGCGCTTGCGCTCGGTGATGTCGGTCAGGGCGATGCGCAGTTCTTGTTTTGAGGCATCAGTCGAGGTGGCAAAACTATTCAGCTGAAAATTCAAACGTGTCCCATTGGCATGACGCAGGGTTAATTCGCAAGCCTGTCTATCAGGACTGCTCATGGCACGCATCAGATAGTGCTGCCAGCGATCGTGATCTTCGGGTGCTACAAAGCCTGAAAATCGGCGCCGAATCAATTCCTGCCGATCTGTGCCCAGCAATCCGGCACCCGTCAGATTGATCGATGTGATCAGGGTGTCACGCGAAAGTGTAAGGTAGCCGACGGGAGCAAATTCGTAGAGGTCTAAATAGCGTTCATGCGCTTCCTCCAGTGCGATTTGGGTACGGTGCAATTCCTCGTTCTGCATCTCCAGTTCAACCTGGTGCACCTGCAGTTCATGGAGCAGACTTTCAGGGGAATACC
>JBAZFV010000078.1:0-8522 GCA_041653255.1 Sideroxydans sp. | reverse complement strand
GTTCTGCGCCACTTCACGCAGACGGTTGGAGTTGGAACTGTTGGGTGAGCCGACCACGATGACCAGGTCGCATTGTTGTGCCAGCAATTTCACCGCATCCTGCCGGTTCTGCGTGGCATAGCAGATATCATCTTTCTTGGGGCCGGTGATGGCAGGGAAGCGTGTCCTGAGTGCGGCGATGATGGTGCTGGCATCATCTATGGACAGGGTGGTCTGGGTGACAAAAGACAGATTCTGCTCATCCTGCACCTGGAGTTTCTGCACATCGGCTGGCGATTCCACCAGATAGATGCCGCCCTCGCTCTGCCCCATGGTGCCCTCCACTTCCGGGTGGCCTTTGTGACCGATCATCACGATCTCCTTGGCCTGCTGACGCAGGCGCGAGACTTCGATGTGCACTTTGGTAACCAGAGGGCAGGTGGCATCAAAAACGGTGAGGTTGCGTGCTTCGGCTTCGCGCCGCACAGCCTGCGACACGCCATGCGCGCTGAAGATGAGAATGCTGCCGGGCGGCACGTCTTTCAATTCCTCGATGAAGATCGCGCCCTTGGCTTTCAATCCTTCCACCACGAATTTGTTGTGCACCACTTCGTGCCGCACGTATATCGGCGCGCCGTGCAGTGCGAGGGCACGCTCGACGATCTCGATGGCGCGATCCACACCGGCACAGAATCCGCGCGGGTTAGCCAGCATTATCTCCATGTCGCCCCCAGTTTGTGTAGGTCGGGTTCCAACCCGGCGTTGTTTTCTCGGGCTAAATCCTGACCCACCTCATTCACCCCTCTTGCGCAGACTATCCAGAATCAGCAGTGCCGCACCACAGGTAATCGCCGCATCGGCGACGTTGAACGCGGCGAAGTGATAACCCGCCCGATGAAAATCCAGAAAATCCACTACATAACCGTAAGCGATGCGATCAATCAAATTACCCAGTGCGCCACCGAGGATGAACGCCAGAGCAAGGCTGAATAATTTTTCCGCCTGATGTTTGCGCAGCAGCCACACGATCCAGATGGATGCGGCGAGAGCAATGACACTGAACAGCCAGCGCTGCATACCGCCCGCATCATGTAAAAAACTGAACGCTGCACCGGTATTGTGTGCCAATACCAGATTGAAGAAGGATGTAATCGCAAGCACTTCGCCATAGACGAAATGGCTGCTGATGGCCGCCTTGCTCAACTGATCCAGGATGATGACCACTACTGAAATCAGCAGCCAGCGACTCATGCAATCCCGCCATTTCTCATTATTTTCGTCATTCCGGCGCAGGCCGGAATCCAGACAATTAAACAAGCCTCGCGTAGCGGGACAATTGTCTGGTTTTGTCCGCTGCGCGGAGTGTTTGAATAACTGGATTCCGGCCTGCGCCGGAATGACGGGAACTTAAGCATATTTTCTGGCCTCGCCCGCACCGAACAGGTTGCTCACGCAGCGGCCGCACAACGTCGGATGCGAGGTATCACTGCCCACATCGCCGCGATAGTGCCAGCAACGTGCGCATTTGGTGTGCGTGCTCGGTGTGACATTGACTTCCAGTTCACCTTCGCTCAAATGTACATCGGCACGCGAGGTGATAAACACCAGGCGCAGATCGTCACCCAGACGAGCCAGCAATTCAAACGTCTCACGGGATGCATACACATCCACTTCTGCTTGCAGGGCAGAACCAATGGCATTGGCGGCGCGCTGTTCTTCCAGTTTTTTGTTGACCTGCTCGCGCACGGCGCGGAGGTCGGCCCACGCACCGAACTGTTCGCCACTCAAACCGCACTTGGGCAACGCATACCACTGCTGCTCAAACACGCTCGTATCGTCCTCGCCGCCCAAGGTCGCCCACACTTCCTCGCCGGTGAAAGAGAGGATGGGTGCAATCAGTCGTGCCAGCGATTGGGTGATGTGATACAGCGCGTTCTGCGCCGAACGGCGTGCCTTCGAATTTTCACCCGAGGTGTACAGCCGGTCTTTCAGGATGTCGAGATAGAATCCGCCCAGGTCTTCCGAACAGAAACCCAGCAATTTCTGCACCGCGAAGTGGAACTCATAACGGTCGTAGTCGGCGCACAAATCGTCCTGCAATTTCTGTGTCAGCGCCAGTGCATAGCGGTCGATCTCCAGCCATTTCGCAACCGGCAGTGCGTCGCGTGCAATATCGAAGTCACTCACGTTGGCCAGCAAAAAACGCAGGGTGTTGCGGATGCGGCGATAACTTTCCACCACGCGCTTCAGAATCTCGTCGGAAATGGTCAGCTCGCCGGAATAATCGGTGGAAGCCGTCCACAGGCGAAGGATGTCCGCGCCCATGGTGTCGAAAATCTTTTGCGGCGCGATTACGTTGCCTTTTGACTTTGACATCTTGTGGCCGCTGCCATCCACCACGAAACCGTGTGTCAGCAGAGCATCGTAAGGCGCGCGGCCGTTGATCGCACAACCGGTGAGCAGGCTCGACTGAAACCAGCCACGATGCTGGTCGGAACCTTCCAGATACAGATCGGCTGGCACCCGCAGCCCGGCACGTTTCGCCAGCACAGAGGCATGGGTAACGCCCGAATCGAACCATACATCCAGGGTGTCGGAAAGTTTGCGGTAATCCGCCGTATCCCCGCCCAACAACTCGGCACTGTCCAAAGAGAACCATGCCTCGATGCCGGACTGCTCGACCCGTTTGGCGACCTGCTCCAGCAATTCCGGTGTACGCGGGTGCAGTTGCAGCGTTTCCCTGTGCACGAAGAACGGCATCGGCACCCCCCAGTTGCGCTGGCGCGATACGCACCAGTCTGGGCGATTCTTGATCATCGCTTCCAGCCGCGCGCGCCCCCAGGACGGAAAGAACCGAGTCTGATCGACAGCTCGATTCGCAAGCAATCGCAAATTCATTCCCTCTCCGGCCGGTGGAGGGTTAGGGTGAGAGACTTCGGAATGACGTCTCGCCTGAATCAAATCCTCACCCTCTGCCCCGCTCCCAATGGGCGAGGGGTGAGCAATCTGCTCCATGCCGATGAACCATTGCGGCGTGGCGCGGAAGATGATGGGAGTCTTGTGCCGCCAGCAATGCGGGTAGCTGTGCGTTACTTTTTCCTGATGCAGTAAATGCCCGCTGTCTGCCAGCGCTTGCAGTACGACGTCGTTCCCCTTCCACACGAATAACCCCGCCAGTGGCACCTCGCCCACCGGCAATGTAGTCGAAATGAACTTGCCGTCGTCACCCACCGGATTTTCCACCGGCAAGCTGTACTTCCGACCAATCACATAGTCGTCCACACCGTGCGCGGGTGCGGTATGCACCAGCCCGGTGCCCGCTTCCAGCGTTACGTGTTCGCCGCAGATGATGGGCACGATGCGATCGTAAAACGGATGTTGCAGCGGCAAGTTCTCCAGCGCGCCGCCCTTGCCTGAGCCGACCACTTCCGCTTGCAGCTGATAGCGCTGCACACAGGCTTCGAGCAGGTCGGCGACCAGCAGCAAATAACCCTTTCCCGTTTTCGCCAGACGATATTCATGTTCCGGGTGCACGCTCACCGCCTGGTTGGCGGGCAGCGTCCACGGCGTGGTGGTCCAGATCACCGCATACACTTTGGCGTCGCCGGGCAGCGACACACCGAGCGCACGGCCCAGCGCTTCGACATCCTTTACTTCAAAGCCAACATCTATGGCAGATGAGACCTTGTCCTCATATTCGACCTCGGCTTCGGCCAATGCCGATTGGCAGTCGAGACACCAGTTCACCGGTTTGCGCCCCTGATACAGGTAGCCCTGCTGCTGGATCTGGCCGAGCGCGCGGATGATGTCCGCCTCGGTCTGGAAATCCATGGTCAGATAAGGTTTGTCCCAATCGCCCAGCACGCCGAGGCGGATAAAGTCTTTTTTCTGCCGTTCGATCTGCTCCGCAGCGTATGCACGGCACAGCTCGCGGAACTGCGAAGCCGGGATAGCCTTGCCGTGTTTCTTCTCCACCTGCAATTCGATGGGCAGACCGTGACAGTCCCAGCCCGGCACATAGGGCGCGTCGAAACCGCTCAGGGTCTTGCTCTTGATGATGATGTCCTTGAGTATCTTGTTCACCGCATGGCCAATGTGAATATCGCCGTTCGCATACGGCGGGCCGTCGTGCAGAATGAATTGAGGACGCCCTTTGGCGGCCGCACGGATGCGCTGATAGCGCTGCTGCGCCTGCCAGTGCTCCAACATCTTGGGCTCACGCTTGGCGAGATCACCGCGCATGGGGAATGCCGTGTCGGGCAGATTCAGCGGGTATTTATTTTTGTCTTCAGACATGTTTTTCTCTTAATCATTTCAAATGTTGGCAGGACTTCAGTCCGGCGCCGTCACGAATCCAGCGCACCATCGGGTTAAAACCCGACCTGCATTCACTCATGCTCAACAAACCATTGTTTTGCATTATTCACGTCCAGCGATATCTGCCGTGTCAGCGCTTCCAGATTCGGGTACTTTTCTTCGTCGCGCAATTTGTGCAGGAATTCGACGCGCAGATGCTTGCCGTAGATCTGCTGCGTGAACTCAAACAGATGCACTTCCAGCACGTGCCGCGCATCGTGGTGCACGGTCGGGCGCACGCCCAGACTGGCAACACCCTGCAACACACCGATACCGTCCGAGTGCACCTCCACCACATAGATACCCTTAAGTGGCGGCAGGTTGTGTTTCATCTGGATATTCGCCGTGGGAAAGCCCAGCTTGCGCCCCATGCCGTCGCCATGCACCACGCGTCCACTGATGCTGTAGGGACGCCCCAGGTAATTGCGCGCCACGTTCAGCTTGCCATCCGCCAATGCGGCACGGATCGCCGTGCTGGAAATACGCACCCCGTCGTGCAGCACGCTGTGCACCGCCGCCACCTCGAAACCGCGTTGTGTACCGATATGTTGCATCTGCGCAAAATCGCCGCTGCGCCCGCTGCCAAAACGAAAATCGTCGCCGATCAGCACAAACTTCGCGTGTAACCGGTCATGCAGGGCATGAATGAAATCGTCGGCAGTCTTCTTTGCAAATACCGCATCGAAGCGACACACATACACGCTATCCACACCCAGCGTGCGGAACAGTTCCAGCTTCTCGCGCAGGCTGGTCAACCGTACCGGCGCCTGCTGCGGCGTAAAGAATTCGCGCGGATGTGGTTCGAAAGTCACCACCGCAGTTTGCAAACCGTGCGCCCGCGCCGCCTGTTGCAACTGAAGCAGCAGGGACTGATGACCGCGGTGCACCCCATCGAAATTACCGATGGTGATTGCACAGGGCTGAGTGGTGTTGGAATGAAGGCTACGTAAAATCTGCATAGGGTGCGAATTATACAACCTCACCCCACAGATCATGCTCGTCCGAATCAACGATCTTGACTGTGACGAACTCACCCACCTCAAGGTCCTGGCCGTTGATATAGACCAGGCCATCAATCTCCGGCGCATCGGCGGCGCTACGCGCGACCGAGCCTTCTTCATCTACATCGTCCACCAACACGGTCATGGTCTGGCCAACTTTCTTGGCCAATTTTTCTGTACTGATCTCTTCCTGCAAATACATCAGGCGCGCCAGACGGTCTTCCTGCTCTTCGGGATCGACATGGTCGGGCAATGCGTTCGAGGCTGCGCCCTCCACCGGTGAGTACTTGAACGCACCGACACGGTCGAGCTGCGCGACTTCGATAAAGTCGAGCAATTCCTCAAATTCCTCTTCCGTTTCACCGGGAAAACCGACAATGAAGGTGCTGCGTAGCGCGATATCCGGACACACACTGCGCCATTGCTGAATGCGTTTGAGCACGTTCTCGCTGCTGGCTGGACGTTTCATCAATTTCAGGATGCGCTCGTTGGCATGCTGAAACGGGATGTCGAGGTAAGGCAGAATCTTCCCTTCCGCCATCAACGGAATGACTTCATCCACACTGGGATAAGGATAGACATAATGCAGGCGCGTCCACACACCGAGGCTGCCCAATGCATCGGCCAGATCGGCCATCCGCGTCTTCAGCGGACGGCCATTCCAGAAGCCGGTGCGATATTTCATATCCACACCGTAAGCCGATGTGTCCTGCGAGATCACCAGCAGCTCCTTCACTCCCGACTTGACCAGTTTCTCCGCCTCCAGCATCACTTCGTGCACCGGGCGACTGACCAGATCACCGCGCAGACTGGGAATGATGCAAAAGGTGCAACGATGGTTGCATCCTTCGGAGATTTTCAAATAGGCGAAATGCTGCGGCGTGAGGCGCACTCCTTGCGGCGGTACCAGATCGGTGTAGGGGTCGTGCAATCGCGGCAGGTGTCGGTGCACCGCATTCATCACCGCCTCGGTTTCATTGGGACCGGTAACGGCAAGTACCTTTGGATGCGTCTGCTGCACAATGTCACCCTTGGCGCCAAGGCAACCGGTGACGATGACCTTGCCGTTCTCCTGCAAAGCTTCGCCGATGGCATCCAGTGATTCCGCCACCGCGCTGTCAATGAAGCCGCAGGTGTTGACCACCACCAGATCAGCCTCCTCATAGCTCGGTGTAATCTCGTAACCTTCGGCGCGCATGCGGGTGAGGATGTGTTCGGAATCGACGGTCGCCTTGGGGCAGCCAAGCGAGACGAAACCGATCTTGGGAATAGCAGAAGTCATAGAACGGAACCAGCGCAAGCGGGACAAGTGATTGAAGCGGGCGCGGATTATACAGCGCCCCGAAACACATCGCCCATACGTAAATTTTGCCTCAAGGATTTGCCGAATCAGCCGATGAGGTGGTGTGGTGGCTTTTTTCGCAAGTGCGCAAAACTTGACTGAAAAAGGCGGCAAGGTTCTACTCCAAGCCCCCTAACCGTTTATAAGTACTGGAAAAATGGCTTTACTCTTGCATACCAGAAGCAGATTTATCACACGCAAATTACCGTTCATTGCCGTTATCACGGCTTGCTCAAGGAGGCCGCATCATGCCATTTAAACTGTTGGACACAGAACTTTTCGGTTCGTCACAGCCTTCTGTGCTCATTATTGATGATGAATTCACCAGCCGAATGATTCTCGAGCGGGTGGTGAAAAACATCCATGCCGGGATCGAGGTGAACACTTTTGCCGACCCGGTGGCAGCCATGTCGTGGCTCGGCAAACACCAGCCCGACCTGATTCTGGTCGATTACCTGATGGATCAACTGTCCGGGCTGGAAGTCATCACCCGGATCCGGCATACCCCTCATCTGGAAGATGTGCCGGTAGTGATGGTCACCGTGGCAAATGAAAAACAGACGCGCTACCAAGTACTGGATGCCGGTGCAACCGATTTCATCAGCAAGCCGATCGATCCCTATGAATGCAGGGTGCGCTGCCGCAATCTGTTGTCCATGCGCCTGCACCAGAAAGTGGTGCATAGTCGTGCGCGTTCGCTGGAACAGGCGGTGATCACGGCGACCACACAGATCGAAGAACGCGAGCGGGAGACTTTATTCCGTCTGGCCAAAGCCGGTGAGTATCGCGATTCCGACACCGGCAACCACGTGCTGCGTATGGCAAAATATGCGCGCCTGATCGCCGAGAATCTGGGCCTTGCCCGGGAGCGTTGTGAACTAATCGAGATTGCCGCCCCCATGCACGATATCGGCAAGATCGGCATCCCTGACAACATCCTGCTCAAGCCCGGCAAACTGACACCACAGGAATATGAGGTGATAAAGCAACATCCGATTATCGGCCATCGCATGTTGCACGACAGTCGTTCAAAGTTTATTACGCTGGCGGCGGAAATCTCTCTCGGACACCACGAAAAATTCGACGGCAGCGGCTACCCGCATGGTTTGGCCGGCAAGGACATCCCGCTGGAGTCGCGTATCGTAGCCGTTGCCGACGTGTTCGATGCGCTGACTTCAGCACGCCCCTACAAGAGTGCCTGGTCGAGTGATCACGCTCTCGAGTACTTACTGACTCACAAGGACGTACATTTCGATCCCACTTGTGTGGACGCCTTCGTCGCGCAATACAATAAAGTGTTGTTGGTTCAGCAGCAGCTAAGAGACACAACATCCGTGCCCGACATACAGGTGCTCAAATGAAACGCCTTCTCTCCCATTTTCTCCTGCAACTCAGGCGCCATAACGGCGAGCACGAGCAGGCCGTTTTGCGCATCTTCTTCGCATCGTTGATATTTTTCTATTTGCTGGCGGAGTACCTGTCAGGAAGAACAGACCACAAAGAAGTGCTGCTATTTTCCGCACAATGGTTGTTCGCAGGATGGCTGGTGTTAGTGGCAATTCTGCTTAACGGGAAAACTTCAGCCATTAGACGATTCATTACAATGTTCGCGGACATCGGTGCAACGACCTACGGGATGTTGTTAACCCAGGAGAACGGGGCATTATTTTTTGGTGTTTACCTCTGGGTAATCGTCGGCAACGGACTGCGATATGGTACCCCGGCTCTGATTAGCGCATATGTCATGAGCATAATCGGTTTCTCTGCCGTCATCATCTTTAATGACTACTGGTTGTCAAATTTACGCCTATCCATAGGCCTGATGATTCCGCTAGTGCTAATTC
>JBAZFV010000077.1:0-8616 GCA_041653255.1 Sideroxydans sp. | reverse complement strand
AGGGTATCGCGTTCCGCTCACCGCCATTTTTCAGCAGGGTGACCAAGCGGCCGTATGGGTGGTGGCTGCGGATAACACGGTCTCGCTGCATCCCGTCAAGGTAACGGCGTATCGCGATGAGGGGGCGTTGATTGTGGGCGGGATTGGGGAGGGCGAGCGTATTGTCAGTGCCGGGGTGCACAAGCTGACCGCAGGCCAGCAAATTCAGCCTCTTGAGCAGGAAAAACTGCAATGAAATTGCCCAACCTGTCCGAGTGGGCGCTCAGGCACCAGCAGTTCGTTGTATTTCTCATCATCGTGCTGTCGGTGGCGGGCACGTTGTCATATTTCAGTTTGGGACGGGCTGAAGATCCCAGTTTCACTTTCAAGGTGATGGTGGTGCGCACCCTGTGGCCGGGGGCGACGGCACAGGAAGTCGAGCGCGAATTGACCGAGCGCATCGAAAAGAAATTACAGGAAACACCGTGGGTGGATGTATTGCGTTCGGCTTCCAAACCGGGCGAATCGTTGATCTTCGTGTTACTCAAGGACTACACACCAAAAACCGAGGTGGCTGAATCCTGGCGCCAGGTGCGCAAGAAACTGGATGATATTCGGCATACGCTGCCGCCCGGAGTGCAGGGGCCGTTCCCTAATGATGAGTTCGGTGACGTGCAGATCAACATCTTCGCCCTGACCGGTGATGGCTACGATCTGGCCGCGCTACGCCGCTATGCAGACCGTATTGCACTGGAGTTGCGCCGCGTCAGAGATGTGAAACGTGTTGAACTGATCGGCGTGCAGGATGAAAAGATTTTTGTCGATGTCGATCCGCAGCGCATGGCGATGTTGGGCATCACACCGCTGCAAGTGGCGGATGCCTTGCAGAAACAGAACACGATCAGTCCCGCCGGTTTTATCGAGACCGACAGCGACCGTATCCGTCTGCGTGTGAGCGGGAGTTTCGACAGCGTGGAAAGGGTGCGCAACGCCGATCTGCTGGTGAATGCCAAACATTTCCGCTTGGGCGACATCGCGCGCGTGAGGCGGGGGTTGGCCGATCCGCCCAGCCCGCTGATGCATCTGGGCGGGCAGCCTGCGATTGGCGTGGGCGTGGTGATGGATAAGGGTGGTGACGTGATTGCGCTGGGTGAGAATCTGCGCCGCGAAATGACCCGGATCGGCGCCGAATTGCCGGTCGGGGTGGAGATACATACCGTGGCCGACCAACCCGAAGTGGTGAAGGGTTCTATCCACTTGTTTCAGAATTCACTGGGCGAGGCGATCCTGATTGTGCTGGCGGTGTCGTTCCTGAGTCTGGGGCTGCGCACCGGCATGGTGGTGGCATTTTCCATTCCGCTGGTGCTCGTGATTACCTTCTTTGCCATGAAGTTGTTCGGCATTGATCTGCAGCGTATCTCGCTCGGTGCTCTGGTGATTGCCCTCGGTTTGCTGGTGGATGATGCCATCATCGCGGTGGAAATGATGGTGGTGAAAATGGAGCAGGGCTGGGATCGCTTCAAGGCCGCCACTTTCGCCTACACTTCGACCGCATTCCCCATGCTCACCGGTACTCTGATTACCGCCGCTGCATTTACGCCGGTGGGCTTTTCCAAGTCGGCGGCAAGCGAATACACCATCTCCATCTTTCAGGTGGTCACCATTGCGCTGGTGACATCGTGGATCGTCGCGGTCGTCTTTACACCGTTCATTGGCTACCGTCTGCTAAACCAAAAGGCGCTCGTCGCCAAGGCCCAAAAGCACGGCGAAGATATTTACGATACGCCGTTTTACCGCCGCTTCCGCAAGCTGGTCACCTGGTGCTTGCGCAATCGCTGGAAGGTGATTGTGATGACCGTGCTTGTCTTCCTGTTATCCATGGTTGTGTTTGGCAAGTTCGTGCAGAAACAATTCTTCCCCGCGGCCAGTCGCCTGGAACTGATGGTTGATGTGTGGTTGCCGCAGGGTGCGTCGCTCAAGGCCACCGCAGCTGAGGCGGCGCGCATCGAGGAACTGCTCAAGGATGACCCCGCCATCGCCTATTCCTCATCCTATATTGGTAATGGCGCACCACGTTTCTTCCTGTCCCTGGATCAGCAGTTGTTCGCTGATAACTTTGCGCAATTCGTCATCGTCACCACTGACATTCAGGCGCGTGAAGATCTCAAACGACGTTTGCAAGAACATTTCGCATCTCCCGATTTCGCTGATATACGTGTGCGCGTGGTGCGTCTGGAGAATGGTCCGCCCATCGGTTTTCCGGTGCAGTTCCGGGTGAGCGGGGATGATCTGACGCAACTGCGCCGGATTGCCGGCGAAGTGTCCAGCGCCATGCGTGCCGATCCAAGTCTGCAAAACATCAATTTTGACTGGAATGAGAAAATAAAGAGCGTGCGGGTTGAAGTCGATCAGGACAAGGCGCGGCAACTGGGAACTTCCAGCCAGGAAGTCGCGCAGGCGCTGCAGGGATGGTTGAATGGCATTGCGCTGACCCAGTACCGCGAAGGCGACCAATTGATTGATGTGCTGTGGCGGGGAGGGATGGATCAAAACGAACATTCCCTGAACCGGCTGCCCGACCTCGATATTCCGCTGGCAGGAGGACGCCATGTGCCGCTGGCGCAACTTGCCAAGCTGGTACCTGTGCAGGAAGAAGGCATCATTTGGCGGCGTAATCGGCTGCCTACCATGATTGTGCGTGCCGACATGGCTGATGCGACGCAGCCCGCCACAGCATCCGAGAGGCTGAACCGGGAACTGGATGCAGTACGTGCTACTTTGCCCACCGGCTTTGGTATCGAGATGGGCGGCAGCGTAGAAGAGTCCGGCAAAAGCGCTGGTGCCATTGCGGCGGTGATACCCCTTATGCTGGTCGGTGTGATCACGCTGCTGATGATCCAGCTGCAAAGTATCAGCCGCACCGTGATTGTGCTGCTGACTGCGCCGTTGGGATTAATCGGCGTGGCATTGGCCCTGCTGGCGTTTCAGGTGCCGTTCGGCTTTGTCGCCAATCTGGGCTTTATCGCACTGGCGGGAATGATTATGCGCAATTCGGTGATCCTGGTCGATCAGATCAGACAGGATGAAGAAGCGGGCAAGCCGCGCTGGGAAGCCATCATTGGTTCAACCGTACGCCGTTTCCGGCCCATCGTGTTGACCGCGTCGGCAGCGATTCTGGCGATGATTCCACTTACGCGCCAAGTGTTCTGGGGGCCTATGGCGATATCCATCATGGGCGGCCTGATCGTGGCGACCTTGCTCACGTGTTTGTTTTTACCCGCGCTGTATGCGGCGTGGTTCAGGGTGCGGGAAGAAGCGGTGACATGACGTGGCGGGCGTATCGCCATTATGGTTTAATCCGGCATCATGAAATTTCCATTCCAGACTGTCGCTATCATTGGCAAGCAAAAATCTCCGGATGTGGCAGAGCCCATGTTGCGTCTCGGCGATTTTATGACCGCCCGCGGCCTGCACGTGGTGGTGGATGGATTGGCGGCAGAATATCTGACAGACCATTCCTTCACCGCGCTGTCGCTGGATGAGATCGCGCGCACAGTTGATCTGGCGATCGTCATCGGCGGTGATGGCACCATGCTTAATATCGCGCGCACCCTTGCCCCGCACGGTGTGCCGCTGGTCGGGGTCAATCAGGGGCGGTTGGGTTTTCTCACCGATCTGACCCCGGAAAACATGGAGACCGAGATCGGCACCATGCTGGAAGGAAAGTATCTCACCGAGGAGCGCTTATTGTTGTCGGCGCGCATACTGCGCGGCGGTCAGGAAATTTACAGCGGACTGGCGTTTAACGAGGTGGTAGTGCACCGCAGCAACATCAGTAGCATGGTCGAATTCGAGGTGCGCATCGATGGAGAATACCTCTACAACCAGCGCGCCGACGGTCTCATTATTTCCACGCCCACCGGTTCCACCGCCTACGCCATGTCGGCGGGTGGGGCGATCATTCACCCCGGTCTGGATGTACTGCAACTGGTGCCGGTGTGTCCGCATTCCCTGAGCAATCGCCCCATCGTGGTGAAGGGCAGTTCAGAGCTGGAGTTGTTGATGCACCGCACCGGTGATATCTGCGTGCGCTACGACAGTCATACCAATATCGACCTGGAACTGCATGACAAGATCATTGTTAGCCGTTATGCCAGACCGGCCTATCTGCTACATCCGCAAGGGCACAGCTACTACCATACATTGCGCGAGAAGCTGCTCTGGAACCAGACGCTTTAGATCCATGCTCAAGTTCCTTTCCATCCACGACTTTGTCATTGTCGATACCCTTGAACTTGAGTTCTCCGCCGGATTCACCGCACTCACCGGCGAGACGGGTGCCGGCAAATCCATTTTGATCGATGCATTGTCGCTCGCCTTGGGTGAGCGCGGCGATGCGGGCATGGTGCGCAGCGGGTGCGAGCGTGCCGAGATCGCCGCCGAATTCGACATCAGTGGCTTGCCGCCATTGCAAGCCTGGTTGCAGGAGCAGGAATTGGCGGGTGACGAGGGCGTGTGCCTGCTGCGGCGCACGCTGGACAGCGGTGGACGTTCGCGCGGCTTCATCAACGGCAGTAGCGCGACCCTGCAACAAATGCGTGCAGCGGGTGAACTTTTGCTCGATATCCACGGCCAGCACGCACATCAATCATTGCTGCGTGCAGAGGCGCAGCGCGACCTGCTGGATAGCCATGCCGGATTGGGTAAAGACAGTGAGCAGATCGCCGAGCGCTTTAAAGTTTGGCAGACCCTGCACCGCCGCCGTGCTCTGCTCGAACAGAATGCCGAGGCGGCAGCTGCCGAACGCGAGCTGCTGAATTTCCAGCAGCGAGAATTGGAGACACTGAATTTCTCCGACACAGGATGGAAAACCCTGCAGGCCGATCACGCGCGCCTATCGCATGCGGCAGGTTTACTGGAGACGGCGCAGTTCGGGCTGGAGGTGTTGAGTGATGCGGACACCGCCTGTCTGGCGCAATTGAATGCGCTGGTGTCGCGTTTGCGCGCCGGTCTGGAATTCGACGCGTCGTTGCAAGATACACTGACCATGCTGGAGAGCGTGCAGAACGAACTGCAGGAGGCGGTGTATGCCTTCCGCCACTATCAGGAAAAACTGGATGCCGATCCGCAGGCTTTGCAGCAAATGGAATCACGCATTGCCGATGTGATGGAAGCAGCGCGCAAATACCGCGTGAAGCCGGAGCAGTTGCCGCAAGCCATGTTGCAAGTTGTGGCACGTCTGGATGAATTGGGCGGCAGTGCCGATCTGGCCGAACTGGCCAGACAGGAAGCCGCCGCGCGCGACGAATATCTGGTGCTGGCGAAAAAATTGAGCGCGGCCCGCACCACGGCAGCCAGGCAGCTTTCCAGTGAGATCACCGCCGCCATGCAAACTTTGGCGATGCAGGGCGGGCAGTTCGCCGTGGCGTTGCTGCCTTTGGCCGAAGGCAATGCACACGGTCTGGAAAACATAGAATTGCAAGTCTCCGCCAATCCCGGCTCGCCCCTGCGTAGCATGGCGAAAGTGGCATCCGGCGGAGAATTGTCGCGTATCAGCCTGGCGATCCAGGTTGCCGCCAGCCATGCCGCCTGTGTGCCGACGCTGATCTTCGACGAAGTGGACAGCGGCATCGGTGGCCGCGTTGCAGAGATTGTCGGCAGTCTGCTCAAGCAGTTGGGGAAGCGTCATCAGGTGTTGTGTGTCACCCATCTGCCGCAGGTCGCTGCCCAGGCCGATCAGCAGTGGCAGGTAAGCAAGGCGGTGGAGCAGGGCGTCACCCTCAGCCATATTCAGGTACTCAAGGGTGAGCAGCGGGTGGAGGAGATCGCCCGTATGCTGGGTGGAGTGAAAATCACCGCAACCACGCGCAAACACGCTGCCGAGTTATTGGGTGCCGTCGCTTGAGGTATGATGCCGCCCTGTTTTCTGAAAGTGACCCAATCCATGCGTACTACCCTTATTCTATGTTCCGCATTGCTCGCCGCGTGCAGTAATCCATCCCAATACCTGCCCACCTTTACCCCGCACAAGATCGACATCCGCCAGGGAAATCTCGTTACCCAGGATATGCGCGACCGCATCAAGCTGGGGATGACCAAGGCGCAAGTCAAAGCGGCGCTGGGTGCGCCGCTCGTCAACGATGTCTTTCACCCGGAGCGTTGGGATTACATCTATCGGCTGCAAGAGAGGGGGCGGGTAACAGAGAGCCAGCGTCTGTCCCTGCATTTCGAGAACGGTACACTGGCGCGCATTGACGACGCGACACCGCTTGCGCCACCTTTGGCACAGGAGAGCAAACATGAAAAATAAAGTAGTCATTGCCGGTTGCGGCGGACGCATGGGCAAGACCCTGCTCGAATGTGTGGCGCAGGCGGACGATCTGCTGTTGCATGGCGCACTGGAGCACAGCGGCAGTCCGATACTCGGCCACGTGGCCGCAGGAGAGGTGAAGATCACTGCTGATATTGCGTCCACCCTAAAGGGCGCGGGTGTACTGATTGATTTCACCCGCCCCGAAGGTACGATGCAGCATCTGGAAATCTGCCGCAAACTCGGGGTCAATATGGTGATCGGCACCACCGGGCTGAATGCGCAGCAAAAAGCGCAACTGGGTGCGGCGGCGCAGGACATCGGTATTGTGTTTGCCCCCAACATGAGCGTCGGGGTGAACCTCGTATTCAAGCTGCTGGAAACCGCCTCGCGCGTGTTGTGTGAAGGTTATGACATCGAGATCGTCGAAGCGCATCATCGCCATAAAGTGGATGCGCCATCCGGCACCGCACTTGGCATGGGCGAGGTTGTCGCCCGTACCTTGGGGCGCGACCTCGCGCAGTGCGCTGTGTATGGCCGCGAAGGTGTCACGGGTGAACGCGACCCATCCACCATCGGCTTCGCCACCGTGCGCGGCGGCGACATCGTCGGCGATCACACCGTCTTATTTGCCGGCACCGGTGAGCGTATCGAGATAACCCACAAAGCCAGCAGTCGCGCCACCTTTGCACTCGGGGCACTGCGTGCTGCACGCTTTCTTAATGAGAACAAGGCAGGGCTGTATGACATGCAGGATGTACTGGCCCTGAAATAACAAGCTTCTGCTTCCGGTCAGGCAAGCATCAGTCAGAGATGAAAGCCTGTTGCCAGACGGCCGGCTTTGACAATGTGCACTAGCCACTAAAGGCGGGTGCTGACTCCAGTTCAATTGCGCATTCCTGAGTTGAACCGGAGTCTTGGGGATTTTCAACTAGGCAATGTGCAGCCCATGCAGACGAGGTACTTTAGATATACGTCCGTTCCTAATCTCTGTGGCAATAACAGCTATTCCATCCGCCACAAAATCCATGACGTCGTCGTACACACGACGATAATCACGGCCTGTCATTTTTGCAATTTGGTAAATGGATTCGTGGCCACTCGATTTTGCCAACACTCGTAATGTCCCGAGCTTCTTGGGATGAAACCGTGTCGCAGAAGCTGAAACCGGGAATGAAACATCTCCTGCCACATAAAATCCCCAAGCGGCATCCAAAATGGCTTTCTTGCTTTCATTAAGCTCATCGGCATTCCGCAACAATGGCCATGCCTTGATGAACTGACGCTTGCCGACCAGGCTAATCAAATCTGCGGCTCGCATGTAATTGATGCTTTGCCGCATGATATTGGTATTGCCGGATTTAAATGCCGCTAACCATTGGGCATAGTCCAACTTACCCTGATCCCAGAAGGCCATGCGCTTGGCGCGCTCCCACGCTTCAATTTGTGTGTCAGTAATTTTCATCATCAATTCCAATTAATTTTTGAATCATCATTGCTTCATTCACCAGCAATGGCTTGATGTCTCCAATCAGTGTCAATCCGAGGTAGGGAGACAGCAACTCAAGTCCTTCAAATTCATCCATCAGGTTGAACCATGGCATGCCCAGAACATTTGCGCAGAAGGCATCCTGTGGGTAGTTGGCTCCATGCTGGTTCGCCTCAGCCAGAAAACTATGTATGGGTTGCACTTGGCTGCTAAGCACATAGGCGTCGAACAGGTCTCGCGCGGTTTGGCGAGCCCCTTTAGTACTCTTACCATAACCGCTACCAGATATGGTGCGCAGTTTCCTGTGATACAAGCCGCCGATTTCTTCGGTAATCACATTGCCGAATTGTTTCTTTGGCCACATGCCTTCGTACACGTCTTCAACAAATGAGATCTTGATGGTGGATTCATCGAGGTTTGCATATCCATGCAATTGATGCGCGAATACGCCGCCAGATTCGATCTGCACGTCTCTCAGGTTGATTCCAATACGGCCCAGCGCTATCGATAGTTTTTCTGGGGAGAGATTTCCTCCCACAAAAAAATCGAGATCATAAGACACCCGATGGTGCAGGTAATATCTCGCCAATGCAGTTCCGCCTGCCAAGATGCAGTTTGGAATGCCGATTTGAACAAGGTTTGAAAATACCTTATCTAAAATTGCATCCTGTGCTTTGTATAGTGAATATGTCATATATGACAGTTTCCTAAATTCCCCTATGACTGTCAAGTTTTTCATAGGTATTGCTATGTGACGCAGCGGAGAAGCCCGTAAGAGTTGAAACCCGCGCCAGTTGGCGGCGATAGGCAAGAAAAAAGGCCAACGTATAACCGTTGG
>JBAZFV010000076.1:0-9031 GCA_041653255.1 Sideroxydans sp. | reverse complement strand
TCAGTATGGCCTGCATGGTTCCCCCCCCCGCGATACAATAAACCGCCTTTATCCGTGGTTAACAAATTCTCTGAATCATTTTTCCACCAGCGACACATCGCGCACGGCACCCTTGTCTGCCGAAGTGACCATGGCCGCATAGGCACGTAGTGCAGCCGATACTTTGCGCGGACGCTCGGTGGCGGGCTTCCATGCCTGTTTGCCCTTTATTTCCATCGCCGCTCGGCGTTGCGCCAATTCATCATCACTCACTGCCAATTTGATGCTGCGCTGCGGGATGTCGATCTCGATGCAATCACCTTCCTGTACCAGACCAATCGCCCCGCCGCTCGCCGCCTCCGGCGAGACATGACCGATGCTCAAGCCGGAGGTGCCGCCGGAGAATCGCCCATCTGTCAACAGTGCGCAGACTGCGCCCATCCCTTTTGATTTCAGGTAGGAAGTTGGATACAGCATCTCCTGCATGCCCGGCCCGCCCTTCGGGCCTTCGTAGCGGATCACAACCACATCACCGGCCACGATCTGGTCGTCCAGGATGGCGGCAACTGACGCATCCTGACTTTCAAACACGCGCGCCCGTCCACTGAACTTAAGAATGCTGTCATCCACGCCGGCCGTCTTCACGATACAGCCATCAACGGCGATATTGCCGTACAGCACGGCCAGCCCGCCGTCTGTTGAATAAGCATGAGCGTTGTCTCGGATACAGCCGCCGGCTCGATCAACATCCAGCTCGGGGTAGAGCATGGACTGCGAGAAGGCAATGGTGGTGATGATACCGCCGGGGGCGGCGCGGAAGAATTTCTTCACCTCTTCACTTTGGGTTTGGGCGATATCCCACTGTTTAAGTCCGTCGCGCAATGTCTTGCTGTGTACTGTACCGACTTCGCCATGCAGCAAACCGGCACGATCAAGCTCGCCCAGGATCGCCGCAACACCGCCGGCGCGATGCACGTCCTCCAGATGATATTCGGATGATGGTGCGACCTTGCATAACGTAGGCACGAGACGCGACAGCCGATCCATATCACGCATGGTGAAGTCCACGCCCGCTTCACGGGCGACCGCAAGCAGATGCAGCACCGTATTGGTCGAGCCGCCCATCGAGATGTCCAGCGTCATTGCATTCTCGAATGCCTTAAAAGTGGCAATACTGCGTGGCAATACCGATGCATCATCCTGCTCGTAATAACGTTTGCACAGTTCGACGATAGTGCGTCCGGCGCGCAGGAACAATTGTTTGCGCTCGGCGTGCGTTGCCACCAACGAACCGTTGCCAGGCAGGGACAATCCAAGCACCTCGGTTAAGCAGTTCATCGAGTTGGCGGTGAACATACCGGAACAGGAACCGCAGGTGGGGCAGGCGGAACGCTCGATTGCTTCCACTTCCTCATCACTGCAATGGCTGTCGGCAGCGGCCACCATCGCATCAACCAGATCCAGGCCTTTGGTCTTGCCCTGCCAGGTTACTTTGCCAGCCTCCATCGGCCCGCCGGACACGAATACCACCGGGATGTTCAGACGCATCGCCGCCATCAGCATGCCCGGCGTGATCTTGTCACAATTGGAAATACACACCAGTGCGTCGGCGCAGTGCGCGTTGCACATGTATTCCACCGAGTCGGCAATGAGGTCGCGACTGGGCAGCGAATACAGCATGCCGTCGTGCCCCATGGCGATGCCGTCATCCACTGCGATGGTGTCGAATTCTTTGGCAATGCCCCCCGCCTTCTCGATCTCGCGTGCCACCAACTGCCCCATGTCTTTGAGATGAACATGGCCGGGGACGAACTGGGTGAAAGAGTTGGCGATGGCAATAATCGGTTTGCCGAAGTCGCCGTCGTTCATGCCGGTGGCGCGCCACAAAGCGCGTGCACCGGCCATGTTGCGGCCGTGGGTGGAAGTGCGGGAACGGTATTGAGGCATGATGTATTCCTTGGGCAACGTATAATCCGGGCTTCAATTCTAACCCATCACCCCATGCTCGTTCATCCGCAATTCGATCCAGTCGCCCTGCATCTCGGCCCGTTCGGTATCCATTGGTACGGGCTGATGTATTTGCTCGGCTTCGTGGTGTTCATCTGGCTCGGGCGCAAGCGCTTGCGAACCTTGAACCAACCCGGCTGGGACAATAAACTCCTCGACGACCTGCTGTTCTTCGGCGTGCTCGGCGTAATCATCGGCGGACGGCTGGGAGAGGTACTGTTCTACAGCCCCGGTTATTATTCTTCGCACCCATTGAAGATACTCGCAGTATGGGAAGGCGGCATGTCGTTCCACGGCGGCTTCCTCGGGGTGTTGATCGCAATGGCACTGTTTGCACGCAGTCGCCGCATCCACTGGCTGGTACTGATGGATTTCATCGCGCCGCTGGTTCCACCCGGCCTGGCCTTCGGGCGGCTCGGCAATTTTATCAACGGCGAATTGTGGGGACGCCCGACCGACGTATCGTGGGCGATAATCTTTCCCCAAGCGGATAATTTGCCGCGCCATCCTTCGCAGTTGTATGAATGCGCACTGGAGGGAATCGCGTTGTTCGTCCTGTTGTGGTGGTTTTCCAGCAAACCGCGCCCGGTCGGGGCGATATCCGGCTTGTTTTTAGTCGGCTATGGCGTATTCCGTTTTGTCGGCGAATTCACGCGCAACCCGGACGACGGCATCTTTGGCCTGATGACCTTCGGTGTCAGCATGGGGCAGTGGTTGAGTCTGCCGATGGTGCTGACCGGCGTTTGGCTGATATGCCGTGCCTACCAAAGGAATAACGCATGAAACGAGCGCTGCTGTTGCTGCTGTGTGCCTGCGCTGCCGGTACCGCCCAAGCCGCAAAGCCGAACTGGAAAGCTTGCACCGAAAAGCCAAACGATATGGAACGGCTCGCCTGTTACGACAAACTCACCGGCCAGCATTACACTGACCGTTCAGCCCTGACGCGTGCCTGGGACCTCGATGGTCGCGGCAATCCGGATGCGGAGGGTGTGCGCCGGCTGGAGCCATACCGCAGCAACCTGGTGCTGGTACACCACACTTCGCACATCAATAGCCAACCTTCCTCACCCGCACCGCTGCATAGTGCACTCACCCCCTACCCTTACACCTCCAACGAGGTAAAGTTCCAATTCAGCGCAAAATCAGAGATCGGCAATTTCCGTGAGCTGGATCTGCTGTGGTTCCGCGATTTCCGAATCTGGGCGGGATTCACCCAGCAATCGTACTGGCAGATGTTTAATACTGCCCAATCCTCTCCCCTCCGTGAAACCAATTATGAACCGGAGCTGATCGGTACTTTCGGGACTGGCCATGCTCAGGGCTGGAGGCTGCTCAATGTAGGGCTGTCACACCAATCCAACGGGCGCGACCATCAGGCTTCACGCAGCTGGAACCGTGTCTATCTGCAAGGTGGCTGGGAATGGAACGATTATTTTCTGCTTGCGCGCGGCTGGTGGCGTATTCCGGAATCGGCGAGCAACGACGACAACCCTGACATCGGGCAATATCTCGGACGAGCGGAGCTGGAAGCACACTGGTCACCAGACATGGATGATGAAGTGATTCTGCTCGCACGCAGCAACCTGTCCGCCGGACAACAGCGCGGCTATCTGCAACTGGACTGGTCCACTCCGGTGCGATTCTGGCATTTGTCACGTTTGAGCCTGCAACTTGCCACCGGCTACGGTAGCAGCCTGATCGACTACAACCACGCGCAAACTACATTCGGCTTTGGTCTGACCTTCAAGGATTGGTAAAGTTGACACTGCCTGACCGCCTCCCCGATACTCGCTCCCTCTATTTCATTAAGGCCATACGCTTTGGATGATATTTCCCTGGGCACGCTGTTCGTCATCCTGCTCGTATTGTTGATCTGCAGCGCGTTTTTCTCCGGCTCGGAGACCAGCATGATGGCGATCAATCGTGCCCGCCTCAACAGCCTGGTGCGCAAAGGTAACCGCAGCGCACGGCTGACGCTCAGCCTGCTGGGCAAAGTGGACAAACTGCTTGGCTCCATTCTGTTCGGCAACACGCTGGTCAACGTCGCCGCGGCGGCGATTGCCAACATCATCATCCTGCGCATGTTCGGGCAAAGCGATCTGGCGATATTGCTGGGCACTCTGGCGCTCACCTTTATGATCCTCGTATTCAGCGAGATCTTGCCCAAGATCGTTGCCGCGAGCTTTCCGGAACGCATCGCCTTGCCGACAAGCTATGTGCTCACACCAATGATCACGCTGTTTCATCCGATCGTTTCGGTGGCAACTGCCTTGGTCAAAGGACTGCTGTGGCTATTCCGCATCCGCATCCAGACTGACCAAAGCAAACAGAAAATGACGCTGGATGAGCTGCGCGGATTGGTGCTGGATGCTGAACATTTCCTGCCACGAAAACACCAGAAAATGCTGCTCAACCTGGTCGATCTGGAACGCATTACCGTCAACGATGTGATGATCCCGCGCAACCAGATCGAGGCTTTGAACATCGAGACTCCACCAACCGAATTGCACCAGCAACTCATCACCTGCCACCACACGCTGTTGCCGGTGTACGCCGGGACACCGGACAACATCATTGGTATTCTGCATATCAAGCGGGTGCTATCCCTGCTGCATGAGGAAACGCTGGATGTCGCAGAATTGCGCAGGGTGCTGCACGAACCTTATTTCATCCCTTCCGACACACCACTGCTCAAACAATTACAGCAGTTCCAGGAACGCCGAGCACGTCTCGGGCTGGTGGTGGACGAATACGGCGAACTGCTCGGGCTGGTGACACTGGAGAATATTCTGGAAGAGATCGTCGGTGATTTCACCACCCAATCGCCCGCGCAGACGGGCAAGTTTCTGCGGCAGGAAGATGGCAGCCTGTTGCTGGAAGGCAGCAGCAGTTTGCGCGAACTGAACCGCAAACTCGGGCTGCATCTGCCGCTGGGAGAGACCAAGACTCTCAACGGCCTGATCCTGGAGCAACTACAGGTCATTCCGGAGGCGGGCACCAGCCTGAAGATCGGCGATTACCCGATTGAGATCATCCAGGTGCAGGATCGCGCAGTCAAAGTTGCACGCATTTTCACATCCCAGAAAAACAAGCGGCGCAGTTGAAACGCACTGCTTTACAAAGAAAACAATGCCATGCATCATGCAAAAGGCTTTTATAATCCGGACAGTTGCGAACAGCGCGCGCAAGCAACGTGAACTGCATCCGCGCATTATTTGAATCGAGGGAACGCAATGGCTAGCGAAAGAAACGTCAAGGTCAAGGAAGTCCTCTACACCTGGGAAGGCAAGGACAAGTCCGGCAAGGCCGTGAAGGGTGAGATGCGCGCGCCCGGTGAGGCCAGTGTTTCGGCGCACCTCCGTCGTCAGGGCATCAACGTCAGCAAGGTCAAAAAGAGCGCTGGCGGCTCTGGTAAAGTCACTGAAAAAGACATCGCACTATTCACCCGCCAGCTCGCTACCATGCTGAAATCCGGCGTCCCCCTGTTACAGGCCTTTGATATCGTCGGCAAAGGACACGACAATCCGGCGGTGGCACGGCTGCTGATGGACATCAAGACCGATGTGGAAACCGGTAGCAGCCTGGAACAGGCATTCCGCAAATTTCCACTATATTTTGATGATTTGTATTGCAACCTGATCGGTGCAGGTGAAGCCGCCGGTATCCTTGACAGCCTGCTGGAGCGTCTTGCCTCCTACAAAGAAAAGATTCAGGCGATCAAAAGCAAGATCAAGTCCGCCCTGTTTTACCCGGTTTCCATCATTGCGGTGGCCTTCATCATCACCGCGATCATCATGATTTTCGTGATCCCCGCATTCAAGGAGTTGTTCAGCAGCTTTGGTGCCGACCTGCCAGCCCCGACTTTGGTGGTAATGGCAATCTCAGACTTCTTCGTCGAATGGTGGTGGGCAATCTTCGCCATCGTCGGCGGCACCATCTACGGGTTTTTCTACGCATGGAAACGCAACAAAAAGATGCAGCGCATCATGGATCAGATAATGCTGAAGATACCAGTGTTTGGACCCTTGGTACGCAAGGCAACCATCGCCCGCTGGACCCGTACACTCTCCACCATGTTCGCCGCCGGCGTGCCGCTGGTCGAGGCCTTCGACTCGGTGGCAGGTGCGGCCGGTAACGCGGTGTATTCAGATGCAACCAAACAGATCCAGCGTGAAGTAACTGCCGGCAGCAGCCTGAATGCCGCCATGATCAACACCAAAGTCTTCCCGGGGATGGTGCTGCAGATGGTTTCCATCGGAGAAGAATCCGGCTCCATCGACAGCATGCTGTCCAAGGTGGCCGACTTTTACGAAGCCGAGGTGGATGATGCAGTGGAAGCGCTTTCCAGCTTGATGGAGCCGTTGATCATGGTGGTACTCGGCACACTGATTGGCGGCATGGTGATCGCCATGTATCTGCCCATCTTCAAGATGGGACAAGTGGTCTAACACCACCTCTAACCGGGCGCGGCAAGGTGCCGCGCTCTTTTTACGTCTGATTTGATGCTGACACTGTTACAAAACACCCCCACGCTCTTCGTCTCCATTGCTGGCATCCTCGGCCTGCTGATCGGAAGCTTTCTCAATGTCGTCATCTATCGCCTGCCAAAGATGATGGAACACGAATGGCAAGCGCAGTGTGCCGAACTAAATGGTAAGCCGCTGGTGGATCAAGCCCCCTTCAACCTGGTGCTACCCCGTTCCGCCTGCCCGCATTGCCAGCACCCCATCGGCGCGCTGGAGAACATCCCAATATTGAGCTACCTGTTTCTGCGGGGCCGGTGCGCGGGCTGCGGCGCGCACATTTCGCTGCGTTATCCCATCGTCGAGGCCGTGAGTGGTGTATTGAGTGCCTATGCTGCTTGGCACTTCGGCTTCGGTCTTGCGGGCATCACCGCTCTTCTCTTTGTCTGGGCATTGATCGCCCTCACCTTCATCGATTTCGACACGCAACTGTTACCGGACACCATCACGTTGCCGCTGCTCTGGCTCGGCCTGCTCCTCAATCTCAATGGCGCATTCACCTCGCTGGACAATGCAGTCATTGGTGCAGTGACCGGCTATCTCGTGCTATGGGGCGTTTACTGGCTGTTCAAGCTGGTCACCGGCAAGGAAGGCATGGGCTATGGCGATTTCAAGCTGCTCGCGACTATCGGCGCCTGGCTGGGCTGGACTTTACTGCCGCTGGTGATCCTGCTGTCTTCGCTGGTTGGTGCCGTGGTTGGCATCGCCCTCATCGTGCTGGCGAAGCGCGGGCGCAACATCCCCATCCCTTTCGGGCCCTATCTGGCGGGAGGCGGCCTGATCGCCCTGTTCTGGGGGCAAACACTCACCCAGTCCTACCTGCAACTGCTTGCGCCGTGAATCGCTGTCATGGATTAACCGGCGGCATCGGTAGCGGCAAAAGTACCGTTGCACAACAGTTGGGAGAATTGGGCGCACGCGTCGTCGATACCGATGAAATATCGCATCAACTGACCGCGCGCGACGGCTTGGCACTCCCTGCGATTCGCCAGACATTCGGCACCGAATACATAATGGCGGACGGCGCACTTGACCGCACACATATGCGCAAGCTGATTTTCGGCAACCCGGATGCAAAGCAGCGCTTGCAGGACATCCTCCACCCGCTGATTCTGGCGCAAGCCAAAGTACTAGCTGCCGCACCCACCACCGCCCCCTACACACTGGTCGTCGTGCCTTTGCTGTTCGAAAGCGGATGCTATCGCGACTGGTTACAGCGCGTGATCGTGGTTGATTGTCCCGAGAGCGAACAGATCCGGCGCACCATGCTGCGCAGTGGCCTGGATGAACCGGCCGTACGCGCCATCATGGCGCAACAGATTGAGCGTGCCGCACGCTTGCGTCTGGCGGATGAGATCATTCGCAACGATGGCGATCTCAATGTGTTAAAAATACAAGTGTCACAGTTACACCAGCGGCTGCTCACTTCGTGAAAGGCGATTGACGATGACTGATACTGCCTATATCTTTCAACTCCAACCAACCGCCATGGCAGGCCGCTAACCGTGATCAGCTACGAATTCCCTCTCAACGAACGTGTGCGCACCATGCTGCGCCTGGAGGATTTGTTCACACGCATCGAACGCTTCATTGCACGCGCAGATCGTACCGATCATCATGCCGCACTCGGTGTGTTGTTCGAAATCCTTGAGGTCGCCTGCCGCGCCGATCTGAAGTCGGACATGTTGCAAGAACTGGATCGCCAAAAGAAGGCGCTCAATGCTTTGCGCAACAACCCGCAGATTGCCGAAGATGCACTGGATGAAATACTGGACCAAATCGAAAGCGACAGTGCCAGGCTGCTGGAGATCAACGGCAAGATCGGGCAACACCTGCGCGATAACGAGTGGCTCATGGGTATCAAGCAGCGCGCCATTATCCCCGGCGGAGTGTGCGAATTCGACCTGCCCTCCTACCATTATTGGCAGCATCTGCCGGAAGACAAACGGCGCGCCGATCTGACCGGATGGCTAACGCCGCTGCTGCCGCTCAAAGTGGGTATCCAAATCATGCTCAAGCTATTGCGCGAAAGCGGGCGCGCCCGTCGTTTCACTGCCCATCAGGGTGCCTTCCAGCAAATGCAGGGCGGGCGTGTCGCACAGTTGCTGTGCGTCACGCTGGACCGGTCACTGCCCTGCTTCCCGGAAATCAGTGCCAACAAATATGCGCTGAACATCCGCTTCGTCGCCGCCGATTTTTGTGCCAAGACATCGCTGTATGAACAGGATGTCGATTTCAATCTGATTTTTTGCTCCCTGCAATGAGTAAACCCCTCATCGTCACTTGCCCCACCTGCGGCAAAGAGCATGTTTGGGACAGCAGCAATCCCGCCCGCCCATTTTGCAGCGAACGCTGCAAAATGATCGATCTCGGAAAATGGGCGAATGAGGAATATCGCGTTGTACAGCGCGAACGGGATGCCGGAGATCAGGAGAACCAGGCCTGACGCAATAAGGCGACGCCATGTGCACCGTGTTGCCATGCGGCCTGCATATCGTCGTGTCGCAAACCCCCCAGTGCAT
>JBAZFV010000075.1:0-9041 GCA_041653255.1 Sideroxydans sp. | reverse complement strand
AAATGGCGCGGCCGGGAGTGAATTCTTTTATACCAGCGGTGATATCGAATATGCCTCGCGCATCATGTCCATGCTGTGGGGTCGAGAGATCCCGGTTCAGCCGCTGCCGCAGGCGTTCCGCTGATCAGTCGTGCGATGAGTCAGACCACGGACAAGAAATACGGCGAGCAGTCCCCGAAGTGCAACGACTGCATTCACTATTACATCACTTATGATGCCAACTTCCGCTTTGGCTGCCGTGCACTGGACTTCAAGAGCCAGCGTCTACCCATGCTGGATGTATTCGAAACCTCCGGCCAACCCTGCCACTTCTTTCGGAGCAAGCCGCGCCGTTTATGAATGAGCGGGCGCAATCACGTCGGATGAAGTGTTCGCCGGTACAACGCGACTGCTTATATCCGTTAGAATCGCCGGCATAATTCGAGGAGTAACCGCATGAGCAGTTCGCATCGCTACACACTTACCATCTCTTGCCCCGATCGGTCTGGCATCATCGCTGCCGTCACGGGGTTTATTGCACAACACGGTGGATTTATTGTTGAGGCGAGTTATCACACCGAGCAGGAGGCGCAACGTTTCTTCATGCGTCAGGAGATGCGTGCCGATTCACTGCCGTTCGATGCGGCAGCGTTCCGCCGCCTTTTTTCTACTTTGGCGGATGAGTTCGACATGGAATGGCAACTCACCGACTCCGCCATCAAGAAGCGGCTGATAGTGCTGGTGAGCAAGCAGGATCACTGTCTGGACGATCTGCTGCATCGCTGGCGCAGTGGCGAGTTGCAGGTGGATATCCCCTGCGTGATCTCCAATCATGAAGATCTGCGCAGTTTTGTTGAATGGCACGGTATTCCGTTCATCCATATAGACATGACAGGCAAAGAAATGGCGTTCCAGCACATCGCTGCCCTGTTCGATCAGCAGCGCGGTGATGCCATGGTGCTGGCGCGTTTCATGCAGATATTGCCGCCCTGGTTGTGTCAGCGTTACCCGGGCCGTGTCATCAATATCCACCATAGTTTCCTGCCCTCCTTCGTCGGGGCCAGGCCTTACCATCAGGCCTACCAGCGTGGCGTGAAGCTGATCGGTGCCACTTGCCACTATGTCACCGACGAACTGGATGCTGGTCCCATCATCGAACAAGATACGGTACGCATCGATCATGGCGACACGCCGGACGATCTGGTGCGCTACGGGCGCGATATCGAGAAAACTGTGCTCGCGCGCGGTCTGCGCTACCACGTGGAAGATCGCGTGCTGGTATGCGGCAACAAGACCATCGTATTTCGCTGAAACCGACAAACCGGGGGGGCCATGAGTGATCAGGATCGCATCGCTATCGAACAGAACCTGTTGTTCCTCAACCTGGACTTCTCCAGCGTCGAATACATGCTCGAACGCAGTGTTGTGCGGACGCTGAATAGCGGCGACAAACTGTTGCAACCCGAATTACCCAACGAATACCTTTACCTCATTCTCGACGGCGAGCTGAATGTGCATCTAACCTCACAACAAACCGAGGAGCATGCAACGCTGGTCGCCGGCGAGTGCACCGGCGAGATATCACTGGTTGATGGCAAGAACCCTTCTGCACTGGTGGTCGCCACCAAACCCACGCGCGTGCTGGCGGTGCCACACGACACGGTGTGGTCACTGGTAGACCAGTCGCATGATGTCGCACGCAACCTGCTCGCCATCATTGCCGGGCGCATGCGCCATGACAATTCTGCTCTCATCACCTCGCATAATCAGCGTGCGCAATATGAGCATCAAGCTACGGTCGATGCACTCACTGGCGTGCACAACCGACACTGGATGAGCGAAGCATTCCCGCGTGTGTTGCAACGCTGTGCGCTCAACAAACAACACAGCGTCGTGATGGTGCTGGACATCGATCATTTCAAACGGGTCAACGACAACTATGGACACCTGGTCGGTGATGCGGCGTTGAAATCTCTGGCTGACATCATGCAGCACAACCTGCGTCCGCATGACCTGTTGGTGCGCTATGGCGGTGAAGAGTTCGCCATCTTGTTGCCCGATACCTTACTGGAAGAAGCGCGCTCCATCGCCGAACGCTTGCGCAAGATGGTTGCGGCCAATGAAGTGGTCAGCCACGGCGTGGTATTCAAGATCACTGTTTCCAGTGGTATTGCGTCCATAGACGATGCGGGCGAATGGGAAGCAAGCTTTGTACAAGCTGATCAGGCGTTGTACCGCGCCAAGGAAGGTGGACGTAATCGGGTCGAGATCGCTGCCTGACCCTGCCAACAGTGGGGTGGGCGGGAAACTAAATCCGCCGCTACCCACTCTATGGCTGCGTCCTGACCTTATGCCAAGAAAGCAAACTGCACACGCATGTCAGTGAGCCCACCCATCCTTCGTATCGGTCCCTACTCCATCGTGCGCGAACTGGGTGAAGGTGCCACCTCCAACGTCTATCTTGCTCTGCGCGACTGCTCCTACGCTTCGGTCGCGCTCAAGCAACTGCGCAAAGCCAGCCAGTCCGCACTGCACAAGGCCATGTTCACCACCGAGGTCGAACTCGGCCGCAGGATGCAGCACCGCAACATCGTGCGCGTCATCGATGCCGACCTGAAAGAACCGACCGGCGCCTATCTGGTGATGGAATACATCAACGGCAAACCGCTGGATCGGCACGACAAGGTCGACAATCTGTTGCCGCTGGACAAGGTGCTCTCTGTCACGGCACAAATGGCTGAAGCGCTGAAATACGCTGCAGAAATGGGTGTGGTGCACCGCGACGTGAAGCCCGGCAACATCATCCTCATGCCCAACGGCATCGCCAAACTGGCCGACTTCGGCTGCGCCATCCCGGTCAGTGAGATGGGCGCTGTGGTGGCAGGCAGTCTGGCCTACATGTCACCGGAACAGATCGAAGGTGAAGCGCTCGATCATCGCTCGGACATCTATTCGCTGGGGGCCGTGCTGTATCGTCTGCTCACCGGCCATTACACCTTCGAGGCAGACAACCAGTTCGACGCCCGTATCGCGATATTGAACTTCCCCATCATCCCGATAGAGACCCACCGCCAGGCACTGCCCAAAGTGCTCACCGACGTGGTCGAGCGCGCCATGCAGAAAAACCCGGCGGAGCGGTACGCGAACTGGGATGAATTCATCGACGCCCTGAACAAGGCGATACAACTGATCGAGGCTAGCGACTACGACATGGACTTGTATCGCGGCTTCAGTATGAACACACAGGCCGAGCTGTCGAATTACATGTCCCGCTCGCGTGAATTCTCCCGCAGCATCTATTCGCGCAGTAGCTTCTCACGAAGTACAGTGCCGGATACCAGTGGGGTGTGAGATTTATGTCCAGCGGTGTTCTCTGCAACGACTGCCGATTTCCCGCATCGGTTGCGGCGACACTCAATGGCCGGACTCGAGCGGTAACGCATTGTTGCTCACGATGTTCGCCACGGTTGGCAAGGCCGGCTTCGAGGTGAACCAGTATGCCATGGCCATGAAGAGTGCTCCGCTGATCGTGTTGCCCAACGTCACCCACACTAGGTTGTGCCACATACCGGCCAGACTGACGGTATCTGGATGTTCTCCCAGCAGGGCGATGGCGAAGACGGTCATGTTGGCGACACAATGTTCATAGCCGCTGGCGATAAACGCGAACAGACACCAGAAGATCGCGCCGAGCTTGGCGGTGTCGCTACTGGTGCGGGCGGTCATCCACAGCGCCAGGCAGGCCAGCCAGTTGCACAGGATGGCGCACGCACGCGCAATCAGCTCACCAGCGGGCGCATTCATTTTCGCCGCCGCCACTTTCTGCATTAGCGCTACACCATCGGCGATAGAGGTGGCCTGATTTACGCACCGATTTAATAACATCACACCAAGAAGGTGCAAAACACCTGCACCTGATTCTAAAAGCTACTACAAAACAGTAAAGATAACAGCAAGATAGAGACTGTTTTCTATTATGGCATGGCTATTGCTTTTGAATATTACGTACGAATACGTATACAAACGGCTCTTAAATGATCCATCCCTATGAATTTAGATTGAGAGAGGAAATGATATGTCTTATTTAGTCCCGTCAGAGTTTGTTGCCAAGATGGTGGATGCCGGTGAATCCAAGATATTCATGTCAACCAGAGATACACTGATTAGAGCTTATATGGCCGGGGCCATCCTCGCCTTGGCTGCGGCATTTGCGATTACCGTGGCTGTGCAGACGGGATCTCCGCTGGTAGGCGCCATGCTTTTCCCGGTTGGTTTTGCCATGCTGTATTTAATGGGCTTCGATCTGCTGACCGGGGTGTTCGTACTAACGCCGCTTGCCTTGATCGATAAGCGCCCGGGCGTAACCATTGGCGGCGTACTGAGGAACTGGGGATTGGTTTTCGTCGGCAATCTCGGGGGTGCACTGACCGTCGCTCTTTTGATGGCAATCGTCTTTACTTATGGTTTCTCCGTCGAACCCGATGCAGTCGGCAAAAAGATCGCGGGTATCGGTATGGCGCGAACGCTGGGTTATGAACAGTATGGTGCTGCGGGCATGCTGACCCTCTTCATCAGGGGCATGTTGTGCAACTGGATGGTTTCTATGGGTGTGGTCGGCGCAATGATCTCGACCTCGGTGAGTGGCAAGGTAATCGCGATGTGGATGCCGATCATGCTGTTTTTTGCGATGGTCTTCGAGCATTCTGTCGTGAATATGTTCCTGTTTCCTTCAGCGTTGATGATGGGCGGAGAATTCTCGATCATGGATTACCTGATCTGGAATGAAATCCCCACCGTTCTGGGGAATTTGGTTGGCGGACTCGCATTCACCGGGCTGACCCTGTATAGCACGCACATCAGAACTGCACCAAAACGCTCTTTTAGTTAATCTGTTTTTAACATGGCCGAGCCTCAGCCCTGCAAGGTGCGGAGGTTTAACAATCACAGTTTATTTTGTAAAGGGATTCAACATGACACGCAACAAAATCACCGAATGGATCATCCGCATAAGCTGTACAAACAACCGATGTGGACTCAACTGGTGGCAGCCATAGGTCAGGGCGGGGATGGACGGTAGCAGACCGTGTCAAGATCATGATGAGCGGCAAGTTTATTCCTTACAGGGGTTGTTAAAATTTCAGCTCGATCAGTGGCTGGGGCTCTTCAGGTATAAAAGATGGTCAGTCAATTAAGAATATCCGCAGGACAGCATTCCGATAAAGGCCGCAAAGAATCCAATCAGGATTTCCACGGTGTTTATATACCGGAAGAACCGCTGTTGACTTCAAAAGGAATTGCCATTGCGCTGGCCGACGGCATCAGCAGCAGTGAGGTCAGCCAAATTGCCAGTGAAACTGCAGTTGGAAGCTTTTTAACAGATTATTTTTGCACCTCGGAAGCATGGTCGGTAAAAAAATCGGCACAACAGGTATTAATCGCAACCAACTCCTGGTTGTATTCACAGACCAGGCAAAGTGAGTACCGTTACGATAAAGACAAAGGCTATGTATGCACCTTAAGCGCCATCGTGATCAAATCGACGACGGCACACATTCTTCATGTGGGCGATTCGCGGATCTACCGATTGCGCGGCAATACACTGGAGCAATTGACCAAGGAACATCGGCATTGGGTTTCTCAGGATAAAAGCCACCTGAGCCGGGCTCTGGGTGTTAGCCAGGAACTCGAAATTGATTATCACGCGCTGCCGATTGAAGTGGGCGATATTTTTCTGCTGGTGACTGATGGTATTTATGAGTATGTTGATCCTGATCTCCTCATCAATCTTATCCGCAAAAATGGGGATGATCTGGATAAGACGGCGCAAGAAATCACAGACAAAGCCTACGCGCAAGGCAGTACGGACAATCTCACCGCCCAGCTTATCCGGGTGGATGAATTACCCGGTCTGGATACCAATGCGATTTGTCAGCGTTTGAACGAGCTATTGTTTCCACCAGTATTGGAAGCGAGGACGATGCTCGATGGCTATCAAGTCATCCGGGAGGTGCATGCCAGCAGTCGCAGTCACGTTTACCTAGCGGTGGATAGTGAAACAAACGCTCAAGTCATCATAAAAACTCCCTCCATCGACCTTCGGGCTGATCCGGCCTACCTCGAACGATTTCTGATGGAAGAGTGGATCGCGCGGCGCATAAACAGCGCGTATGTGCTCAAACCGTGTTTGCAGACCCGGAAACGCAACTATCTCTATATCGTCACCGAATTTATTGATGGCCAGACCTTGACACAATGGATGATCGACAACCCGAAGCCTGACCTGGAAACAGTGCGCGGCATCGTTGAACAGATCGCCAAAGGATTGCTGGCTTTTCACCGCAAGGAAATGTTGCACCAGGACTTGAGGCCGGAAAACATCATGATCGACAGCACCGGAACGGTGAAGATCATCGATTTCGGTTCGACCCGGGTGGCAGGCATCATGGAAATTACAACACCCATAGAGCGAACCGAGCTACTGGGTACGGCACAATATACTGCACCGGAATATTTCCTGGGCGAGAGCGGTACGCCACGCTCTGATATGTTTTCTCTGGGCGTGATTACCTATCAAATGTTGACTGGCAATCTGCCCTATGGAACCCAAGTAGCAAAATCCAGAACAAAAGCCGCACAGAGCAGATTGAATTATCATTCTGTACTTCATGATGAGCGCGAAATCCCCGCATGGATTGATGACGTCATCAGGAAGGCGGTACACCCAAATCCATACAAGCGTTACGAAGAATTGTCCGAATTTTTATACGATCTGCGACATCCGAATAAAGTATTCCTGAATAAAACCCGTGCCCCACTACTGGAACGTAATCCAGTACTTTTCTGGAAAGGTGTTTCCTTTATCCTGGCGGTTATCATCGTGATATTGTCGAGCAGGTAATAGCTGAAACCAACAGGCAGCCTCTTCCTCTTCCAATATGAGATAAGGGCGATACCGAAGGGCGCCCCCATCAAGAATGATGCCCAAGTCCACATAAGCGCCGGCCTTGTTGGTGGCGAGGGAGACGAAATGGCCAATGGTATCGAAATACATGGCAAGTCTCCTGTTGAGTTGAATATGGTCAGCCGAGGTTCAGGTATACCTCGCCTTTGTCCACGCGTGCCCGGTAGCGGCGTGTGCAGCCGCAGTCGGGCGCGACGGCCTCACCGCTATCGAGCTGCATCGTCCATCCATGCAGAGGGCAGGTTACCTTGCGGTCGAACACGATACCTTGTGATAACGGACCGCCCTTGTGCGGACACCTGTCCATTAGTGCAAAGACCTCGTCCAGACCATTGCGGAACACGGCGATATCACCTTTTTCGCTCTGGACCACCCGCGAACCCAGCCGTGGAATCCTGTCAAGCGGGCATACCTTTATCCATTCATTCATGCTCATTCTCCTGTTTATCTATGACTGAAACCTGATAGGCGTGTATTCCTGTGCCGCCACGCCGTGTGCACGTTCCTGCCAAGGATCTATCTCATCGCGCAGCGCATCCGTGAGCCGCTCGTGCAGCGCTTTGCGTCCTGCGGCATCCTCTACGATGCGTTTTTTCACATAATCCATACCGACGCGCTGCACCCAGTGCACGGTACGGTCGAGATAGCGCGCCTCTTCGCGGTAGAGCTGGATGAAGGCGCATGAATATTCCATCACTTCCTCCGCGCTCTTCACCTTGACGAGAAACAGCGACACTTCCGCCTTGATGCCGCCATTGCCGGCGACATAGATCTCCCAGCCCGAATCGACGCCGACGATGCCGACATCCTTGATGGTCGCCTCCGCGCAGTTGCGCGGGCAACCGGATACGGCAAGCTTCACCTTGTGCGGCGCCCACATGCGGTCGAGCGCTTTCTCCAGGGCGATGCCCATATTGGTTGAATCCTGCACGCCGAAACGGCACCACTCCGAGCCGACACAGGTCTTCACCGTGCGGATCGACTTGCCGTAAGCAAAGCCGGAGGGCATGTCGAGGTCGGCCCAGACTTTCGGCAAATCTTCCTTCTTCACGCCCAGCATGTTGATGCGCTGGCCGCCGGTACATCGCACCTCGCGAATATCATATTTTTCGGCCACTTCGGCAATGCGCCTTAATTGCGCGGGAGTCGTCACCCCGCCGTAGATGCGTGGTATGACCGAGTAAGTGCCGTCCTTCTGGATATTGGCGTGAGCGCGCTCGTTGACGAAGCGCGACTGCGGGTCATCCCGGTAGTCATGCGGCCAGGCGCACAACAAATAGTAATTGAGCGCTGGTCGGCAGGAAGCGCAGCCGTTCACATTGCGCCATTCAAAAAATTGCATTGCCTCCGGAATTGATTTCAACTTGCGCTCGATGATCGCTTTGCGTATCTCTTCATGGGTGTAGTCGGTGCAGCCGCAAAGGGGTTTTCTGCTGGCATCCACAGGCTGGTAGGCGCCGCCTATGGTGGAGGCGAGGATCTGCTCCACCAGTCCGGTGCATGAACCGCATGAGGAAGAAGCCTTGGTGTGCTTGCGCACATCATTCAGGGTGAACAGGCCTTTTTCCTTGATCGCCTTGACGATGGTGCCCTTGCACACACCGTTGCAGCCGCACACTTCCATGTCGTCCGGCATGGACGCTGCATTGTTCTGGCCCTGATGTCCGCTGTTGCCGAGATGACTCTGACCCGACATCAGGCGGTCGCGCAACTCATGGATATTCTGGCCGTCGCGCAATAGCTGGAAATACCACGATCCGTCTGCGGTATCACCATACAGCACGCTGCCGACAATTTTGTCTTCCTTGACCACCAGCTTTTTGTACATGCCGCCGGAGGGATCACTCAGCACGATTTCCTCCGTGCCAGCACCGCCCGTGAAGTCTCCGGCGGAAAACAGATCGATGCCAGTGACCTTGAGCTTGGTCGAAGTGACCGAGCCGGTATAGCGGGCGATACCGAGCTGCGCAAGGTGATTGGCGCATACCTTGGCCTGCTCGAACAGCGGCGCCACCAGCCCGTAGGCGATGCCGCGATGTAACACACATTCGCCCACCGCGTAGATGCGCGGATCGTAGGTCTGCAGGGTGTCGTTCACCAC
>JBAZFV010000074.1:0-9408 GCA_041653255.1 Sideroxydans sp. | reverse complement strand
GCCGGATTTGCCAAAGAAATCCCATTGCCCCTGGTGCGCCCTGAATCCGAACTCGCCGCCAAGACACCACAGCTCCGCGCCGATCTGCTGTGCATGGCTGCGAAGCGCCTGCGGCACATCGCTATCCGCACAAATCGCAACGCGGTCTTTGCGGAAAATGCCCGCTTTCTCGAATGCGATCTGCTCGCGCGTATCGCCCAGGTAATCGGTGTGGTCGATATCCACGCTAGTCACCACCGATACGTCGGCATCAAACACATTCACCGCATCCAGCCTGCCACCCAGCCCGACTTCGAGGATGGCGACATCGACCTTGTGAGAAATGAAACACTGCATGGCAGCCAGCGTGCCAAATTCAAAATATGTCAGCAGGATGTCGCCGCGCGTCTGCTCGATTTTATCGAACGACGCGCACAACTCCACATCGCTCGCCTGTTGTTTGCCGATACGCACGCGCTCGTTGTAGCTCAACAGATGCGGCGAGGTGTAGCAGCCAACACGGTAACCAGCCGCATGCAGTATGGACTCCAGCATTGCGCACACCGAGCCCTTGCCATTAGTGCCACCGACGATAACAACGGGAAAGTCAGGATTGAGGTTCAGCCGTTGTTTGACTTGCGCCATCCGCTCCAGACCGAGCGCGATAGTTTTGGGATGCAGGGATTCAAGATGAATTAGCCAGTCGGCTAAAGTAGCGTGTATCAAGTAGCGAATGAAAAAAAGTTGGCGGTGGTGGATGCGGCCCTGTTAAGCAGTTCTGGGATCAAGCCGCCTCCAGCTTCGCAACCGCATCCTGCTTGGTCAGCAACGTGATGAGCGTAGCCAGTTGGTCGCGCATCTGACGCCTATCCACGATCATGTCGATGGCACCGTGTTCCAGCAGGAACTCGGCACGCTGAAAACCATCCGGCAAAGTCTCGCGTACGGTCTGTTGAATCACGCGCGCACCGGCGAAGCCGATGAGTGCGCCGGGTTCGGCGATGACCACGTCCCCCAGAAAAGCGAAGCTGGCGGAAACGCCGCCCATGGTGGGGTCGGTCAGCACTGAAATAAAGGGTAATTTAGCCTCGCTCAACTGGGTGAGTGCGGCACTGGTCTTTGCCATCTGCATCAGTGACAGCAAGCCCTCCTGCATGCGCGCACCGCCGCTGGCGGAGAAGCAGATAAACGGGCATTGCTGCTCCAGAGCAACCTGTACACCGCGCACAAAGCGCTCACCCACCACCGACCCCATCGAGCCACCCATGAAACTGAACTCGAAGGCGGCAGCCACCACCGGCACTGCGTGGATACTGCCTTGCAACACGATCAATGCATCGTCTTCGCCGGTATTCTTTTTGGAATCCGCCAAACGCTCGGTATATTTTTTCTGGTCTTTGAACTTCAGCGTATCGACCGGCAAAATCTCGGCACCGATCTCGAAACGTCCCTCACCATCCAGCAACCAGTTAAGACGGGTACGCGCTGTGATGCGATGGTGGTGGTTGCATTTCGGGCAGACGCTGAGGTTCTTTTCCAGATCGGCGTGGTACAGCACCGCCTGACAGTCCGGACACTTGAACCAAAGTCCCTCCGGCACATTGCGTTTGTCTTCACTTTCGCGGTGTTTAATCTTTGGTGGCAATAATTTCTGGAACCAGCCCATGTTGTTCTCTCCTCTAATTATCGATTGCCTGACGCAATTCTTTCACCAGCCGCCCTATATTGGCGACCACTTCCTGTTCGGGCGAATCCTCGATCTCCTGCACGATACGGCTGCCAACCACCACGCCATCGCACAACGCAGCAACTGCGTGCGCCGTTGCGCCATCGCGGATGCCGAAACCGACACCAATAGGCAGCTTGATGTGCCGGCGCAGTTGCGGCAACTTCTGTTCGATGGCGGTCAGGTCGAGATTTCCCGCACCGGTGACACCTTTCAGTGAAACGTAATACACGTAACCGCGCGCCAATTTGGCCACTTGTGCGACACGCTCATCGCGTGTGGTCGGTGCCAGCAAGAAGATCGGATCGATACCGTGCGCTTCCAGATGGGCAAATGCATCATGACTTTCCTCCGGTGGAAAATCAACGGTCAGTACGCCGTCCACGCCCACTTCGGCACAACGCCGAGAAAACGTCTCCCAGCCCATCGCCTCAATCGGGTTGCCGTAGCCCATCAGCACGACCGGTGTATGCGCATCTTTCAGGCGGAATTCGGCCACCATATCGAGCACATGATGAAGACCGATATGATGTTTGAGCGCGCGTTCCGAAGCGCGCTGGATGGTCGGCCCATCAGCCATAGGGTCGGAGAATGGCACGCCGAGTTCGAGCACATCCGCGCCTGCCGCCACCAGCGCATGCAATAGCGGCACGGTGAGTTGCGGGTTCGGGTCACCCGCCGTGATGAACGGGATCAGCGCCTTGCGCTGGTGTAGCTTGAGTTGCTCGAACGTGGCTTGAATGCGGCTCATAGCGTGATTCCCTGCAGTTTGGCCACTGTGTTGATATCCTTGTCGCCGCGCCCGGAAAGGTTCACCAGCATCACCTTATCCTTGCTCATGCCCGGTGCGATCTTCATCGCATGCGCCAGCGCATGGCTTGATTCGAGTGCAGGGATGATACCCTCGAAGCAACACAGATCGTTGAATGCCGCCAGTGCCTCATCATCGTTAATGGCAACGTACTCGGCACGTCCGGTGTCCTTCAGCCAGCAATGCTCAGGTCCCACACCGGGATAATCCAGCCCGGCGGAAATGGAATGCGTCTCGATGATCTGGCCATCGGCATCCTGCATCAGGTAAGTCTTGTTGCCGTGCAGCACGCCGACCGGCGCGTTGACCGTGAGCGGCGCTGCATGTTTGCCGGTTTCGATCCCGTACCCGCCCGCTTCAACCCCGATCAGGCGCACCTGCGGCACATCGATGTAGTGGTAGAACGCGCCCATCGCGTTGGACCCGCCGCCGACGCAGGCAATCACCGCATCCGGCATTGTGCCGATCATCTCCGGCATCTGCACGATGGATTCGCGGCTGACCACGGCATTGAAATCGCGCACCATCGCCGGATACGGGTGGGGCCCCGCCACCGTGCCGATGATGTAAAAAGTGTTCTCGATGTTGGTCACCCAGTCGCGCATGGCTTCGTTCAGCGCATCCTTGAGCGTCTTCGATCCGCTGTGCACCGGCACCACGGTCGCCCCCAGCAGTTTCATGCGGAACACATTCGGCGACTGGCGCTGCACATCTTCGGCACCCATATACACCACGCATTCCATACCCATCCGCGCCGCAACTGTCGCCGTCGCCACGCCGTGCTGCCCGGCACCGGTCTCGGCGATTACGCGCTGCTTGCCCATGCGTTTCGCCAACAGCGCCTGGCCGATGGTGTTGTTAATCTTGTGCGCGCCGGTGTGATTCAGGTCTTCGCGCTTGAGGTAGATCTGCGCCCCGCCGAGATGGGCGGACAACCGTTCGGCGTGATAAATCGGGCTGGGACGCCCGACGTAATACTTCAGATCGCGCTCGAACTCAGCAACGAATTCAGGATCATTGCGATATTTCTCATAGGCGGCGTTAAGTTCTTCCAGCGCGCCCATCAATGTCTCGGCGACGTAGATGCCACCGTAGGGGCCAAAGTGGCCGCGTGCGTCAGGATAGTTGTACATCGACTTTATTGACCTCATTGACGAATGCCGCGATCTTCGCCGCATCCTTGATTCCTTTTACCGCCTCCACACCGCTGGACACATCCACCGCGTAAGGGCGCACCTGCTTGATTGCCTCAGCCACATTGCCCGCATGCAAGCCACCGGACAGGATCACCGGCAACGGCAGGTCAGGTGGAATCAACTTCCAGTCGAACGTCTCGCCGCTGCCGCCCTGCACACCATCGACATGGGCATCGAGCAACAAGCCCTGGGCATCGGCATAACGGGCTGCGCATTCTACCAAATCCACCCCGGCTTTGACCCGAATCGCCTTCAGATAGGGTTTGCCAAATTGCGCGCAAAACTGCGCTGATTCTTCCCCATGAAACTGCAACACATCCAGCGGCAGTTGCGCCAATACCTCACGCACGTAAGCAACCTGCGGATTGACGAACAGTCCCACCAAGGTCAGGAAAGGCGGCACCGCACGAGCCAACTGCACCGCCTGTGCCAGGTCGAGGTGACGGGGGCTGGGTATGTAGAAAACGAAACCAAGCGCATCCGCGCCGCTGGCCGCCACGTTCTGAATATCCAGTTCACGGGTAATGCCACAGATTTTGATTCGGGTCATGCGCGCATTGTAACTGTTATTCGAGGCGCATCTGCGGCAGCCCCCAGTGGGGTGCGTAATGGATACGCTGCAGATATAAACCGTCCGGCGCAAAGGTTGGTGCCGCAAATTTACGCTCGCGCCCATCCAGCACTTCGCGCAGCCACAGTGGCGGATACTTGCCCTTGCCGACATACACCAAGCAGCCGACGATGTTGCGCACCATATGGTGCAAAAAGGCACTCGCGGTGAGTTCGATAATAAGCGTGTCACCCTGCTGACGGATGTCGAGCCGGGTCAAATGCTTGACAGGTGATTTCGCCTGGCATTGCGTGGCGCGGAACGCGCTGAAATCGTGTTCGCCCAATAAGAAATTCGCTGCCTGCCGCATCGCGGCTACATCCAGAGGCACATGGAACCAGCCGACTTTGCCGTGATGCACGCCGCTGCGCTGCGGCCGATTGAGCAGTACATACTGATAACTGCGCGCCTCAGCCGAGAAGCGCGCATGAAACGTTTCCTGCACGGTATGCGCCCATAACACGGCAATATCTTTCGGCAACAAGGCATTCGTCCCGCGCACCCAGGCCGAGAGCGGCCGCACGGAATGGGTATCGAAATGCACGACCTGCTCCAGCGCATGGACGCCGGTATCGGTACGACCGGCGGCATGCACCACAATCAGCTCCCCGCCGATCCGCGACAGGGCAGCAGCCAGGGTATCCTGCACATTCGGCACGTCGGGCTGGCTCTGCCAGCCGTTGTAGGCGCTGCCGTCATATTCCACCCCCAGTGCAATTCTCATCGCACCCCCAGCAAAATAATTGTCAGACTGAACAGCAAGCACACGACATCAATACTCCGCCATGCCGGCTGTTGCAATTCGATCTGCCCCGCTTCCGTAGCCTGCCACGCCAGGGCACTGCGGATCGCGCCGCGCCAGTCCGCTGCCGTGTCACCCATGGTCGGCTCGGCATATTGCAGGGTCAGTGCCAAACGTACCGCAGCGCGCTCGCGCGCGATACCTATCCAGCGCAAGGGATAAGCCAGCACATAGATGCCGCCGATGAATTGTTCGCGGTTGAGCAGGGACAAAAGAATCGCCAGACCGGACAACATCGCCAGCAAGCGCCCAAGCTGCAAGGCACCATCCGTCAATCCCTCAATCGTTGGTGCGTAGACACCCCAAGCCCCGATCAGCGCCGTCCCCGGGGTTGAATAGGCATAGATCAATAAGAGTGAAAGCATTATCCAGCGCGTGCGCTTGAGCAACTTCAGCAATTGTTTTGTGCACAGGCGCAGGGCAATTGCCAGCAGCAGCAAACTAAAGGGCAACAGATACAAAGGCAGCAATCGTTGCGCCAGAAAGGCCAGCGCCAACCAAACGAGGATTTGTACAGCCGGATGCGGCATCTTGTGCTTACTCAAAAGAAAACGGCAGCCGCTCGGCTGCCGTTGCGATCACATTCATGCTTCAGAGTTGATCGAGCATGGCTTGGGCACTCGCTCGCTGCGACTCGTCGCCATCGCGCATCACCTCATCCAGAATCTCGCGTGTCCCGGCCGCATCACCCATTTCCTGATATGCCTTGGCCAAGTCGAGCTTGGTGGCGACTTCCTGCCACCGCTCATCTTTGGTATCTGTTGCGATATCAGTACTGACCGCACCAATTCCATCCAGATTCAGGCTGATGTCACCCAAGCCGATATCCATTGGCGCTTCGGTCTTTTTGGCTCCAGCACCCTGTTTGAAGTCATCCGGAATGTCCAGGGTAAAAGCGAGCGACTCGTCTGCCTCCGGCTTCTCCGCCTGCTCCATTGCGACGATACCTGGATGGGTTGCGGTTACGTCGAAAATCAAATCATCAGCATCATTTGGCATATCTGATTTCGTTGTGCCGTTCTCGCTCGTCTTCATCCCGGGGTGAGTCGAAGTAATATCAAACATCAGATCATCCGCTTCGGTCTCTGCCGGATTTGCAGCACCAGCCCCGACGGGTGGGCGCGTTCCTGTAACATCAAAATCCATCGGCTGATCCTGTATGGCACGCGTATCTTCGGTTGACAGAATAACGGTTGATTCTTCAGTCGGTGTTTCCTCGGGAATGGAGTCGATTAAATTTGGCGATCCCGCGCCTGATTTCTGTGCTGGCCACGCAGTGCCATCCATGACCATGGTATCCATCGTATTAGCCATAGGTGCGTCAGCTTTCTCACCAAAGCCAAGATCAAAATCTACTGCAGGCTCGGCGCTAACCAAATGTTCTGGTGTTGACTCACCCGCGCCACCATACAGCGGATTATTCGGCTCCAGCTCGCGCCCCATCGCGGCCGCTTTACCCCAAGCAGGCTCATCCCCGCTCTCCTTGACCTGACGCGCATAAGTCAGGAATGTGTTGGCATCCTTGCGGTTCGCATAGATAGAAAGCAACTTGAGGATGACTGGCAGATTTCCCGGGTTGGCAGACAGTGCGTCCTTGAGCACCTCTTCAGCCTGGGTATCACGACCAAATGAAAGGAATAGATCTGCTTCGGCAATGGGATCCACTTCCTCGGAAGGCCTTTCTTCTGCACCTTTAGCGTCAGATGCCTGCTGCGTGAAATCACCCGTCTCCGGAGAAGGTATTACCGGTGCTGTGATGCGTCCGGTATCGCTCCCATCTTCCTCTGCCAGTGCGACTTTTGCTGGCCTGACCGAGCGGCGGCGGGACAACCAGAATCCTCCACCCAGCAGCAACAGCAATCCCGCGGCAGCGCCTCCCAGCAATGCAGGATTACCCAGCAGTTCATCCAGGAAAGAGGGGGCTACCGTTTCAGAAACTGGTACTGGTGCTGGAACTGCCGGTTTCGGAGCCGGTTTCGGAGCCGGTTTGACCGCTGCACCAGCACCGGGAGGTGCGGCTGGAGAGGGTGTTGCTGTTTCCGTTTGCTGTTTCTTCAGATCGGCCAACCGCTGCAGATCCTTGACGTTCTTTTCCAGCAATGCAGTGCGTTCCTGCGCATCACGCAATGACTTCTCGCGAGCGACCGCGTCTTCTTCCTTGCTGCTCGATTTACCACCAATCGCCTTATCTCCAGGCACTTGCCCCTTGGATAGTTTCAGGATTTCTTTTGCCGGTTCTTTTGCAGCAGGCACTGATTCCGCAACGGAAGCAGTCACTTTGCCGGAATCAGTTTGCTGTGAAGCCTGCTCGCTTGATTGCACTCTGGCGGCGGCCAATTGCTGGCGATAAGCATTCCAATCAGTGACCTGGGCGCGATACTCCCGCACTGCCTCTTTCTGGCCGATGGCCTCAATCTCTGCCGCATCCGGCAGTCGAATTACCTTGCCCGCCTGCAGGCGGTTCATGTTCTTTCCAACGAATGCACTCGTGTTCGCACGATACAGTGCGAGCAGCATGCGTTCCAGACTGACATCTGCCGGTTTGGTTTTCAGCGCGATCTTGCTCAAGGTATCACCACGCACGACCGCAATAGGCGCACTTTGCACCACCACCGGCGGAGGCAACTCTTCACTTGCAATATCCTGTTCGACTACCACAGACTCTGCGGGTGAGGGTTCCACCTTTTCCACACTGGCCTGGGCTGGAATCTCTGCCTGCGTTTCCAGAGTCGCTTCTTCTGTTTTTGTAGCAAGGGTGTCGGCGTCGGATCCTGTATCAGCCACAGGCGTCTCTGGTGCAACAGGAATAGCAGGTGCAACCATTGGCTCTGCCGTGGCCACTACTGGTGTGACAGGTACTGCCGGAGCCACAGGGCTGATGATTGGGGCGGATTGGACTGGAACGTTATATCCGACCGGATCCAGCAAGAAGGTGTATTCGCGCAACAGCTTGCCGGACGACCAAACCACCTCAACCAGCAAGGTGACAAAAGGTTCGTTGATGGGTTGAGCGGAAGTGATGCGGATGCGTGGTTGGTTGCTATCGCGCTCAATAACATCGAACTTGAGTCGCGGCAACGCGTAGGGATACTCGATTCCGGCAATCTTGAAGGCATCCGCTGCGGCCAGCTTGGCTGAAATACTCGAACGATCCGCCTTTTCCACCGAGACTAATTCGATCTCGGCCCGCAGCGGTTGCCCCAAGTTGGAAGAAACCGTAATTCCACCCAGCCCTGTTGCATTTGCAACGCTGAACGCCAGCAGGCAGACCATCAAGCCCGACGTTTTCAAGATCGTTTTTAGCACGCTGCCACCCTTTTCTTTCCTTGACAATATTCAGACTAACATCAGAGGGTTAGTGATGCAAGCTCATACACCCTCTAGATTCCGGCACTAAGCAGCGGTAAGCAACCGTTTTTCTGCACGCATTACCTGTCCAGCAAAATACGCAACATACGACGCAACGGTTCCGCCGCACCCCACAACAACTGATCCCCACAAACAAATGCGCTGACGTATTCCGCGCCCATTTGCATCTTGCGCACACGACCAACAGCGATGTCCAGTTTGCCCGCCACCGCCACCGGGTTCAATTCGCGCACTGTCAGTTCGCGCTGGTTCGGTACGAACTTGACCCATGGGTTGCCGCCTTGAATCAGCGCTTCAATATCGGCCAGCGGCAGGTCGCGCTTTAGCTTGAGCGTCAACGCCAGACTATGGCAACGCATCGCACCGATGCGCACGCACAGACCATCAACCGGAATGACTTGCTCTGTGCCGAGTATCTTGTTGATTTCGGCACACCCCTTCCACTCTTCCTTGGACTGGCCGTTGTCGAGCTGTTTGTCGATCCACGGAATCAGACTGCCTGCCAGTACCGCGCCAAAATGTTCGGTCGGCATCTCACCGGAACGCATGGCTGCGGTCAAGCGCCGGTCGATCTCAAGAATCGGGGAGTTCGCTTCGGCCAGCATGTCCGCCACCGACGCATGCGCCACCCCCATCTGTTGCAACAGTTCGCGCATATTCTGCGCACCCGCGCCACTCGCCGCCTGATAAGTCATGGACGACACCCATTCCACCAATCCGGCCTGGAACAAACCACCCAAGCCCATCAGCAGGATGCTGTTGGTGCAGTTACCACCGATAAAATTTCTGCCGCCGTTCGCCAGCGATTTTCTAATGAGGTCCAGGTTGACCGGATCGAGGATGATGACCGCATCTTTTTCCATGCGTAGCGTGGAAGCGGCATCGATCCAGTAGCCCTGCCATCCTGCGGCACGC
>JBAZFV010000073.1:4634-9547 GCA_041653255.1 Sideroxydans sp. | reverse complement strand
CTTATATCCTCTGCCGCGCGCCGACGAATGTTCTCCCCCTCGGCCTTGGCGTACATCCACGCATCGTAGTGCTCCTGCGCACGGCGTTCGGCTTCCTGCAACATCTCTTCCATGCTGGGAATCTTGTCCGCCGTTTGCGCTGCGGGTGTTTCATTTGCGTCGATGGCTTCCTGTTGCTCGATTTGCTGCTGATTTTCCTGCTGTTTCATTGGCATCTCCTATTTTTCCTCTTCGGGTTATGGGGTCTAAGTTCAGGTATTCAAGAGGATGGAATGAAAAAACTGGCTGTCCCGGATATGTCTGGATGGATATGGACAGTGGTGCGACATCATGTCGCATTCCCACGGAGATAAATCATTCATAGAATTCGCATGTTTCTTTCAGGATGATAACGACAAGGGGGAAGTAATGAAAATAAGCGGGAGAATCATCGCATGCGGAGTGCTGGCACTGACGGTCCAGCAAGTTGCCCGGGCCGAGGTCGGCTCTTTGCCGGAGGTGACGGTGACTTCGACCACCATCGATGATCGTTTCGATTCCAAGCGCGGTGAGCCGAGCAATATCAACAATATCAGCGGCAAGAAAGTGGATGAAGAACATGGCAAGAATATTGTCGAGATTCTGGAATCTATCCCTGGAGTGACAGCTGAAGTTCAAAGTGGTGACTCGGTGAAGATCATGCTGCGCGGCGTTGAAGCGCAGCGCTACATGGGAGAAAAGCCGGGTGTGGCGATCGTTATTGACGGTGTGCCCGTGCAGGAGCGTACCGGGCGCGTCAATATTGACCTCGATAATATCGAGTCGATCAAGGTTATCAAGGGCGGTGCTTCTTACCTGTTCGGCGAGGATGCGCTATCGGGAGCGGTCATCATCACCACCAAACGCGGCGCGAAAATGGCCGGGTTTACGGCGAGCGCCGAAGCGGGCAGCTTCAATTATCGCAAGGGTCTGTTGCGTGCCGGCTTTTCCGAGGGCAACTGGGTTGGGCATGTGCAGGCTACCAAACGGCAAACGGATGGCTATCACGACCAGGGAAATTCCTTTGCGAAGTATCTGAACGGCAAACTGCAATACATGATCGACGAGACCAGCGACATCGCATTCGGTTTCGAGAATTCCACTCGCGCCAAGGATAGCCACGGCACAGTGACGGGCGTGACCAACGCATGGCTGGATCCGCAAAGCTTCAGTGGCGGCAAGGATTATGCGCGCATGTACGACGTTAATCTGGATAAGGCGAACGTTACCTATGCCAAGGATTTCGGAGCGAGTGGCAGCCTGTTGGTGAACACCTATGTATTCAAGGATCACACCTTCAGCCATTCCAATCCGAGAGGCTATTTACGGACTGCCGGCGGAGCATTTCTGAACGGCACTGCTGTTGCCAGCGACATGGGCACGATGAACGATGCCTATGTTAACGGCGCCGATACCAAGCAGGAGCAGAAAGGGCTGAAGACAGAGTGGCGCAGGGGCGGCAAACAGATCGGCCTGATGGCGGGACTGGATTTGCAATCTTTCTCGGATCTTGCCCTTACCAAGAACCTGGTGACCTACACATCGCGCAGTTCACCGGTCGGCGTTGCAAATCCACTGAACCTCGCCGGGGCAACGACTGAAGACAGCTTCTCCACATCCGATACCAGGGCGATATACGGCGAATTCAAATGGCAGGCAACCGACCCGCTGACCATTACCCTGAATGCGCGTCACGACAATATCGATACCGGTTACGAGAGTTTCATCCCGTTGACGGCGGCGCAAATTGCGGCAGGCAAAACCAATACGGGTCAGAAAAGTTTCAACGTCTGGTCGGAGCGTGCCGGCCTGAATTACGCACTGTCGGCGGAGCGTGAGATATACACGAATATTTCCAGCGGTTTTCGCGTACCGACCATCGGCCAGTTGTATGGCAGTACCGTCTCGCCGACCGGAACGGTGCTGGCCAATCCTGACTTGGTCCCGGAAAAATCCTGGAATAAGGAAATCGGCCTGCGCGCCAAGAGCGAGCTCTTCGATGTCGCGCTGGACATGGATGTGGCGTACTTCCAGATCGACCGCAAAGATTACATCCTGAATACCGGTGGCCAGTACCAGGCCGATCCGGTTACCGAGCAATACCAGAATATCGGCGGCGTGCGCAATCGCGGTGTCGAGCTGGGTGTGAAGACGGATTCCAAGCTGGCATGGTCGACTGATCTTGCCTACACCTATCTGGATGCGAAGTTCACAAAAAATGACTCTTACTGGATGTCCATGGGGGTGCGCGGCTCATTGCCTTCCGTGCTGTACAACAATACCGGCAACGTGGTGCCGCGCACGCCCAATCACAAGATGAACCTGTCCACGCGCTACCGTTATACGCAGGCATTGTCCTTCAGCGCCGAAATGAATGCGCAGAGTGGAATGTATGCCGATGAAGTGAATCTGGTCTGGGTGGGTGGCCGCACGCTGTTCAACGCGATGGTCAACTATGATCTCAAGACCGATCAAGGCGTGAAGTGGTCGGCATTCGCACGCATCGACAACCTGTTTGACCGCTTCTACTACAGCACCATACGAGGTGGCTCGGACGGTAATGGCGACGGGGTTTACAACGCCGAAGACATGTCCATCACAGTCGACCCGGGTCGGGTGTGGACAGCCGGGCTTTCCGCAGTCTTTTAAGTGGAGTTGGATATGAGAATGAATGCGATCGGGGTATTACTGCTTGTCTTCGCCCCATTATCAAATGCAGTGGAGCCGCCACGGGCGGTGGTGCAGGGAGGGCATGACCATGCTGCCATGAGCGGCGCGATGGGTGCGAGGGATATGCCGAGACCAACGGCATGGACAGAATTTCCCACGCTGAAGACCAAGATGAGCGGTGCAAATCGTGAAAGCAGGATCATTACGGTGGTGCCGCAAAATATTGTGGCAGCCAATATCGATGCCTGGTCGAACAATCTGCAAGACGCGGATGCTCACCGTCAATTGCCGATGGAGCTAGGCGGTGCAAGGTTGGACAAGCCAACCACAGGCGGCTTTCAGATGTTGACTGCGCGCGAAGAGCAGGGTGACGCCGTTCATGTTGCATCGACCGTGTATTACTTCGGCGAACGCAGTGCAAAGAACCCGACCGCCATGTTCATGCAGCAAAAGAATGAACTGGAGATCATTCCGCAGCCCTTCCCGCGCGAGCATTCGCGTTATCGCGCCAATGAAGATTGGCAATTTCTGGCGCGTTTTAACGGGCAACCCCTCGCCGGGCAGAAAGTTGATCTGTCGACTTCCAACGGAAGCAGGATGGCGCTGATGACGGATGCGGCAGGTGTGCTCACCGTGCGCGTGCCGGACGACTTCAAGATGGTCGAAGAAGTGAAGCAGGGTGGCGGGCACGATCACGGCGCGCGCAAGGCGGCCGATCTGGTGCTTGCCACACAACATGTCGCGAACGGCAAGACTTACCTGACTGCGTTCAACAGTGCCTATGGTCCGGATGCCTTCGACCAGCGCAACCTTGCGCTGGGGTTGGGTTTCACCCTGCTGGGGATGATCGGTGCGACACCGTTGTTGCGCCAACGCAAGAACAAAAAACCGGTAGTGGTTGACACCAACAACAAGGAATCCTGACATGCTGAAAACCATTTTTCCGACGCTGACGCGTTTCCGCTTCACTGTCCAGATTCTCATGCTGTTCGTCACAGTCTATGGCGGCGTACTGCTCGGCACCTATACGGTTGACCGAATTTCACAGGCACTGCCTTCGCTGGCCTGCGCCTACGATAAGTCCACGGGGGATCATTGCATTCTGATCGTCAATCAGCACCAGTTTCATCACCGCATCGGTGAGGCGTTGGTCAAGGCTCAGGAGATAACCTACAGCATACTGATTCCAACGGCGATTTCGGTCGCCACCTTTTTTGCTTTTTTCTTTTTCCTCAATAAGGCTTTCTGTGGCTGGGTCTGTCCGATGGGTACGGTGCAGGAAATCGTTTACCGCATCGGCCGGAAGCTGGGCAGGCCGTTGCATCGTTTCGACAGGGGCAACGTCGGTAGGGTCCGTCCTGTCAAATGGCTGATGCTGCTGGTGTTGGTGCTCGGTCTGCCACTGCTGGCCGGACTTGGTACGGTATCGAATGAGCTGGGTGATCCCTTTTGCCAGGTCTGTCCCTCGCGGCTGGTAACCACGCTGTTGACTGCCGATGTTGAACAGATTGCCGTGAAGACCTCGGGCGGCATTAGTTTCTTTCTTGGTGCACTGGGCAACACGCTATTCGGCTTTGTCATCATCGCCGCACTGGCGGTGCGTCAGCCGTTCTGCCGCATCTGCCCGTTGCTGTCGTGGAACGCCCTGTTCCAGAAGATCTCGCCGATGCAGCTGGTGAAGAAACAAAATGACAAGTGCGACAAATGCAGCGTGTGTGAGAAAGCCTGTCCGATGGATATCCATGAGATCGGACGGGAACACGGAAGGAAGGCATTCCACGAGGATTGCACCATGTGTGGCCGTTGTGTGGAGTTCTGCCCTGACGATGATGTGATCCAGATTAAATTTTTCGGTGTGCCGCTGTTCAGGTCGTCACGCGAGCAATACAAACAACGCGTCAAATATGAGTCTCCCGAGGGTATGCCAAAGAGACGGGTGATTCCTATCCTGCCAAAACAGGTGCATGAATAATGGGTGACTTTCTCGATCTATCGCTGCTTCCCCAACAGACCACACTATTCACCGTGTGGTTGCTGGGGGTTTCATTGGGACTTACCGCGTGTACTGTCACCTGTCTGCCATTCATGGGAACCTGGGTGCTGGGGCGTGGCGGCACACAGCTACAGGTATGGCGTGACACGGGCTTGTTCGCTGCCGGCCGCATTCTTGCCTACACCCTGCTGGGCGCGGTTGCAGCAGCAGCAGGAACATGGTTGTCGCAGGT
>JBAZFV010000073.1:0-4624 GCA_041653255.1 Sideroxydans sp. | reverse complement strand
GCGGAACGGGTAATCTGGTGATTGGTTTTGCCTCCATCGTGGCAGGTGTCTGGTTGTTGCGTGCGGCCAAACCCCATTCGCCTTGTGGCGTGGCTAAAAGTGCGGGGAGCACACCGCCTTTGTTACTGGGATTCTCATTGAGTCTGACACCGTGCGCACCGTTGGCTTCGCTGCTCGCTGTGTGTGCAGCAGCGGGCAGCATTAAACTGGGGATGGCGAATGGCGTGGCGTTTGGTCTGGGTGCGGCCCTTACACCATTGCTGATACTATTGCCCCTCATCAGTCTTTTTGGAAATCACCTGCGCGACAACCAGCAATGGATCACCCGCTGGATAGGCTGGGGCGCCGCTGCCGTATTGATTGCGTTGGGCTTGCGCCGGATTTTACTGGTGTTTTGATCGCCCCCATTTTCTGTGTCATCCCATGAAACTCATTACTATTACTGCACTCGCCATTTCACTTTCCGTCTCTGCGTATGCTGAAGAGCCGCCCACACTAAAAGAAATCACCGTCACGGCGAAAAGTGCAGACGTGGCTGAACGACGTGATGCCAACACGCAGAAAATCATCCTGGGTCGCGAGGAAATCGAGAATCTTGGCGTGATGACCGTAGGCGAGGTCCTGGGCAAACTGCCGGGTGTCGAGGTCAAAGGGGATGGTCATCGTGCGCGCGGTATGTCGCGTGACTCGGTGCAGATACTGGTGGATGGCGAACGCCCGGCGGGCGGTTCACGTATCGTGGCGGGTGTGATCGGCAGGCTGCCTTCTGGTGATCTCGAACGCGTAGAAATCCTGCGCGGAACATCGGCCGAGCATGGCGGTGCCGCATCGGTGACGGTTAATCTCATCATGAAAAAAGCCCTGCCCAAGCGGTCGACTGCACTGAAGGCGGCGCTGGGGTGGCGTGGCAATGAACCCAACGCACAATTCACCTGGACCGAGAACGGCGGTGGGGGCGGTTTCGGGTGGACGCTGCCGATCACACTGAACCTGCATCGCAGACCCGGCCTTGACCAGACCGAGCGTCAGGATGTGACGGCAGGCACACGCACTCTGTGGCAGAAAGAAAGCGAGGACGGCCTGTTTACCTTCCGTGAGTTCGTGCTGTCACCGCGCATGACGTGGAAGGATGGCAGAGATACATTAACCGTCTCGCCGCTGTTTTTCGATGGCTTGGGCCGGCGCAACAACGACATGGTACAAAGCGCCTTTGCCGATCCGGTGTTGGGCACGGGGCTGGCATACAACGGTGATCGCGCCAGCCGTGAAGAGAATTATCGCCGCCTGTTGCGGTTGCGCGCCGAAGGCGAGAAGCATTTGGTGGATGCCAAATTATCGGGGCGGGTTGCGCTCAATCACGCCCAACGCACGGTGGATGTGCAGCGGTACGCCCACGATGCGGCAAATACCCTGACCACTTCGACCGAGCATTCGCGAAATGACGAAAACGAGTTCAATGCAGCCTTGCGCCTGGATCGCCCGCTGGGCAGTCATCTGCTGGCGGTGGGGCTGGAGCACGTCCATCTTGGGCGCAGTGAACAGCAGGATCTCGGCGGCAGCTTTGTGACGTCCTCCACGCACGAGGTGAGTGAGCGGCACAGTATCGCATGGGTGCAGGATGATTGGTCGTTACTGCCCGCGCTGGTGCTGACGACGGGCGTGCGCGGCGAATACATGAGGCTGAATTCGGATGCGGTAGTGCAACAGCATGGGCGCCTGTTGCCTTCACTGGCGGTGCGCTGGGAGCCGCTGGATAAATGGGTGATGCGCTCCTCGCTCGGTGCGGGCCTGAAGTTGCCGAGACTGGATGAGATCAGCGATACGGTCTCGCGCAGTATTGCCGCCAACACCCCGCTGGAGGCAGATAAACGCGGCAATCCGAATCTTGCACCGGAGCGAAACTTGAATTTCGAGGTGGTGCTGGAACGCTATCTCGATCGGGAAGCAGGGGTGTTCGGCACAAATCTGTATGTGCGTTCGACCGAGGATTTCATCGAAAGGCGTGTGCAGCAGGATGTTTCCACTCTTCGCTGGATAGATCGACCCTATAACGAAGGCAATGCACTGCATTGGGGGTGGGAACTGGATGGCAAAGTGCGTACCGACAGTTTGGGTTGGAAAGGGGCAACGGTGAAGGCTCACCTGACCTTGCCGCATGCGCGCGTGAACGATACCCGCCTTGGTTTCACCCGCATGGCGCGCGACACGCCGCGTTATGTGTTGTCGGCGGGAGTTGATCAAAGCCTGCCGGCATGGCAGTCCAGTTATGGTGTTTCGCTGCAACAGTCCGGACGCAGCGAAACCGATATTCCGGGCGAGCAATATGCATTGATCCAAGCCAGGACAACATTCGATGCATTCTGGCTTTACAAGCTGACACCTAAATACAATCTGCGTGCCAGCGGACAGAATCTGCTGGCTGCAGATACGGTGCAGGAGATGCGTTATCTAAATGGTAACGACAGTTATTACCTGTCCACACGCAGTGGCGGCTATCGTTCCTTGCTGGTTACGTTGGAGGGGCGCTGGTAGCATGGCAACTCTTCAATTCAGTTTGCCCTATATTTGCATGGATGCCCTGTTCCACGATACTCCGCCGGAGTCACGCTGGTATGAACGTCTGATTGTGGTCGGCATCGTTGTGCTGCTGCACTTGATTCTCATTGCAGGTTGGCTGCTGCAACCGGAGTTACCCAAAGTGGCGATCAATGAGTTATCCATTTCATTCGCCAATGTCCGTCTACCACAGGCTGATGTTGTGCCGCAGCCAGTGCCCAAGCCGGAACCGATACCAGAACTCAAACCGAAACCAGAACCCAAACCGAAACCAGAACCCAAACCAGAACCAGAGCCCAAACCAGAACCACGTGAAGTCGAACCTGAACCGGCAAGCGAACCCGCACCAGTTATTCAAGAGGTAACAGCGCCCGCTGTACAAAACGAAACACCACCAGCGCCGGTGCAGTTGGATGCCGAGCCGGATTACCGTGCTGATTACCTCAACAATCCACGCCCACCATACCCCATGGTGGCGCGGCGTATGGGATATCAGGGCAAGGTGATACTCAACGTCGAGGTGCTGGCGGAAGGCAAGGCGGGCGAGGTTAAACTGCATCAAACTAGCGGTTACGAGATACTGGACAAAGCCGCGCTGCAGACCGTCAAGACTTGGCGCTTTGCACCGGCCCGCCGCTTGGGCCAACCGGTTACCATGTGGTTTTTAGTTCCCATCAAGTTTTCTTTAGAGGATGACGGCGTATGAATGATTTTTTTGCGGTTAGCTCACCTATCGTCGCTGCGACGCTTGTTCTGCTGATCTTACTGTCTATTGTGACTTGGTCGATCGCCCTGTTTAAACTGTGGAAGCAATATCAGGTCAGGCGGCAAGACAAGGGCTTCAACGAAAATTTCTGGGAGGCGCACGAGTGGAGTGAAGCGGAGCGGGTGGCCAATACCAGTCAAGGTGATATCGCACGCTTGGCACAAGCGGGATTTGCCGAATTGAAGACGTTGGGTGAGGTGCATCGGGATCTGAAACATCTTGGCGCACCGCACGAGGTGTTGCAGCGTCAGTTACGCCAGCAGTTGCAGAACATTCAGCGCTATCACGAGCGCGGCCTGGCGGAACTGGCGACCATTGGGTCCACTGCACCTTTCGTTGGTTTGTTTGGTACGGTATGGGGCATCATGCATGCCTTACAGGATATTGGTGCAAGTGGCTCAGCCTCGCTGGATGTAGTGGCCGGCCCGATCGGTGAGGCACTGATCGCCACCGCCATCGGTATCGCCACTGCACTGCCGGCGGTACTGGCCTATAATTTTTTTCTGCGTCGGCTGAAAGTACACGCGACCGACCTTGAAAATTTTGCCCATGATTTTTTGCGGTTGGCGCAAAAGCACGATTACAAGCTGTGAGGTTAATATGAGCTTTAGCAATGCTTCCCAGGAAGACAGCATGATGAGCGAGATCAATGTCACGCCTCTGGTGGATGTGATGCTGGTGCTGCTGGTGGTATTCATCATCACCGCACCCTTGCTGGCGCCGCAATCACTCAAGATCAATCTGCCAAAAACAGAATCGGTGGCGCATGACGATAGGCTGCAAAAAGTCAGCTTGGCTATCGATGCCAAAGGTGAATTATCAATGGATTCTGTACACTTGAGCGATGATGGCCTGGTGGAGATGTTGAAGAATCGCGCCATTGATCCACAATTCCAATTACAGATACAGGCGGATGAGGCGGTGAACTACGGCCGAGTGGCACAGGTGATGGCGGTCGCACAAAAATCGGGCGTCTCGAAACTATCCTTTCTGACGATTACGGGGAAATGAAATCTGTAACTATTCTGATGCGTGCCGTGTTTACTTTCATGGGAAGTTTCGGACTGGTTTTTTTCAGGTTTTCTTAAAGTGGCCTATGTCAGGAGGATCAGTGCATTGGACACCACCTTGTACCGCGGTTTTGTCTGAAATTGTGATTTCACCGGTTGACCGCACGCACGCAACCCCGTATAGTGCCGCTCCTTAACTGACGCGGGGTGGAGCAGTCTGGCAGCTCGTCGGGCTCATAACCCGAAGGTCGTAGGTTCAAATCCTGCCCCCGCAACCAAACATATGCGTAAA
>JBAZFV010000072.1:0-9630 GCA_041653255.1 Sideroxydans sp. | reverse complement strand
CGCTGCTCGCTTTATGCGCATCGACGATTACCGTGCTGATTGCGCCGGGTCCGGCCAGAAGGGGGGTGGACAGCGGCACGATGGCGATGGATTGGGTAGCCTCGGTATCCGCATTCTCATCCGGTACCGGCGCCTGCTTGTGGCCAATCAGCATGTTGATCGCCATCAGTAACAGCAGGATGCCGCCCGCCGTGCGGAAGGAGTGGATGCTGATACCGAAGAAAGACAGGATGGCCTCACCCAGCAGCAGGGCGGCGAGCAGGATACCGAACACCGAAAGCGAAGCCACGCGCCCGACCCGTTCGCGTTTTTGCGCGCTCATCCCGGCAGTGAACGCGATAATGATCGGAATGATGCCGACCGGGTCGATGATCGCGAACAGGCTGATGAAGATCTTGGTGTATTCGGTGAAATCCAGCATGGGGCAGGGCGCGCTTCCGTAATTAGGCGGCGCGAAGTTACACCGTATAATGCGTCAAATCAATTCGCAGCCGATGCCGTGAGTCAATTCATTGCCAGTCCTTATCTGATCGCTTTCATCGCCGGCATACTTGCCGTGTTCGGTTTTGCCCCGTTCGATTTCTTTCTGCTGCCCGTGCTGATGCTCGCTGTTTTGTTCTGGCTGTGGAGTCGCGCCGAACACTCGTGGCAGGCCGCCGGGCTCGGTTTTGCTTTTGGCATGGGCTTGTTCACCATTGGTATTGGCTGGATTTATATCGCGCTGCACGAGTATGGCCACATGCATCCCGTCCTTGCTGTTTTGGCGCTGCTGTTGTTCGCGGCGGTCAACGCGACACTCCCGGCGTTGGCGGGTTATCTCCAGGCCAGATGCCGCGCACCATCGGGTGTGCGCATACTGCTGCTGATACCTGCGCTGTGGACGCTTGCCGAATGGGTGCGCGGGTTCTTGTTCACCGGCTTCCCCTGGCTCTCCGTTGGTTATTCGCAGGCGCCACACAGTCCGTTGGCGGGCTATGCTCCGCTGTTGGGGGTGTACGGCGTATCGCTTGTAGTGGCGGTGAGCGCCGGACTGTTATCGTTCATTGTTCACCGAGCCATACCCTTTCGTACCAAATGGGAACGAGAGCGGGTGCGCAGGCTGCGTGTGCAGATGATCGCTTTGCTGGCGTTAACCTGGACAGTGGGCGCAGCACTCAAATTTATCGAATGGACGCAACCCCAGGGCGAAACGTTCAAGGTCAGTCTGCTGCAGGGCAACATCGCACAAGAAGAAAAATTTGAAGAAGGCAGGCTGATTGGCACGCTGGAAACCTATCGCCGCCTGGCACAAAGCAGTGACGCACGATTGATCGTGATGCCGGAGACGGCATTACCTTTGCTGCGCGACAACGTGCCGGCAAATTACCAGGCCATTCTGCGCGCCCATGTGCAACAGAATGGTGGCGACATTCTCATCGGCGCATTCGAAAAAGAGAACGGCAATTACTACAACAGCGTGTACTCGCTGGGCAGTTCGAAAAGCCAGCATTACCGCAAGAGCCACCTCGTGCCCTTTGGCGAATTCATTCCACTGCGCAGTGCCCTCGGCTGGCTCATCAATGAGGTGCTGCAAATTCCGATGGGCGATCTGGCCAGCGGTGGCGTGACGCAGGCCCCGCTCAATGTTGCAGGGCAAAAAGTAGCGGTCAACATCTGTTACGAAGATGCCTTCGGCGCAGAGATCATCCGCGCCCTGCCTGAAGCCACGTTGCTGGTGAATGTCACCAACGATGCCTGGTACGGCGACTCGCATGCCGCGATACAACACAACCAGTTATCGCAAATGCGCGCTTTAGAGACGGGCCGTATGATGCTGCGCGCCACCAATACCGGCGTCACCTCCGTTATCGGTACTGATGGTCGTGTGCAAGCCATGTTGCCGCAGCACGAGGAGGGCGTACTCACTGCCCAAGTGCAGGGCTACGCTGGCAGCACACCGTATGTGCGCTGGGGCAATGCGGCGATGCTGTTGTTGAATGTGATGATGTTGCTGGTGGCGTGGCGCTTGCGCGGGAAATGAGCTGGGTCTGCTATCTGCTGCGCTGTGCCGACGATACCCTGTACTGCGGAATCACCAACGATCTGGATAAACGTTTGGCCACCCACAACGCAGGCGAAGGTGCCAAATACACGCGTGGACGAACGCCGGTGGAGCTGCGGTATCAGGAACACTGTGCGGATAAGTCTGCTGCATTGAAACGTGAAATGGAGATCAAGGCTTTGTCCAGAATCCGAAAGTTAGCCTTATGCGGGGTGACGTAACAGCCAGAAAACCCGTAAAATACGCACCTTCGCCAATCCAGCCGGTTTTTAGTACATGCTCACCTTTCAGCAAGTCATCCTGACGCTACAAAATTTCTGGGATAAACAGGGCTGTGCGCTGCTGCAACCCTATGATATCGAGGTCGGCGCAGGCACGTTCCACACGGCGACTTTTCTGCGCGCAATTGGCCCGGAACCCTGGCGCGCGGCATACGTGCAGCCCTCGCGCCGCCCCAAAGACGGGCGTTACGGCGAAAACCCAAACCGCTTGCAGCATTACTACCAATATCAGGTGGTGCTGAAACCTTCTCCCGACAACATCCAGGAACTCTATCTCGACAGTCTGCGTGCGCTGGGCATTGATACCGGCGAGCATGACATCCGTTTCGTCGAGGACGATTGGGAATCGCCGACTTTGGGCGCGTGGGGCTTGGGCTGGGAGGTGTGGCTGGACGGCATGGAAGTGACACAGTTCACCTATTTTCAGGAAGTTGGTTCACTCACTTGCAAGCCGGTGCTGGGCGAGATCACCTATGGGCTGGAGCGCCTGGCCATGTATTTGCAGGGTGTGGAAAACGTGTTCGATCTGGTATGGGCGAAGAATGGTGACACGGTTATCACCTACCGCGACGTGTTTCATCAGAACGAGGTGGAACAGTCGAAATACAACTTCGAGCATTCCAACGTAGAGATGTTGTTCCGCCATTTCAGCGAATATGAATCGGAAGCCAAGCGTCTGATGGATGCGGGGCTGTCGTTACCCGGTTTCGAGATGGTTATGAAGTGTTCGCATACATTTAATCTGCTGGATGCGCGCGGCGCAATCTCGGTAACCGAGCGTGCGGCTTACATCGGCCGGGTGCGCGCCCTGGCGCGGCAAGTGGCACAGGCATATTACGATTCGCGCGAGGCGCTGGGCTTTCCCATGTGCAAGGCAGGGGAGGGCAACTAAATGAAGCAGACCTTATTGATCGAGTTGCTGACCGAAGAATTGCCGCCCAAGGTACTGGAGAAACTTTCCGTCACCTTTGCCAGCGAGGTATTTGCCGCCTTGAAAGAACAAGCACTGCTTGACGAAACCAGCGTCTGCACGCCGTATTGCACCCCGCGCCGGTTGGCGGTGAGTATTACCAATGTCAGCGATCAGCAAGCAGATCGCATCATCGAGCGCAAGGGGCCGGCGGTGGCGGCCGGACTGGATGCAGAAGGCAAGCCGAGCAAGGCGCTGGAAGGCTTTATGCGTTCGGCCAACGTCACGCTGACACAGTTGCAGCGCACGGGCGAAGGCAAGGCGGAATGTTTTGTGGCGCGTATCGAGCAGAAAGGCAAGACATTGGATGAATACCTGTCCGCCATCCTGGCACAGGCACTGAAGAAACTGCCGGTGCCCAAACTGATGCGATGGGGCAACTCCGATCACCAGTTCGTCCGTCCGGTACATGGTCTGACTATTTTGCACGGCAGCCGCGTGGTGCCGGCAGAGGTGTTGGGATTGAGCAGCGGCAACGTCACCAGCGGCCACCGTTTCATGTGTGCGGAGCACGTCACCATCGCGCAGGCGGATGATTACGAGGCGACGCTGGCGCGTGACGGTCGCGTGGTCGCCAGCTTCGCACAACGGCGCGACAGCATCGCGGCTCGTCTGGATCAACTGGCGGAACAGCACCACGCAATCTGGATCGGCCATGCCAATTTTGATCTGTCGAAACTGCTGGCAATGTCAAACGAAGAACGCAGTGTGCTGAGCAGCCTGCTCGATGAGGTGACGGGACTGGTGGAATGGCCGGAGGTCTATGTTGGCGAATTCGAGCCGGAATATCTTGAAATACCGCAGGAATGTCTGATTCTCACCATGCAACAGAACCAGAAATATTTCCCGTTGCTGGATGCGCACAGCGGCAAGTTGCTGAACAAGTTTCTCATCGTCTCCAATATGCAGATCAGCGACCCGCATCACATCATCGAGGGCAACCAGCGTGTGGTGCGTCCGCGTCTGGCCGATGCGCGTTTCTTCTTCAATCAGGATCGCAAACAGAAGCTGGAGTCACGCGTGGAGAAGTTGGGCCAAGTGGTGTATCACAACAAACTGGGCACCCAGTTGCAGCGGGTCGAACGTATCACCTCGCTCGCGGGCACTATCGCCCGCCTGCTGGAGGCGGACAAGGCGGATGTTGAACTTGCGGCACGCTTGAGCAAAGCAGATCTGCTGACCGACATGGTTGGCGAGTTTCCAGAGTTGCAGGGCATCATCGGTCGTTATTACGCTTTCCACGACGGTGAAAAACTGGACGTGGCGAACGCCATCGAGGCGCATTACCACCCGCGCTTTGCCGGTGATACTTTGCCGCAGGGTGGACTCGCCTGCGCGGTGGCGCTGGCCGACAAGCTGGAGACATTGCTCGGCATCTATGGTGTCGGCCAAGTGCCGACCGGCGACAAGGACCCGTTCGGTCTGCGCCGTCAGGCCCTGGGTATCCTGCGTATCCTTATCGAGACACCGCTTGATCTGTCTTTGCCTGCACTGCTCAAGGCAGCGGCAGAGAATTTCCCGACCGGGATGCTGGCACCGACAGTGGCGGCGGATGTGGAAGACTTCATGCTGGATCGATTGCGCGGCTATTTGCGTGAACAGGGTTTCGAGATTGCCCAGATCGAAGCGGTGCTGGCCGTTATCAACGGTCGTTTGCACGAGGTGTTGCCGCGTTTGCAGGGTGTGCGCACCTTTGCGGCACTGGCGGTAGCCAGGGATCTGGCGGCGGCGAACAAGCGCGTGCAGAACATCATGCGCAAGAATGCCGAGGAATTGGGAGAAATGGCGCAGGCAGCGGTTAATCCGGTGTTGCTCAAGGATGCGGCAGAACGCGAGCTGTATCAGGCGATGCAGGACATCACACCGATGGCACGCAGCTACTTTGAGCGCGGTGATTACAGCAATAACCTGAAAACACTGGTCACGCTCAAACCTTTTATTGATGATTTTTTCGACAAGGTGATGGTGATGGCAGAAGACAAAGCCTTGCGTCTGAACCGCGCCGTGTTGTTGCAGCAGTTGGGCAGATTAATGAATCAATCGGCAGATATTTCCAAGTTGGCCGCATGAAACTCATCATTCTCGACCGTGACGGTGTCATCAATTACGACTCCGAGCAATTCATCAAAAACCCGGAAGAATGGCGCCCCATCCCCGGTAGTCTGGAAGCGATCGCGCGCCTGAACCAGGCCGGCTATCGCGTGGTGGTGGCGACCAATCAGTCCGGTATCGGGCGCGGCCTGTTCGACATGCCGATGCTCAACGCTATTCATGACAAGATGCATAAATCGCTGGCGCTGGTCGGCGGGCGCATTGATGTGATCTTTTTCTGTCCGCATACCAATGACGCCAAGTGTGGTTGCCGCAAGCCGAAGAGTGGCATGCTGGAGGAGGTTGCGGCGCGTTACGGTGTCAGTCTGGTCGGTGTTCCGGCGGTGGGTGATTCACTGCGTGACCTGGAAGCGGCATCGCGTCTGGGGGCTATTCCCTATCTGGTATTAACCGGCAAGGGGGTGATGACGCAAGACAAGGGCGGCTTGCCGCAGAACACTCTGGTTTTCCCCGACCTTGCCGCCGTGGCAGCTGCATTGCCATGAACTTGATCCGCTCTACACTCTTTGCCTTGGTGCAAATTGCATTTACTCTGCTCTACGCCTTTTTGTCGCCGTTCATTTTCCTGTTTGATCTGCATACCCGACATCGTGTGTTGTCCGGTTTTGCACCAGGAATGTTGTGGCTGCTGAAAGTGGTCTGCAATATCCGCATGGAAGTGCGCGGCATCGAGAACATCCCGCATACTCCCTGTATCGTGTTGAGTAAACACCAGTCGGCGTGGGAAACACTCGCACTGCAGCAGGTGTTGCCTCTGCATGTCTGGGTGGTGAAACGCGAGCTGTTATGGATCCCGTTCTTCGGCTGGTTGCTGGCGCTGTCGAGTCCTATCGCACTGAATCGAAGCAAGGGCAAGGAATCCATGCGCCAGTTGCTGGAGCAGGGCAAGGTTAAGCTCGAGCAAGGCTTCAGCATCGTTCTCTTTCCCGAAGGAACACGCATTCCATACGGCGAAAAAGGCCGATACAAGATCGGTGGTGCCATGCTGGCCAAACATGCGGGTGTGCCAGTATTGCCGATTGCGCACAATGCGGGCAAGTTCTGGGGGCGCAACGCCTTCGTCAAACAACCCGGCGTGGTGAGAATGGTGATTGGTCTACCCATTGACACCGCCGACCTTACGGTAGAAGAGATCAATCGCCGGGTCGAAGACTGGATCGAAGGCGAGATGGAACAACTGTAATGCTGGGCATCCTGCGCCGAAAAATTTTGCCCCCCGCGATTGAGCAGCGCAACATCGACCTGTCTGGCAAGTCGATCAGTTACATCCTTAAACGCAGCAGCAAACGCCGCAGCATAGGCTTGCGCATCGACGAGCGCGGGTTGACGGTGAGCATGCCCCTGCGAGCTTCAGAAAAATGGTTGCACAGTGTGCTGCAGGAAAAGGCCGGCTGGGTAGTTGAAAAAATAGCCGGTTGGCAGGCTCGAAAACCGCCGGATATCCAGTGGTGCGATGGCGCGCGCATCCCATTCTGTGGGGACACGCTTGTCCTGCGTGTTGCGCCGGATTTGTTTGGTGCACCACCCGCCTTGCGCGGAGAAATACTGCATCTGCAACTGGCGGATGCGATGACGCCGAAAAATATCGCGCACACGATCGAACAGTGGTATCGGCAGCAGGCAATGCATCTGTTTGAAGGTCGCGTGGCGCACTTTGCACCAATGTTGCAGGTTACACCGAGCGCGCTCAAATTATCTGCGGCACGCAGCCAGTGGGGTAGTTGTACGGTACGCGGGGTGGTTCGCCTGAACTGGCGTCTGATCAAACTGCCGCTTGCGTTGATTGACTACGTGGTCGTGCATGAGCTGGCACATCTGGTGGCAATGAACCATTCCGCCGTCTTCTGGCGGGTGGTGGAACGGGCGTGCCCGGACTACCAGACTCGGCGGGGAGAATTGCGCGACTTCCACATCGAAGATTAGAGCGGGGTGCGACATCATGTCGCATTCCGCTGCATTTAATTGCGCTCTATAGTGCGCATACCAGACAGCCGCAGCGCGTACGCTCGTCTCCTCCCTGATGCAGCTTTTTGGCGGGTGTCTGGTTTCTAGAATTGAATATCCGCTCCAGCCCCCAGTTTCACCAGTTCGGCCAGTTTCGCAAATAATTCACTGCCATCGCGCTGGCTCTGCCATGAGTCGTTATGCCATGCAAAATGGAATCCGCCCGATTTAGCTGCCAGCCAAATCTCGCGGTTCGGTACATGGCGGTTGACGATCAGCTTGCTGCCGCCGACGAACTCGATCTCCATGACTGAGCCGTTGCTGTCATAGTCGATGTCGCTGGCATCGAGCGCACATTCGATTCGCGCGAATATCTCATCTGCCGACTGGTTGAATTCACTTTCTGTCATTGCTGCTCCTTGATGAGTGATACTGTTACGCATCGCATATAATCTTGCCCGTTTAGATATAAAAGAAAGAAACTCGTCATGCGTTCCCTCGGCATTATGTTGCTGTTGCTGTTGTGCTTGCAAGGATGCGGTCGCAAAGGGCCGCTCCATTTGCCGCTGGCACAAGCCGGCCTTGTAGGTATCAATTTATCTTTTTCCCAGGATGCAGCCAGCCATGGATGATTTTTTCTGTTATCGCCGGGAAGCACTGTACGCCGAACAGGTTCCGCTGGCAGAAATCGCGCAGCGTTTCGGAACGCCGTGTTATGTCTATTCGCGTGCCGCCCTGGAAAGTGCTTACCGTGAATTTGATCAGGCACTCGCCTCCCGTCCACATCTGGTGTGCTATGCGGTCAAAGCCAACCCCAATCTGGCCATCCTGAATCTGTTCGCGCGCATGGGTGCCGGATTCGACATCGTCTCAGGCGGCGAACTGCAGCGCGTGCTGGCGGCAGGCGGAGCAGCCGAGAAGATTGTGTTCTCCGGTGTGGGCAAGCGCGAGGACGAGATGCGGCTGGCCTTGCAGGCTGGAATACTGTGCTTCAACGTCGAGTCGGGGGCGGAGCTGGAGCGCCTGAATCAAGTGGCGGGCGAAATGGGCAAGATTGCGCCGGTCAGCCTGCGCGTAAATCCTGATGTCGACGCCAAGACCCATCCTTATATTTCTACCGGACTCAAGCAGAGCAAGTTCGGCATCGCTTACGACGAGGCATTGAATCTTTACCGCCGGGCGGCGGACATGCCGCATCTGCGCGTAACCGGTATCGATTGTCACATTGGATCACAAATCACCGAGGTCAGCCCGTTCATTGCGGCGGCTCAAAAGATGCTGGTGCTGGTCGATAAACTGGCAGCAGAAGGCATCATTCTTGATCACCTCGATTTCGGTGGGGGGTTGGGTATTCGCTACGGAAATGAGTCACCCCCCGCAATTGCCGACTACGTGCAGGCACTGCTGGAAGTCCTGCAGGGACGTTCTGCCAAGCTTATCGTCGAGCCGGGCCGAGTGCTGGTTGGCAATGCCGGCGCTCTGCTGACGCGTGTCGAATATCTCAAACACGGTGCAGAGAAGAATTTTGCCATTGTCGATGCAGCGATGAACGATCTGATGCGTCCGGCGCTGTACGAGGCCTTTCATACCATCCAGCCAGTGCAAAAGAATGACACGCCTGCAACACAATACGAGGTGGTTGGACCGGTCTGTGAGTCCGGTGACTTCCTTGGACATGCGCGTGAATTGGCTATTGCGACAGGGGATGTGTTGGCAGTGATGTCGGCTGGGGCGTATGGCATGAGCATGAGTTCCAACTACAATACTCGTCCGCGTGTGGCAGAAATAATGGTTGACGGTGAGCATGTTCACCTCGTTCGTGAACGTGAAACCGTTGTGCAGTTGTATGCCAATGAAAAAATCATCAGATGATTTTTTTGCATATAACTGCACAAACCTGTTGCGAAAAAAAAATATTCGCGCATAGAATGTCGCCACCGTGCGTGTAGGGAGATTTCAGGTAGTTGAAATACGCATCGGGAGTGCAGTGGTTGCACGCAAACGTAGTACCTGGTTAGTCCATCAAACTTTAATAAGGAATGAAAATGGCAACTGCTACCAAAGCGAAAAGCACCACCAAGAAACCAGCCGCCAAAAAAGTTGCTGCCAAGAAACCGGTAGCGAAAAAGGTCGTGGCGAAGAAACCAGCCGCTAAAAAAGTTGCTGCCAAGAAACCGGTAGCGAAAAAGGCCGTGGCGAAGAAACCAGCTGCTAAAAAAGTTGCTGCCAAGAAACCGGCAGCGAAAAAGCCGGCCGCCAAAAAGGCTGCAGGCAAAGGCATT
>JBAZFV010000071.1:0-9963 GCA_041653255.1 Sideroxydans sp. | reverse complement strand
CGTCTTGCGGTGCGCGATGCGCAACAGGTCTGGCAGCTCACCCGCGCCGAATACATCGGGGTGGCTGGCGATGATCTGCTCGGTCAGGGTGGTGCCGGAGCGAGGCATGCCGAGCACGAAAATAGGCAGTGCCGATGGGGCACCGTTCCCGCGCAGACGATCGATGAATTCCCTGCTGAATATTTTTTTCAGCTCGATAAACTGTTTGGCGGCAGCATCCGGGTCATAGTTCAACTTCTTGCGTTTGATCTGGCAACCGGCGAGGTAATGCGAAAACGCCTGGTCGTAATCCTTGGTGTCGTCGTAACACTTGCCGAGTGCGAAATGCAGTGACAGGCGGCGGTTGTCTGAAAAATCCGCCATCTTTTTTTCTTCCGCCAGCAGCGCGGTAAAATTTTCGTCGCCAGTCTTGACCTTGTCGTTCTGCACCAGATGGATGCGCGCCGCAATGTTATCCGGCTTGAGGGTAAGCGCCTGCCGGAACAGGTCATGCGCGCGTTCGAGCTGGCCGTTCTCTGTGCATAGATGCCCCAAGCCGAGTAGTGCATCGCTGCTGTCCGGCTTGAGCTGCAAGGCGCGGTCATATTCCGCTTCCGCCCGTAACGGCTCCGACATCTCGGCATGGATACCGGCGATCAGCGCATGCGCTTTGGGATTGCGTTCATCGAACTGAATGGCGCGCACGGCGGCGAGTTCCGCCTCTTCCAGGTTCTCCAGCGCCTGCATGGTTTTTGCTAATCCCATCTGCGCTTCGACATATACCGGACGCAACGCCAGTGCGCGCTGGTAATGCGCCAGCGCGGCCTCGTTCTCCTCCTGCGCCAGATGCACGCCACCCATGTTGCAGATGGATTCTGCATAGTTTGGATTGAGCTTGAGCGCCTTCTCCAATGCTGCGATGGCCTCCGGGACACGGTCTTCCTCCAACAGCAAGGCGCCGAGGTTATTCAGTGGCTCCAGATAATTCGGGTTGGCGGCTGCAGCACGGCGGTAGTAATCCAGCGCCGTCTGATTGTCACCGCGCTCGCGGTAGATGCTGCCCAGATTATTCAATGATGGGGTGAAGCCGGGATCGATGGCCAGCGCACGTTGCTGACTGGCCTCTGCTTTGTCGTATTCCTTGTGATCGAACCAGGCGATGCCGAGGTTGCTATGCGCCATCGCCATATTGGGGTCGAGTGCGATGGCGCGTTCACCCGCCGAAATGGCCTGGTCCAGTTGCTTCAGTTGCCGACAGACTTCGCACAGGTTGGCGTGGAACAGCGCGACATCTCCTTTCGCGGCGATCGCACGTCGCATTAGCTCGGTAGCGGCAGGCTGATTACCCGCCTGATGCGCGATCACCCCAAGCAGGTGCAAGGCGAACGGATGCTGTGGCTGCTGTTGCAATATCTGGCGCAACAGATGCTCGGCCTGTTGCAGTCTGCCCTGTGATTGCAACTGGTTGGCCAGCGCCATGGCCTGCGGGATAGAGAGTTGCTGCGGTTGGGCCGCTTGGGGTTGTGTGGTCATACCGATTTTGTCAGGGATGATTCATCAGATTGCCTTGGAAATTGGCATCAGGCCTTTTTCATCCTGCCACGGATACGGGTTTTCTGCCATTACAACTGACAAGGTAGCCTGAAACCTGGGCTATAAAAATTCTTAAGGACTACCGGGGACTTGGGGGTATTTAGGTATCAATCTACATATTTTGGCATGGTCTTATTCGGCATATCCGTGTAGGATTTCCCCCTACATGACGAAGAGAGTGAAGATATAGATTCTGGTTCGCCTTACGCGAGTCAGCGGAAGGAGTCGAAAATGCACGCATTGAACAAGATTTATCGAACCATCTGGTCCGAGGCGCTGGGTGCTTGGGTTGCGGTGTCTGAACTGGTCAAGTCCAAAGGCAAGCGATCCGGTTCCAGTCTGATGCGTGTGTTGAATATCGGTGGTGTGGACGCAGCCACAGATGACATTCACCGGCACCGTTTCAAATTCGCCCTGCTCGCCGCAAGCTGCCTCCTCACCTTCCAGGTACAAGCCAACCCGATGGGCGGCAACGTCGTCAACGGCAGTGCAAGTTTCAACACCAGCGGCAACACCCTCACCGTCACCAACACCCCCGGCGCCATCATCCACTGGCAAGATTTCAGCATCCAGCGCAACGAGATCACCCGCTTCGCCCAGCAATCAGCCAGCTCCGCCGTGCTCAACCGCGTCGTCGGCGGCAACACCAGCCAGATCCTCGGCGCCCTGCAATCCAATGGGCGCGTGTTCCTGGTCAACCCCAACGGCATCGTGTTTGGTGCGGGCTCCACGGTTGATGTCGCAGGACTCGTCGCCACCAGTCTCAACTTAAGCGACGCCGACTTCCTCTCCGGGCGCCATCGCTTCACCAGCGACCCCAACGCACAAGCCATCAGTAACGCCGGCAACCTCAATGCACAACCGAACGGTGAAATTTGGCTCATCGCCCCCGACGTCGAGAACACCGGCATCATCACCGCCCCCAACGGTGAAATCTTGCTGGCTGCGGGGAGCAGTGTCGAACTCGTCAACAGCCTTGATCCCGCCCTGCGCGTCAACATCACCGCCCCGGCAGGTGATGCCACCAACATCGGACAACTTGTTGCCAGCGCGGGCAGACTCGGACTGTTCGGTACCATCGTCAGGAACAGCGGGCAGGTCAGTGCCGACAGCGCCACGATGCAAGGCGGCAAGATCGTATTCAGGAGCAGTCAGCGTACTGAAATCACCGGCACAGCCAGCGCACAAGGTGTCGGTGGTGGTGAGATCAAAGTGTTGTCCGACATGCAGAGCGGCACGGTTCAAGTCAGCGGCACGCTGGATGCATCTGCACCTGCAGCAGGTGATGGCGGCTTCATCGACACCAGTGCGGCACATCTTGCCATCAATAGTTCAGCAAACATCATTGCGAATGCCTTGAACGGTAAGGCTGGTGAGTGGCTGATCGATCCGCTGGATGTGACCATTGGAACTTCGGGCAGCACTACCGGGGGTACGTTTTCAGGAGGTGTGTGGACGCCGGCTGCACCTCTCTCATTCATCCATACTGGTCTGATCGTAGGTACGCTTAACGGCGGTACCTCGGTGACGATCACGACTGCCAACGCCGGTTTTGTCGAGGCAGGAAATATCAATGTCAATGCATCGATTGCCACAACCAACAGTGTTCCTGCATCGCTGACTTTACTGGCAGAGAACGATATTAACTTTGGTAACGGAGTCGGAATCAGCTCGACTGGCGGTGTGCTGGATGTTGTTCTGCGCTCTGATGCGGATGCCAATAGTACAGGCACGGTGAATTTTGCCGGAACCAATGCGTTTAGCTTGTTTGGAGGTCGTGTCGATCTCTATTACAACCCAACCTCATACGCAACGCCCACCGACTACGCGGCCACGTTCGGCGTGACACCGCACACCGCATGGATGCTGGTGAACGATGTGGGGCTGGAAGCGGGTGGCACACTCGGTTTGCAGGCGATGAGCACCAATCTCGCAGGGAACTATGCACTCGGTACGAATATTGATGCGACCGGTACCGCGCTGTGGAATAGCGATGGTCTGGGTGGTTATTTCGGTTTCGTCCCTGTCGGTAATAGCGTCAGCAATTTCACGGGTAAGTTGGACGGAATGGGGCATGCCATCACCGGCCTCACCATCAATACGCCATTTGGCACCAATGTCGGTTTGTTCGGCTATATGGCGAACGCCTCTGTTACCAACCTGAATCTCATCAATACGAGCGTGACCGGGCAGGACTGGGTCGGCAGTCTTGCCGGGGTGATGATCAATGGATCGGTCAGTAATGTCACGGCCGGCGGCTCTTTGACTGCGTCCGGCAATGCCGGTGGTCTGGTGGGGGATATCAGCGGGACTACGATAGGCAACAGCAACTCTGCGGTTAACGTCAGTACCAACACCGGAACCGTCGGCGGTCTGGTCGGCAGGATGCAGAGCGGCACCATCAATAACAGCGCTGCCAGCGGCAACGTAACCACAGTCAACAGCTCTTATGTTGGCGGTCTGGTCGGATTGAAATCAGCAGGTACCATTTCGGGTGGAACGGCATCCGGCGCTGTCGTTGGCGGAATAATTGTCGGTGGTCTGGTCGGGGCCAACTACGGCCTCATCGGAAACAGCAGTGCCACCGGAAATGTGACGGGCGGCAGCAGCAGTATCGGCGGCCTGGTAGGCGAAAATCGCGGCACCATCAATAACAACAGCAGTGCATCCGGCAGCGTCAGTGGTATCAACAACGTCGGTGGTTTGGTGGGGCTGAGTTTTGGCGGCATAATCGATTTAAGCACTTCATCGGGTTCAGTGACTGGTGCCAGCCGGATCGGCGGTTTGGTTGGCCATAACACCAATAGCGCAACCATCAGCAATAGTTCGACCACCAGCAGTGTTAGCGGCTCCAGCCTGGTTGGTGGGCTGGTCGGGCAGAACGGCGTACTGAATGGACCAGGATACATTTCCAATAGTTATGCCAGCAGCATTGTGACCGCTGCAGGAACGGGCGGAACCTATTTCGGTGGTCTGGTCGGTTTTAACTATCAAGGAAACATCACTGGAAGCTATGCATCGGGTGGCTCGGTGAATGCCGGGAGCGCCGATATGGTGGGAGGATTGGTTGGGTCCAACCGGTACTCTGCTTATTTTTTATACACTGCCAACATCACGGATAGCTGGAGTGATGTCAATGTAACAGGCAGGTATGAAGTAGGTGGCTTGGTCGGCCACAACAACGCCGGGGTCATAAGCGGCACCACTTCAGGCAGTACCTACGCTACCGGAATGGTGACAGGTGCTTCTATTGTTGGAGGACTGGTCGGCTGGAACAACGGCCCGATCACCAATGCCACGATCACCAATCCGGCCGGAACCCAGTCTGCATCGGTTGTCGGTGTGCGAACTGTCGGGGGACTGGTTGGCTACAACTTTGGTTCGATCAGCAACAGTTATGTCAGCGCCGGCAGTGTCAGTGCAACCAGTCAGATTGGTGGATTAGTCGGGCAGTATGCGGGCGGCACGGTTAGTAATTCGTTCTATGATATCGATGCCGTTGCGCTGAATGGTGGGGCGCTGGTAACACGCAACGGACTGTATAGCGCCCAATATGCCACCTGGTATAACGCAGGTGCGCTTACGCCGCTGGTCATCGGAAACTATTTCACCCAGGATGCCGGGCTGAATTACCAGATCGGTACGGTGCAGAACCTGCGCGACATGCTGGCCTTTGCCGAGAACCCGGCCTACAGCTTTATTTTGACCGCCAACCTTGATCTGTCCGCCGCACCCGGCCTGTACATTCCTTATCTTGCCGCCGCCAGTTTCGACGGGGGTGGCTTTTCTATTTCCAACCTCAATGTTGCTGTGCCCAACGCAGGCATGGGTTTCATTGGGATCAACGCGGGTGCGGTCAGCAATCTTGCCGTGCAGGATGCAACGGTAAGCGGGACTTGGGCGGTCGGGGCCGTGGTCGGGAATAACTACTCCACACTCAGCAACAGTCATGCATCCAGAACCACGGTTGGCCTAATCAGTGGCGCCAGCAGCGTCGGTGGTCTGGTGGGTAATAACGGGGGGTCGATCAGCAACAGCTATGTGAGCAGCGGTGCGGTCAACGCGACTGTGCATAAAGTCGGTGGACTGGTTGGCTTCAGTACCGGCGCCGTTACGACGAATTCACATTTCAACATCGACGCCGTCACCACCAACGGTGGTAATAACGTCACTCCTGCCGGGTTGTACACCACGCAATACAATGACTGGTTCAATGGCGGACTGCTTACGCCGCTGACGATTGGCACTTACAGTACATCGCTCGTCCTGCAAGGTGATGGCAGCTACGGTATCAACTCGCTACAGGGCATGAAAGACATGCTTGGTTTTGCCGATGATCTGGTTGTCTACGATTTTAGCCTGACCAGCAACATTGATCTGGCAGCCTTGCCCGGTTTCTATGTGCCGAAACTGGCCGGCAGTTTTAACGGGAATAATCTCACGCTCTCCAATTTAAGCCTCACTCTGCCGAACACCGACATGGGGTTGTTCGGCGTAATCGATTACGCCAGTCTGGTGAATAATCTCAATCTGACGAATGTGCGTGTTAATGGTGATAACCAAGTGGGCGGGTTGGCGGGCAGCAACTACGGCAACATCGACAATGTATCCGTCGGCATCGATCCGGTGAACGGGATCACTGCCGCAGTGGGACAGGTCGGCGGGCTGGTCGGATATAACGTTGGCGCGTCCACTTTCACGGGAACGGGGACGAACTATCAGCAAGTATTCACTGGCATCATCAGCAACAGTTTTGTCAGCGATGGTTCGGTGAGTTCGACCGGCAACGATGTCGGCGGGCTGGTGGGCTGGAACGATCGGGGCGGTATCCAGGGCGGCAGCGTTACCAGCACTAGCGTCAGCGGTGCCAGTAACGTGGGCGGTCTGGTGGGATTGAACCAGGCAGTAACCTATTCAGCTGGCTCCTATCCAAATGGCTTCATCAGCAACAGCTTTGTATCGGGTGGTTTGGTGACCGGTACGGGCACTGGTATGGACTCAGGGATCGGTGGCTTGGTTGGTGCCAATTTCTCCGGTGATATCAGTTCCAGTGGCGTTGATTTGACATCCGTCGATGGTGGTGCGGCCTTTGAAGTTGGCGGGCTGGTTGGATACAACGGAGGTCGGGTCAACTCGGTTTGGAATAGTTCGAATTCCACCTCTGCGACGACATGGCACGGGACGATCAGTAACAGCTATGTGAATGGCGGCTCGGTGAGTTCGACCGGCAACGATGTCGGTGGTTTGGTGGGTAACAACTATATCGCGTTAATCGATTCCAGCTTTGTCGACGGCGTCACTGTGATCGGCAACCAGAATGTGGGCGGGTTGGTGGGTTATGACAGCGGGGAGGGCTGGGGAGGCGGTGTCGGCAAGATCAGTCACAGCCATGCGCTGAATACCCAGGTAACGGGCACATACAGTGTCGGTGGATTGGTGGGTTACGTGGCGGCACCAGCAACTTCGTATGGCGGTGATAATTTTGATGCAGTCATCAACAGCTATGTGGATGGCGGCACTGTAACCAGCAACGCCACATCGGGCGCTTCGGCAAACGGTATCGGCGGCTTGGTGGGTAACAACAATCACGGCAACATCAGCAACAGTTATGTGACAAACGGCACCGTGGTGGACGGCGGGTTTGCCAGCGATGTCGGGGGTCTGGTCGGCTACAACATCGGTTCTTCAGGCAGTACTTGGAACGGGACGACTTATGTGTCCACCCCCCATGACGGGATTATCAGCAACAGCTATGTCAATGGCGGCACGGTGAATGGGTTCAACAACGTTGGTGGGCTGGTGGGTGTCAACGAGGGATATCTTGCGGGTAGTTTTGTCTCGGGTGTGGGCGTGTCTGGCACTTGGTCGGTCGGCGGTTTGGTTGGTTGGAACCTGGGAGCGATCGGTACCAGCTATGTCACAGGTGGAACAGTAAGCGGTTCAAGTAGTGCTGGTGGACTAGTTGGCTTCAACGAGGGAAGCATCGACCAATGCTATGTGGCCAGCGGCGTTGTGGCGGCAGCAAGTACTTCTGGCGGACTGGTGGGCTACAACTCGGCAACTGGAAGTGTCAGCGACAGTTATTGGGACATGACAACGACAACCCAAGCCTCAGCGATCGGTTTTGACGCTGGTGGCGGCGCATATGTGACGGGCGTTGCCGGATTGACTACGCCGCAGATGCATACGATGTCCAGCTATTCCGGATGGAGTATCGCCAACACTGGCGGAGCGGGGATGACCTGGCGTATCTATGAAGGCTATACCGGACCGTTGTTGACCAGCTTCCTGATGCAGACCACGGTGACCGCGAATAATGCAAGCAAGACCTATGACGGCATCGCCTATAGCGGAGATAACGGATATGTCACTTCGGCAGTCGGTGCGACCCTGCTGGGTAGCATCGGTGGTAGTTCGCAAGGCGCAGTCAATGCAGGGGCATACGTCTTCGATGTGACCGGCCTTTATTCGGATCAGTTGGGTTACGACATCACCACTTATACCAATGGCACGCTGACGATCTCGGCGGCAGGGCTTACGTTGCTAAGTGTCACAGCTAGCGACGCAAGCAAGATATATGGTGCGACCTACAACTTTACCGGTACTGAATTCACCCCGGTCGGGCTGATTGGAAACGACATCATCAGTGGTGTCACCCTGACCAGTGCTGGCGCAGTCAATACAGCGAACGTCGGTAACTATCCAATCACACCGGGCAATGCGGTATTTAGTGTCGGCAGTGCCGGTAACTACGACATCACCTACGTGAACGGAACATTGACCGTTACGCCACGGCTCATCACGATTGGCGCCAGTACGGCGAGCAAAGTATATGGCAGCGCAGACCCCAGCCTGTTCACCGTGGGTGGATCTGGCCTTACCGCGTGGGACAGCAAAGCCACCGTCTTCAGCGGTTCCCTGAGTCATAGCGGCGGCGAGAATATCGGCAGTTATGCCATCACCCAGGGCACACTGGCTGAGAACAGCAACTACAGTATCAACGGTTTCTCCGGCAGCACGCTGACCATCACCCCTGCCACACTGACGGTGATAGCGGACGCGATCAACAAAGTGCTGGGAACGTCCGATCCGGCATTGACCTACGCCGTGAAAGGTTTGCAGTTCAGTGACACACCAACCGGCACGGTGAGCGTTTCGCTGATGCGAGACCCGGGTGAATTCATTGGTCTGTATGCGATCCATGGTAGTGCAACCCTGCTCAGCAGCAATTACACACTGGAGCCTTTCGTGCCCGGCACGTTCACCATTCTTCCACCAACCGTGGTGCAGGAGATCACCGAGACTTCGCTCTTGAAAGGGACGCCGGAAGGTGATGGGCGAGACAGGGATAAGGAAGAAGAAGAGGATCTGTTGTTGGCATCAATTGGGGAAGACCAGGGTGGCAATCTGCCGGACAATCTGCCGGTTTGTCGTTGAGGAGCAAGTATGAATTTGGATGATTCAATCGCTGTTGTGGGCCGTATTGAAACCCGATCTGCATTGGGCGTGGGCCTGCTGGCCATGCTGGTTGGCCTGCTGCTCGCGCTGTCACCATCGGTTGTATTTGCGGCAAACGAAGACCAACCCGTCGCCTTGCGTTTTGCCATTACGCGTTATGTAGTCGAGGGTGCGAACTTGTTGACGCAGTCTGATTTCGATGTGGTGGTCTCGCCTTATGTCGGGCCGGACAGGGATTTCTCCGATGTGCAATCCGCATTGGAGGCGGTCGAGTCGCTGTATGCCGAGCGCGGTTATTCGGCTGTGCATGTGCTGTTGCCGGAACAGGAACTGGAAGCGGGTACGGTACGCTTACAGGTGATCGAGGGGCGTTACGGCAAGGTGACGGTGAAGAATAATCAGTTCTTCAGTGAAGCCAATGTGCTGAATGCGATCCCTTCGGTGCGGAGCGGTGGCGTACCGCAATCGAAGCGGGTTGCGCATGAATTGAGGCTGGCGAATGAGAATCCGGCGCGCCGGATCGATGTGGTGCTCAAGGGCGGCGAGCAGGATGATCTGGTGGATGCCAGCGTGCAAGTGAGCGACAGCAAACCGACGCAGTGGACGGTAACGCTGGACAACTCCGGCTCGGAGGATACCGGGCGTTCGCGGCTTGGATTGTCATATCGTCACGCGAATCTGTTTGACCGCGACCATGTCGGGCAGGTACAGGTGCAAACATCGCCGCAACATACGGATCGGGTCAAGGTGGTGGGCGGAAGTTACAAGGTTCCGCTGTATGAGAAGGGACACAGTTTTGAATTCTTCGGGGCGTACTCCAACATCAACGCGCTGGTTGGCGGGCTGTCGAATTTCCAGGGTGGTGGTCTGATGTTCAGTTCGCGTTACAACATCCCTCTGGAACGTTGGGGAACATTTGATCCTCGTCTTTCT
>JBAZFV010000070.1:0-10143 GCA_041653255.1 Sideroxydans sp. | reverse complement strand
CTTCAAAAGCAACTCTAAACGAGTGCCGCTGGTCTGTGGCAAGCCTCAGGTGCATTACAAGATCACCACGTTGATGGGCGACCCACTGGCAAGCTACGGGGTCACGTGGTCGTTGTTCAGCTTCCATATCGTGAATGCGAATGGCGGTGCAAGTCAAAATTACTTAGCAGGTTCTGTTCCGGGTAAACTTTGGGATGCTGCAAAAGGAGTGGAATTGTGGCTCTACGGTGCGGCCATCGTCAAGGGGAGTAGCCCAATAGTGGCGTTGCAGTTCAATACTGGCTTGGGCGTGAAGCCAGGCGGAGAGTTGTCACTCAACGTTCCTGATGGCTACAACTGGAACAAGTTTCTAATATACCCGAAGGACGGCATGGGCTCTATTTTTCGGGTGTGTTCCGAAGACGATCTGAAGTACATTGTTCCCGCCGACGCGAAGAATCTGATGCGTAAAGGCATAGCATTGGAAGAGTTTCAGGTATGCCCACGCAGTTCGGTGGATACCGAAAGGCTTGACCGCGCCATTGATGCTTTCTGCGAAGCCAACCCCAAAAATCCAGCTCGCTTTTGCCCCAAAGAGCAGGAAGAAAAGGTAGAGGTCAAAAAGAAAAGCGAGCCGCCGTACCCGTTTCCGGCGCTGTCTAACAAACAGTCAGCCAAGGCCGCCGCGCGAAAATCCCCCAGTAGCAAAGAAGTTGAAGAAAGCGTTGGCTCAAATGCCCTTGATGAACTCGCAGATCGCGATTTTGTCCACAAGATACTTGCACAACAGCGTGAAGCCTTTCGCATTAAGGCCGACCATGCGTGCTCAACCGCGATGCAGAAAATTGACGCCTGCATCTCATCTGCATCATGTCAAGGCCCTGACCTCGCGCTATGTAGTTCTATACCACCTGAGCCTTGGAGTTATAGAAAATGCCTGGAAAGCTGGTCTGGCTGCTTAAATTGTCAAGATGAGGTGGCGGCGCGCCGTCAGAAATGTGCGGGCTTATCCGATCAAGACGCTGATATGTGGGAATCAAAGTGGGGAGCCCAAGCCAAGCGATGCAGCGATCAGAAGAAGCTTGGGGCCGCGGAAGGTGCCTGCCATGCAGCCGCAAAAAGTCGATGCAACCCTAGCTCCGCGAGCATGGGCAGCTGCATGAGTAAACTCATGTCTGGACCTGATGCCCCTACATTTGAGAATGCTCGGATTACGCTTTCTCGTGATCGGGCGAAAAAATCCCAAGAAAAGCAAGGAGAAGTTCGTCGAAATTTTCTTGACTAGACGCCTGTCGAACTCAAGTTCGACCGATGACTCGATTTCACGATCCGAGATGGATTCATGCGTTTCAGGCTGAAATCAGATTTTATTGCCACGGAATCGTGATGCTCTTATTCTATTCTCTTACTGCGTAAGTAATCTGGCCAAGAGAATTGGCAGGCCAATCCTACGAAAATGCTCTCAAAGATGCATACTTCTCAAGTAGTCGATGAAAAGCAAAGCTTCTAACCTAACGTTCGAGCGGGACTGCTGCGAAGCAGTCCGCGTCAGCCCCTCAACTTTACGTTGAACGTCTCTTATGGGTTAGCAAGCGACGGTCAATCTCCATCAAGCTCTTACTTTTGAACGTCCGCTGTTGAGCGTGGAGCGGACAGCCCCCTAGAACTAGTAGGCTGCCTTTTCAGCAATTCACCAGCGTCTCTTCAGGCCAAGAACCTGCCGGTTTTTTCATCGGCCAAAACGGAATTTATGGTCGCACGGGCAAGCAGGATAGTAAGCTGCTCCACCCAGTTATCTTGGACGTTAGATTTCACAAGAAGGAGGGGTAAACGGCATACTACAGGACAATAAAAAGCCGCGCAGAGCGCGGCTTGGACTTTCTGGTAGCGAAGGTCAGGTCATGCGCAGGCCTTCGGTGCCGCTCATCACGTCGCGGTCTTTGGTGGCATGACCTTCGAGCTTGATTCGCAGGCGCAGGTCGTTCACCGAGTCAGCGTTCTTTAGTGCTTCTTCATAGCTGATCATCTCTTCTTCGTGCAGGTCGAACAGCGCCTGGTCAAAAGTCTGCATGCCGAGCTCGCGTGATTTCGCCATCACTTCTTTGATCTGATGTACCTCGCCCTTGAAGATGAGGTCGGAGATCAGTGGTGAATTAAGCAAAATCTCGAAGGCGGCGGAGCGTCCTTTGCCGTCGATTTTGGGGATCAGGCGCTGCGAGATGAGCGATTTGATGTTGAGCGACAGGTCCATCAGCAATTGTTCGCGTCGCTCTTCCGGGAAGAAGTTGATGATGCGGTCCAGTGCCTGATTGGCGCTGTTGGCGTGCAGGGTGGCCATGCACAGGTGGCCGGTTTCGGCAAATGCCACCGCATACTCCATCGTCTCGCGGTCGCGGATCTCGCCGATCAGGATTACGTCCGGCGCCTGACGCAGGGTGTTCTTCAGCGCGTTCTGCCAGTTGTCGGTGTCCACTCCCACCTCGCGGTGGGTGATGACGCACTTGTCGTGGTCGTGCACATATTCAACCGGATCTTCGATGGTGATGATGTGGCCATAGCTGTTGTGGTTGCGGTAACCGATCATCGCGGCCAGCGTGGTGGATTTACCGGAGCCGGTGCCGCCGACCAGAATCACCAGTCCGCGCTTGGTCATCACCACATCCTTCAGGGTAGGCGGCAGGCCAAGCTCCTCGAAGGTGGGAATCTTGGTGGTGATGGTGCGCAATACCATTCCGACACGCTGCTGCTGCATGAATACGTTGACACGGAAGCGCCCGATGCCGGGTGGGCTGATGGCAAAATTGCTTTCGTGTGTGGATTCAAATTCGGAAGCCTGTCGGTCGTTCATGATGCTGCGCGCCAGCTCCTGCGTATGCTGGGAGGTCAACGCCTGACTTGATACGGGCGTCATTTTGCCGTCGACCTTGAATGCTGGCGGGAAACCGGCGGTGACGAAAAGGTCGGACGCGTTCTGCGAGATCATGCCGCGCAACAGATTGTGTACGAGCTCGGTAGCCTGATTTCTTTCCATGGTGTAACTCCTTGATCAGCCTGTGGTCAGCCTGGGAATAATTCCTTGTTTGACGCTTTGCTGCGCGCTTCGGCGGAAGAAACGGTCCCGCGTTTGACCAGATCGGTCAGGCACTGATCCAGCGTTTGCATGCCGATGCTGCCGCCGGTCTGGATAGCTGAATACATCTGCGGCACTTTGGCTTCGCGGATCAGGTTGCGGATCGCCGGGGTGCACAGCATGATCTCGTGCGCCGCGACGCGGCCACTGCCGTCCTTGGTTTTGAGCAGGGTCTGCGAGATCACTGCGCGCAACGACTCGGACAACATCGCCCGTACCATTTCCTTCTCGTCGGCGGGGAACACATCGATGATACGGTCGATGGTCTTGGCGGCGGAGCTGGTGTGCAACGTACCAAACACAAGGTGGCCTGTTTCCGCCGCCGACATGGCCAGACGAATGGTTTCCAGGTCGCGCATTTCACCGACCAGGATCACGTCCGGGTCTTCACGCAGCGCGGAGCGCAGCGCATTGTTGAAGGACAGCGTATGCGGGCCGACTTCGCGCTGATTGATCAGACACTTCTTCGATTCGTGCACGAACTCGATCGGGTCTTCCACAGTCAGAATGTGTCCCATTTCTTTTTCATTGACGTGGTTGACCATCGCCGCCAGCGTTGTCGATTTGCCGGAGCCGGTGGGGCCGGTCACCAGTACCAGGCCGCGCGGATACTCGGCGATTGGTTCGAATATCTTGGGTGCCTTGAGGTCTTCCAGGCTGAGGATCTTGGAGGGAATGGTACGCATTACGGCAGCGGCGCCGCGATTCTGGATGAAGGCATTGACCCGGAAGCGCGCCAGATTCGGCACCTCGAACGAGAAATCGACTTCCTTGTTCTCTTCGTAATGTTTGCGCTGTCCGTCGTTCATGATGTCGTACACCATGGCGTGCACTTCTTTGTGCTCCATCGGCGGCAGGTTGATGCGGCGCATGTCGCCATGCACGCGAATCATCGGTGGCAGTCCGGAGGAAAGGTGCAAATCGGAGGCTTGGTTCTTGACGCCGAAGGCGAGTAGCTCGGTGATATCCATATATAATTCCCCAGTCGTTAAACAATCACCAACATCGTGCAGGTCGCCTGATTATGACTGCAATCCTTTCCAACTTGCAAGCCGTGGAGCTGGCCATTAAGCGGGCAGCCCGCAAGGCCGGACGCAGCGAGGACACGGTACGCCTGTTGGCGGTCAGTAAAACATTTACGGCAGAGGCCGTGCGTGAGGCGCATCATGCCGGGCAGATTGCATTCGGTGAGAACTACCTGCAGGAAGCGCTGGGTAAAATCGAAGCCCTGTGCGACCTGCCGCTGGAATGGCATTTCATCGGCCCCATTCAGAGCAACAAGACGCGCCCCATCGCCGAACATTTTGCCTGGGTACACAGCGTGGACCGGCTGAAAATCGCCGAGCGTCTTGCCGCACAGCGCCCGTTGCAGTTGCCGCCGCTCAACATTTGTCTGCAGGTGAATGTGAGTGGCGAAGCAAGCAAGAGCGGGGTTGCGCCGCTGGCGGTGGTGCAACTGGCGCACGAAGTGGCACGGTTGCCTCAATTGAGATTGCGTGGTCTGATGGCAATCCCCGAACCGGCCGAAGAGGCGCAGCAACGCGTACCGTTTGCGCAGATGCGCGAATTACTGGAGGACCTGAATCATCAGGGCCTTCAATTGGATACACTCTCCATGGGGATGTCGCACGATTTTGCGGCGGCGATTCTGGAAGGCGCGACCATCGTGCGCATCGGTACCGCGATCTTCGGTTCACGCAATTAAGGAGGAAGAAATGAACATCTGTTTCATTGGCGGCGGCAACATGGCCAAGGCAATGGTCGGCGGCATGATCAAGCGCGGTTACGCACCATCCAAAATTCGTGTGGTCGAGATGGATGAGGCGCGTTGTGCATCGATCCATCGCAAGTTCGTGGTCCGCGCAACGACCGATATGAGCGACGCCGTTTCGTATTGCGAGATCGTGCTGCTGGCGGTGAAGCCGCAACAATTGCGCAAAGCCTGTGCCGATCTGGCACCCCTGCTTACCGGACAGTTGGTGATTTCGATTGCGGCCGGAATTCGGGCGCAGGATGTCGCGCGCTGGTTGGGTATGAACAATGTGGTGCGTGCCATGCCGAACACGCCGGCATTGATTCGTCACGGTGTGACCGGACTTTACGCTCTGCCACAAGTGAAGGAAGAGAGTCGGGTGCGGGCAGAATCCATACTCGAGGCGGTGGGTACCACCTTGTGGGTGGAACAGGAAGCGCAACTGGACGGTGTGACCGCCATCTCCGGCAGCGGCCCGGCTTACGTGTTCTATTTCATCGAGGCCATGCAGCAGGCGGCGCTGGAGCTGGGACTGGATGAATTGCAGGCGCGACAGCTGGTGCTGGATACCTTTATCGGGGCGGCCAAACTGGCTGACAGCAGCCAGGAGGACGTCGCCACGCTGCGTGCCATGGTCACATCAAAAAACGGCACGACGGAACGTGCGTTGTCGAGCATGGAGTCGAACCGTGTGCGGCAGCACATCATCGCGGCGGCACACGCCGCAGCAGCTCGTTCGAAAGAGCTTGGTGACGAACTCGGGAAGGATGAGTGATGGGTGAAGCGCTGCTGTTCCTGCTCGATGCCTTGCTGCAACCGTTCGCCGCCATCCTGTTGTTTCGTTTCCATGCCGTGTGGCTGCGTGTGCCGATGCGCAACCCACTGGGCGAATTTATCATGGCGATCACCGACTTTGCGGTACTGCGTGCGCGCCGTTACATCCCGACTGCCTGGGGGCTGGATAGCGCCAGTCTGTTGCTGGCGTTTGGAGTGGAATTCCTCTACCTCATGGCTTTTCTTGGTTTGCAGGGCTATGCCTACGCCAATTTCCCGCTGACAGGATTGCTGTTGTGGACGGTGGTCAAGCTGCTTAAATTCAGCCTCTATCTGCTGATCGCCAGCCTGTTGGTCGAGGCGATCCTGTCCTGGGTCAACCCGCACACGCCGATCGCACCCTTGTTGGCGGCAGTCAACCGGCCTTTCGTGCAGCCGGTGCGCCGCATCATGCCGCTGCTGGGGCGTATCGATCTTTCCATTCTGCTGCTGTTTATTGCCTGTCAGCTCACACTCATTCTGGTTGTTGGGCCACTCGAACAGTTCGCTATGCGCATGCTTTGATCAGCCGGATGTGGCGGAACCAGCCGCCACCCAGAGCTGGTATGTCGCTCACCACTTGTAATTCCGGCACGGTGCACAGCACTTCTTCAAACACCACATCCATGCGCGTCGCCATGCGGCGGGTGAGCACGTTGAACAAACGGCGCAGCGGCGCGCTTTGTCCCGGCTGCAAAAACTTGTCGAACAGCAAAATCGTGCCGCCGGGTTTGAGCACACGTACCGCCTCGGCGAGACAGCGCTGCGGCTCCGGTACCACTGCCGTGATCAGGTGCAATACAACGCAGTCGAAGCTTGCGTCGGCAAACGGCAGCGCCATGCTGTCGCCCAGGATGAAATCCACCTCCAGCCCGGCACCGCGCGGTACGGCGCGCGCCAACATTGCCGGATTGAAATCGAGCGCGGTGTACCGATGGCGGACGGGTAGCCAGGGCAGATCAAGTCCGGTACCAACACCGCTGACCAGCACGTGCATGGCGCCGTCAGCCGGCAATGCGGCAAGTGAGTGTTTGCGTGCTTGCCGCATCGGGCGCTCGATGACGATATCGTAAATCGGCGCAATGAGGCTGTAGCTCAAACGCAGCAGCGGATTCTGGCGGTAAGGTTGTTTGGTCATGGTTGGTCCAGATGCCGGATGCCGCTCACTTTAGCCTGTGCCACCGCCTGTGCCAATGCCTCGATCGCATCATGGCGGGGAAAACTCTTGCGCCAGGCCAGCGCAATACGCCGCGCCGGAATCGGTTTGGTAAACGGGATGACGCGCAATAATTTACTGCGATAGCGTGCACTGTTGGCAGAGGCGGGCAGCACGGTGATGCCGAGACCGGAAGCAACCATGTTGCGGATGGTCTCCAGCGAGGTGCCCTGCTTGATCTCTGCGCCCCGGCGATGCAGTTCCGGGCAGGCTTCCTCGACCTGGTTGCTGAAGCAATGTCCCGAATCCAGCAACAGCACTTTCTCCGCCGGTAGCTCGGTCGGTTTGATGCTGCGCCGCGCCGCCCAACGGTGGTCGCTGCTGACCACCACCTCGAATTGCTCGTCGTACAGGGAGCGGGTGAGGATGCCGCTGCCGCTGAATGGCAGTGCGATGACGATGACATCCAGCTTGCCGCCACGCAGCAGGGAATCCAGATTGGCGGTGGTGTTCTCTTCTACTTCGAGTGCCATCCGCGGGGCGACCTTTTTCAAGGCGGGAATAAGATCGGGCAGCAGATAAGGCCCGACGCTGTGGATGATGCCGACACGCAAAGATGTGACGAGTTGGCTTTTCCCCTGGGCCGCAATCTCGTGGATGCGTTCCGACTCTTCCAATACACGCTGTGCCTGTTCCACGATGTCAGCACCAACGGGTGTGAGGGTGACATCGCCCTTGCCGCGCTCGAATATCTTCAGGCCGAGCTCTTCTTCCAGTTTCTGGATCGCCAGTGACAGCGCGGGCTGGCTGATGAAAGCCTTTTCTGCGGCGCGGCGGAAATTGCGTTCCTGTGCCACTGCGACGATGAAGCGCAGTTCGTTGAGGGTCATGTCGCTTTCCTTTGAGTCATCATTCCTGCATGTTGATTTGGATAATAAATCACATTGCTTTGAACAATCAATTGGATTGATTGGTGTGCAACGCCTAAATTGTGGACGTAGCCTGCGATTCACTTTTCAAACAACCAAGGAGAACACCATGCAACGACCCGATATCAAGACCCACGCCAATCTGGAGGCGGCATTTGCCGGCGAATCGATGGCGCACACCAAGTACCGCTACTTTGCCGCTATCGCCCGCGCCGAGGGCCACGAGGATGTGGCACGCGTTTTTGAGGAGACCGCTGCGCAGGAAGTGCAGCATGCGCTGGGACACCTTGATCTGCTCTATCCAAAGTCGGAAATGACAACCGAGCGCTGCCTGCAGATGGCGATAGAGGGTGAGACCTATGAATACACAGAGATGTACCCCGGCTTCCTCAAGGCAGCCCAAGAAGAAGGGCTCGCAGCGGCAAGCGAAGAGATCAGGCAGCAGATCGGCGAATCAAAGGAGCATGCTGCAATGTTCAAAGCGACTTTGGAAAAAGCAGCCAAACGCTTTGCAGCGCTGGCAAAAGTGGAGGAGCGCCACGCTAACCAATACCGTGCTGTATTGGCAAAAGTTGCCAGCTGACCTGCAGGTCGGGTTTTTACCCGACGCGGAATTGTCGGATTGAAGCCCGACCAATATTTGATAACAAAAAGGAGATCAAAATGAAAGTTTGGCAATGTGTAGTGTGCGGTTTTATCTATGACGAAACGAAAGGTCTGCCGGAAGAGGGTGTCAAGCCCGGCACCAAATGGGCGGACATCCCGGAAAATTGGGCGTGCCCGGATTGCGGGGTTGCCAAGGCCGACTTCGAAATGATCGAGGTTTAGCAGGTTGTAAGACGACTGCGGTGGTGATCTGCGGCTCTCTGGGCTGCTGATAAACAGGAGGTATGGACATGGAACCCATTGTCGTTATTGGCAGCGGTCTCGCCGGATACTCGGTGATACGCGAACTGCGCAAATTAGACCGTGAGGTGCCGGTCGTGCTGTTGTCGCGCGATAGCGGTGATTACTACTCCAAGCCCATGCTCTCTAACGCATTCGCGCATGGTAAGGATGCGGCAGCGCTCGTACAGACCCCCGCGGCCGAGATGGCGAAACAACTCGGTATCACCGTGCGCACCCACATCGAAGTGCAAAACATCGATGTCGCGGGCAAGTGCCTGGCGACGACGCAGGGTGAGCTTCGCTATAGCCGACTCGTACTGGCTATGGGCGCCGATCCCATCCGCGTCCCCATGCAGGGTGATGCGGCCGATGCGGTGTGCTCGGTGAATGACATCGCGGACTACGCACACTTGCGCGAGGCCATGCAAGGTGCGAAGCGCATCACCATCATGGGCGGAGGACTCATTGGCTGTGAGTTTGCCAATGACTGGGCGGCAGCAGGGTATGCAGTCAGCGTGATCGATCCCGGCCCGTATCCGCTGTCCGGCCTGATGCCGGGAGAGGCGGGTAAGCAACTGCTCGCACCCCTGGCGGCGCTTGGGGTGGATTGGCGATTCGGCACCTCGGTCAGTCGCGTGGATCATGCGCCGTCCGGCTACATGCTGACCTTGGCCGATGGCTCGCAACTGCCGGCCGATCTTGTGCTGTCCGCCATCGGGTTGCGTCCGCGCATCACGCTGGCACAGGCGGCCGGGTTGGTGGTGAATCGCGGTGTCAAAGTGGATGCATACCTGCGCAGTAGCGATCCTTCCATCTTTGCGCTGGGCGACTGCGCCGAGATCGAAGGCCGGGTGCTGCCTTTTGTGCTGCCCATCATGCATGCCGCGCGTGCACTTGCTAAAACGCTGGCCGGAGAAGAAACGCCGGCAGTATTCCCGCCCATGCCGGTAGTGGTGAAGACCCCGGCACACACCATCGCTGTGTTGCCCGTCGCGCGTGACGCCGTTGGAAATTGGCGTATATTGGACGCAGGCGACGGCGTGAAAATGGTCTTTATCGATGCTGATCGGTGCATGGTCGGATTTGTGCTGACCGGAAGTTTTGCCGCAGAGCGCAATGAGATGAACAAGCTAGTCGACCTGCCGTGGCAGGCCGGGGCGGCAAGCCCGGTTTAGTGGTGATGGCCCATCAGTGTCGTGGGACTACCTGATGGATTATTGGATTTTAGAATCAGGAAAGGAAAATAATCATGAGCAAAACATCAAATATCAATATCGGCCTCGCAGAAAAGGACCGCAAGAAGATTGCCGACGGCTTGGGCCATATGCTGGCCGATACCTACACGCTGTATCTGAAGACACATAACTTCCACTGGAACGTCACCGGCCCCATGTTCCAGACGCTGCACCTGATGTTCATGGCGCAATACACGGAAATGTGGAACGCGGTAGATCTCATCGCCGAACGTATTCGCGCGCTGGGTTATCCCGCGCCG
>JBAZFV010000069.1:0-10182 GCA_041653255.1 Sideroxydans sp. | reverse complement strand
AAGCTCCTCGCTCACCACGATAGTCTGACTATGTTGTCCAATCGTTTCAGCATGGAAAACCGCCTCGAACAGGCATTGGCAACGTCACGCCGCGAAGAAGGGCAACTTGCCATCCTGCTGATCGACATGGATCGTTTCAAGAACATCAATGACACCCTTGGCCACCATGTCGGCGACAAGTTGCTGGTCGAGGTGGCATCCCGTTTGCGGGCCAGTGTGCGTGAATCGGATATCGTCGCGCGTCTCGGAGGGGACGAGTTCGTCATCGTGCTGACCGGTATGGATGCTGTACAGGATGCCATGTCCGTGGGAACCAAGATTCTTGACGCGCTGGGCCGGCCTTACACCATCGAGGGCCAGCTGCTCCATTCCACACCCAGTATCGGCATCAGCGTGTTTCCTGACGACGGCAACGATGTCACCACTCTGCTGAAGCATGCCGATGCGGCGATGTATCACGCCAAGGAACACGGCCGCAACAGCTTGAGCTTCTTCACCGCTGATCTGACAATCGCCGCGACCTTGCGCATGGAACTGGAACGCGACCTGCGTGCCGCCCTGGCGGCAGAAAAGCTGGAGGTGCATTTCCAGCCTCAGATGCGGGCGGATACAAAAGAACTTCGCGGCTTCGAAGCACTGGTGCGCTGGCAGCACCCCGAACGCGGCTGGATTCCGCCGCTGCAATTCATCCATATTGCCGAGGAATCGGGATTGATCAAACCACTGGGTGCCTGGGTGATGGATCGTGCCTGCCGTCAATTAACCGACTGGCACGCAGCCGGCTTCAACGATATATGCATGGCCGTAAATCTTTCCGCGCACCAGCTGCGCTCTGCGGACCTTGTCGGGCAGGTGAGTGCGACCCTGCAGAAATACGCGCTGGCCGCCAAATATCTCGAAATCGAGGTCACTGAATCGGCCGCAATGGCCAATCCGGAACAGGCAATCCAGCGCCTGTGCGCACTTCGTGACTTGGGCGTACAGATCGCCATCGATGATTTTGGTACCGGATATTCCTCGCTGTCCTACCTCAAGCGACTGCCGATCCAGGTGCTGAAGATCGACCGTGCCTTCGTCAGCGATATCGAGGCCGACCCCAATGATGCCGCCATCTGCTCGGCCACAATAACCATCGCCAAGAGCTTGGGGCTGATGGTGGTTGCCGAAGGGGTAGAAACAACTGCACAGTGCGACTTCCTCACTGGCCTCGGCTGTGATTATCTGCAGGGCTATCTCTTTGGCCGCCCCGCCCCGGCCGATGCGTGGCTGGACCGTCTCGCAGCGAGTAGTCCGGCCAAGCCGACCTAAGTGAACAAACGGGGGCAAAACTTGTGTTTTCCCCGCTTTTCCTTTAGTTTGCGCCCCTCGCTAGGGGTCTCCGCTATGACGGAGTGAGACACACCCTTTGAACCTGTACGGGTCATGCCGTCGTAGGGAAGCATCCACCGATGCTCCCCCGTAATCTTGGAGCATCAAAATGAACGCCAATCCAAAATTCCTCGCCACTACTGCTCACGTCGATGCGGCTGCAATCAAGCCTTTGCCCAATTCGCGCAAAGTCTATGTGCAGGGTTCGCGCCCCGACATCCAGGTGCCGATGCGCGAGATCACGCAGGACGAGACCCCGGCCAGCATGGGCGCGGAAGTGAATCCGCCGGTCTATGTGTACGACTGCTCCGGCCCTTACACCGACCCCGCAGCCAAGATCGACATCCGTTCCGGCTTGGCCGAGATGCGTGCTGGATGGATCGCCGAGCGCGATGATACCGAGGCGCTGCCGCATCTCACTTCTGACTATGGTCGCCAACGTCTGAACGATCCGGCGCTCGCCGAGATGCGTTTCAATCTGCAACACACACCGCGCCGCGCCAAGCCGGGCAAGAACGTGACGCAGATGCACTATGCGCGCCAAGGCATCATCACGCCGGAGATGGAGTACATCGCCATCCGCGAGAATCAGCGGGTGGACGGCATGTCGGAGATGATGCTGAAACAACATCCGGGCGAGAACTTCGGCAAGGCGATGCCGAAAAAGATCACACCTGAATTCGTGCGCAGCGAAGTGGCGGCCGGTCGCGCCGTCATCACCGCCAACATCAACCACCCCGAATGTGAACCGATGATCATCGGCCGCAACTTCCTGGTGAAGATCAACGCCAACATCGGCAACTCCGCGCTTGGTTCCAGCATCCAGGAAGAAGTGGAGAAAATGACCTGGGCCATCCGCTGGGGCGGCGACACCGTGATGGATTTGAGCACCGGCAAGAACATCCACGAGACCCGCGAGTGGATTATCCGCAACTCGCCCGTACCCATCGGCACCGTGCCGATCTATCAGGCGCTGGAAAAGGTGAACGGCAAGGCTGAAGACCTGACGTGGGAGATTTTCAAGGACACGCTGATCGAACAAGCCGAACAAGGCGTGGATTACTTCACCATCCACGCGGGCGTGCTGTTGCGTTACGTGCCGATGACCGCCAACCGCATGACCGGCATCGTCTCGCGCGGCGGTTCAATCATGGCCAAGTGGTGTCTGGCGCATCACAAGGAGAGTTTTCTCTACACACATTTCGAAGAGATCTGCGAGATCATGAAAGCCTACGACGTGACCTTCAGCCTCGGTGACGGCTTGCGTCCCGGCTCGATCTACGATGCCAATGACGAAGCACAACTGGCCGAACTGAAAACACTGGGCGAGCTCACCGACATCGCATGGAAACATGACGTGCAGGTGATGATTGAAGGCCCCGGCCACGTACCGATGCACATGATCAAGGAGAACATGGACCTGCAACTGAAGTGGTGCAAGGAAGCACCGTTCTACACCCTCGGCCCGCTGACGCAGGATATCGCGCCCGGCTACGACCACATCACCTCCGCCATCGGTGCGGCGATGATCGGCTGGTTCGGCACGGCCATGCTGTGCTACGTGACACCGAAGGAACACCTGGGCCTGCCCAACAAGGCCGACGTGAAGGAGGGCATCATCACCTACAAGATCGCCGCCCACGCGGCCGACTTGGCCAAGGGACATCCGGGCGCGCAGGTGCGCGACAACGCGATGAGCAAGGCGCGTTTCGAGTTCCGCTGGGAAGACCAATTCAATCTCGGTCTCGACCCGGACCGCGCGCGCGAATTCCATGACGAGACACTACCCAAGGAATCCGCCAAAATTGCCCACTTCTGCTCGATGTGCGGCCCGCATTTCTGCTCGATGAAGATCTCGCAGGACGTGCGCGACTTTGCCGCGAAGGAAGGCATCGCCGAAACCGAAGCACTGGCAAAAGGCATGGAAGTGAAATCCATCGAGTTCGTGAAGATGGGTGCCGAGGTGTATCACAAGGCATGACGATGGAATGTCGTAGCGGCTGCGGTGCCTGCTGCATCACTCCTTCCATCACCTCTCCCCTGCCCGGCATGCCGCTGGGGAAACCTGCCGGGGTACGCTGCGTGCAACTCGATGACGACCTTGGCTGCATGGTATTCGGGCGACCCGAAAGGCCGGATTTCTGCGCGGGGCTGAAACCTTCAGCCGAGATGTGCGGCGCATCGCGTGAACACGCGCTGATGTGGCTGGCTCAACTGGAGCAGGCCACACAGCCATCCGCTTGAACCCGGCTTTATTATTTGGCCAATTGGCTTGTGGAGGTAGCTATGCGCCCACGCTTGATTCCACTGCTGCTGATATTTTCCTTCATCGTATATCCTGTACCGCCAGTCGCTGCCGAACTGGTTCCGCCGCCACTGACGTTGGCCAATCTCTATCGTGACGATGTCCCACTGGCCGAATACTGGGTCAGTGAGAAGTATGATGGCGTGCGTGGCTACTGGGACGGCAAGCAATTGCTGACTCGGGGTGGCGCACAGATTCAGGCACCGCAATGGTTCACCGTTGGCTGGCCAACAACGCCGCTAGACGGTGAACTGTGGGCCGGACACGGCCGTTTCGCACAAGCAGTTTCCACGATCCGCCAGAGTCAGCCGAACGATGCCGCCTGGCACGAGATTCGGTTCATGCTGTTCGACCTGCCCGCACATCCCGGCAGTTTTAGCGAGCGAGATATTGAACTTGGGCAGATCGTCACCGCCATCCATCAGCCCTGGGTACGGCATGTCAAGCAGTTCAAGGTAAGTGATGCCGCGGCATTGCGTGCTCTTCTGGCGCGCGTCGTCAAACAGGGTGGAGAAGGCTTGATGCTGCATCGCGGCACTGCCCTTTACCGCGCCGAGCGCAACGACGACCTGCTCAAGTACAAACCCTATCTGGATGCCGAAGCGCGGGTGATCGCGCATCTGCCGGGCCAGGGGAAATATACCGGGATGGTCGGCGCGCTGGAGGTCCAAACAGAGGCGGGGATACGATTCAAACTGGGTTCCGGACTGTCCGATGCCGAGCGGCGCGAGCCGCCGGCGTTGGGCTGCTGGGTGACCTATCGCTACAACGGAATCAACGCCAAGAGCGGTATTCCACGTTTTGCGCGCTTCATGCGGGTACGCAGTGACAGGGAGTGCGGCACGTCCTGACGCAACCACATCGCCGGTTCAGTTACGTCCGCAGATCAAATCTCATCACGCGGTAAAATTTGGCAAAGCAGTGCTCAACGTGCGGTTCACCCGCCAGTGCCTTGCCGCGCCGGCGCAACGCCTCACTCAATTTGGTGTGTACGCCTTCCTGCCAGAATCCCGGTAAAAAAGGCTCCAGATGGCTGATTACCCACCGGGTCGGCCAGAAACGATAGAGCAGATGCGAATGCGGCGTACTGCCGTATTCGGTGATCAACACAGAGCCGCCCGGCTTGGTAACACGGGCGATTTCATCGTACACATGCTGCCGCGCCTGTGGCGGTAATTCGTGAAACAGAAAGAACAGAATGACCTGATCGAACGCATCGTCTGCATACCCCAGAGTCTCAGCATTCATGCGCGTCAGATGACAGCGATCAGACACGTCCATGGTCTTGCCGCGTGCCAGCTCAAGCTGGCCCACGGCAACATCGCACAGATGCACATCACCCACCGCCCGTTGCAATAACGAGGGTGTGAGCTTGCCGTAGACACAGGTGAGTTGTAGCAAGCGCGCCTCGCGGCGAATTTCAACCTGCGCCAGCGTCTTATTGAGCAACTTGTCGTATTGCCCGAACAGGATGGCATTGATGATGGGCTGATGATCGAAGAACCAGATGCTCTTGTCCCACAGATAGGCCCACCAGTAATAACGCGCCAGATATTCCGGCACACCGCCCTTGATGAATTTTTTATAGATCGCCATCAGCCTTGTGCGCGTGGTTTGCGCGGTGCATTGGCGAATAGCCGGTCGTATAGCCAGTTCGGCAGCAGCTTGAGCACTCGACCGACCAGCGCCATCTGCCAGGGCACCACTGCGAACGAAATGCCACGGTCAATCACCCGCGCGATGCGCTGCGCGGCAGCGTCGACTTCCAGCATGAACGGCATCGGGTAGTGATTGACATCAGTCATCGGCGTGCGGATATAGCCCGGGCATACCGTGACCACCCTGACACCACTGCCATGCATTTCGACGCGCAGACTTTCCAGATAGGAGATCAGCGCCGCCTTGGAAGCGGAGTAGGCACCTGCACCGGACAGGCCGCGAAATCCTGCCACACTGGCGATACCGACCAGCCTGCCATGACCCGCTGCACGCATCACCTCGACAAAAGGCTGGAAGGTTTTTACCGCACCAAGCACATTGATGTCCATTACGTGCTGGAATACATCGTTGTCTTCGGTGTAGTGGGTGAGCGTGCCGATGCTTACGCCGGCATTGGCAATCACGATATCCGGCACCCCGGCGCGCGCCATAAAATCTGCGGCGGCGGCACGCATCGCTGCCGCATCGCGCACATCCAGTGCATAACAAAATACTTTATCGGGGAATTCCACCTGGAGAGATTGCAACAACTCGCCACGGCGGGCGATGGTGGCGACGGTCGCTCCGCGCTCAAGATAATGACGCGCTAAAGCAAGGCCGAGGCCGCTCGACGCGCCCGTGACGACGACACGCATCAACGCTTGCCGGCGCGACGCTCCTTGCGTGCAATCTCGATTACTTCATTGAGGACGCGGATCGTGTCGGCAGGCTCCAATCCGGTGATGATGTATTTGCCATCCACCGCGATGGTCGGTGTGCCGCGCACGCCGTAGCTGCGCACCAGCTGGTTGCTGCGCGCCACTTTGCCCGCAAGGGAGAACGAGTTGTAGGTTGCTCCAAACTTTGCCGCATCCACACCGCGCTTGACCACGAATGCCGTGATCTTCTTCTCGTCGCTCAAGTCGGTGTTGAACACATTCCACGCCTCGAACAAGTCGTTGTGCAGACGGCCTCGCTCACCCATCGCTTCCAGTGCGTAGAAAGCACGCGCCATCGGCTCCCACGAGTCGCGGAAGATCACCGGGACCAATTGCAAATCGACATCCTTGGGCATCTGCTTTTCCCATGCGCTTAACGGACCGTGCAAGGTGTAGCAATGCGAACAGCCGTAAAAAAAGAACTCCAGCACTTCGACCTTGTTACCACTACTGGACGGCTGCGCCGGGTTCAGCTCCTTGTAGTCCCTGCCGGCGACCACACCTGCCTGCACCTGTGTGGCAATCAACAACAGCACTACGGCGATCAACTTATGCATCAGTTTCATCTGCGTCTCCTTTTTTATTGAGTATGGCTGGCGGTGGCATTCACCACCCCGTTGGCTTTCAAACCAGTAATGGCCTCATTTGCTGCATTCATGTCCCGATAAGGGCCAAGGCGCACACGGTGCCAGATACCCTTGCCGGGCAGATCGACACTTTGCACAGTCGCCTCAAAGCCGGCCAGTGCCAGCCTGGCTTTGAGCTTTTCCGCGTCGGCGGGGTTCTGGAACGAACCGGCCTGGACGATATAAGGCGCGGTATCGGCCGGGATCGCAGCCGGCTTGACACTTTGCTTGACGGTGGGTGATGAGCGACGTGTTGGCGCCCCATCCGACTTGTCAGGCAACGCGCGATAGAACTCAAATTTTTGGGCTTGGTCAGGCGCGGTGGCGGCATGCGGCACAGGCGCATTGGCAACAGGCGGCGGCAATGGCTGCACCATCTCGCGCGCAACCGGCGGCTCTTTGAACGATGCCGGGTTTTTCTGTGTCATATACCAGGCGACGATTCCGGCAATCGTCACGCCAATCATGATGCCGACAATCATCGAGGCAATCGTTTTGGATTTCTTTTGTGTTGTGCCGCCATTAGCCATTTTATTCCTTCGTCAAACTACATTTGCTCGGGCGCTGTGACACCAAGCAGAGCCAATCCGTTCCGTAATACCTGGGCTACAGCCGCAATCAGCGCCAGCCGTGACAGCTTGGTCTTTTCGTCCTCGACCAAAAAGCGCGAGGCATTGTAATAGCTATGAAAATCCGCCGCCAACTCCTTCAGATAAACCGCGATCTGGTGCGGCGCGAGGTCTTCCGCCGCAGACTCGATTACCTGCGGGAAATCGATCAGGCGTTGCAGTAACTGTGTTTCATATTCACTCTCCAGCCCGCCCACATCCGCCTGATGCAATACCCGCCGGTCACCGCCCCACTGCGTCAGCACCGCATGAATGCGGGCATGGGCGTACTGGATGTAATACACCGGATTGTCGTTGCTCTGCGATTTGGCGAGATCAATGTCGAACACCAGTTGCGAATCGGGATGGCGCGCGGCGAGAAAATAACGTGTGGCGTCGCAGCCGACCTCATCGATCAGGTCGCGCAGCGTGACATAGCTGCCCGCACGTTTGGATATCTTTACCTCTTCGCCGTTCTTCAGCACCGTCACCATCTGGTGTAGCACATAGTCCGGCCAGCCCTTGGGAATGCCCGCATCCAGCGCCTGCAAGCCGGCACGTACGCGGGTGATGGTGGAGTGGTGATCGGAGCCCTGCTCGTTGATCACCCGCTCGAAACCGCGCCGCCATTTGTCCAGATGGTAGGCCACGTCCGGCACAAAATAGGTATAGCCGCCGTCGCTCTTGCGCATCACACGGTCTTTGTCGTCACCAAAATCGGTGGTGCGCAACCACAGCGCATCATCCTGTTCGTAGGTATGGCCGCTGGCGATCAGCTTCTGCACTGTTGCCTCCACCTTACCTTCGGTATACAGCGCAGACTCCAGCGAGAACACATCGAACTCCACCTGGAACGCGCGCAAATCGAGATCCTGTTCGCGGCGCAGATAGGCCACCGCGAAATGGCGAATGGCTTCCGCGTCATCCACATCTCCCTTGCCGGTGATGTGCTGATCGTCCGCCTCAACGGTCTCTTTCGCCAGATAGGCGTTCGCCACATCCTGGATGTAGTCGCCGCGATAGCCCGAGTCCGGCCAGGACGGATCATCCGGCGTGATGCCTTTGCAGCGCAGTTGCACCGACAACTTCAGGTTGTCGATCTGCGCCCCCGCATCGTTGTAATAGAACTCGCGCGTCACGTGCCAGCCCGCCGCATGCAGCACATTGCACAGGCAATCGCCCACCGCCGCCCCGCGACCGTGACCGACATGCAGCGGCCCGGTCGGATTGGCCGAGACGAACTCCACCCCCACCTTGCGCCCGCCGCCAACATGCACATGGCCGTAACCCGCACCCGCAGTCAGCACGCTGTTCACCACGGCCTGCTTGGCCGTTGTGGTAAGGAATACATTGATGAATCCCGCGCCCGCGATCTCCATCTTCTCGATGAAATCGGTCTTGGGCAGTGCCGCAATCAACACATTGGCGATGTCGCGCGGCGACTTGCGCAAAGGCTTCGCCAACTGCATCGCCAGATTGCAGGCGTAGTCGCCATGCGAGGCCTGCTTGGGACGTTCGATGAGGACAATCGCGCCGCTTTGCTCGGGTGCGACTTCGCGCAAAGCCTGCGCGAACAAATCGGACAGATGGGATCTGAAATTCAGGACTACGGACATTGCTTTGTGCCTTCAAAAGAGGCGCGGATTATAGCATTCGGGGGCTGGCTGGTTGTTTGTGAACTTATGAACCATGAGTAACTAAAGCCATTCGTCCTGAGCTTGTCGAAGGATGGGCGAAGCCCGCTGGTTTTGTACCCTCCCCCTAGGAGAGGGCTAGGGAGAGGGAAGACTCCTTGTATTTCCACTTTTCTTAGCACTAACACTGTCGGGCTACCCACGACGGTTTTGACCTAATCCGAACTACGATTACTCATGTGATTGGCAGTGCGACTCAAGGCTGCTTCTAACCCATTGCCGTCCGTGGTGATTGACCGCTATGTGGCTGTGTATTTTGCTTCAACGGTTACTCGTCAAATGGATTTACTATTTCCACTCCAGTTCCGCGAAAATCATCCACGTTGCGTGTGATGACGGTTAAATCGTGAATCAATGCAATTGCTGCTATCTGTTTATCAATGGGATGCTGAGGATGAGGCGACATTAACCGTCCCCACACTTGGGCGCACTCTTCATCAAAAGATAAAATCTTATCCGCGTAATCACCAACGATCACTTCAAGCCATTTCTCAAGCTTTTTAGTTTGCGGGATATCTCCGCGATGGCGGATGTTTTCTAAGCCGCGCCGAATTTCTCCGATTGTTTGAGCGGACACATAAATGTCGGCAGCATCCGTTTCCTTGAAGAACCTTCTCACGCCGGGATTAGCTTTCGTCCCCTTGCGCGCCTCACTGATGACGTTGGTGTCGACCAAGTACATACAGAATTCTATATATTACGAAAATTGAAGTCGGCATCTTCACCAACGTTTGGCATGGACAACAAAACTTCTGCAACTGAACGACGCCTCGGGCGCTGGAGAACTGATTTTAGAATCTCACGATGTTCAGCTTCAGCACTTCTTCCATGAGATGCAGCCAGCTGTTTTAAAGCCAAGGCGACATCCTCTTCCACATTGCGAACAACAAGATTGGTAGCCATGATGGGGACTCCTTTTGTAATCATTGATAGCAATATACTTAAAGAGTGAGTGCATTGCAATCTAAATTTGCTGGCGGATTGTAATGACAGGTTTGTACACAGCCCGCCCATGACGAACGTCAGCTATCTGGCTTTGAATTTTCAACTCTGACTGTCGCTTGCTGGCCGCAATACGACTCATGTGTGCTTGGCTGGCGAAGTCTATCTTGGTTTGGAAGCAGTCGTTCCACTGGGTTATGCGCTGGCGTGAAGTTTTACGCC
>JBAZFV010000068.1:0-10223 GCA_041653255.1 Sideroxydans sp. | reverse complement strand
TAGATTGAGGCGGCCCTTGGTATAGAGCAGTAGCGGCGGGTCTGGAATATTCAGGAGTGCCTGCGGGTAATCTGCATCGGCAACGGTGAGGATACGATTGAGCGGGTCATCCAGCCAGTTTGCGGCGGTTTGCAAGACTGATTCATCAACGCCCTCTACGATCGCGTGGGCCACCTGTTGCCTCACATGTTGGGTGAGCACCGACCGAGATTGTTGCAGCACAGCCGAAGGCGAACCGAAGGCTTGCAAAAGCTTGCGTTGGCTCTCACTGCCCAGACCAGGAATGAGACAAAGCCTGAGCCAATCCTCCAGGCCGGGTTCCAGCACCATTTATTCAGGATTGCGTGCGCTATCCCGAATTTGCACAGGAAGCTTTGTTTCCAGCACGAGTGCATAGGAAACCTTATTGAACACCCTGAATACCATGACTAAACCATAGCGCATATCGGGAAGTTTGATGTTGGGCGTGAACCACCCCTTGGTTTTAAGAACTTCTCCCTTTTGGTACAGCGCAAGTACATCACCAGTTTCCACCCCATCACGCCGTCCCCTGTTCAGCGTGATTACGGAATATTGCCCCGCCTGTTGCACACCACCATAAATGGAAATAACTTTGGCGGAAATCTTGTTTTGTGGAGTATGCGGCAAAAAATCGGAGGGGAAACCGGAGGTGGTTTGGGCAAAATAATCGCCCTTGTTGATTTCCAAAACCGCATGCGTAATGCGAAGCGAGCTTGGATCGCCAAATTTTTCGACTGTCGCATCGCCGAGATACAACACCTCCTGTCCCAACACTTCATCAGTATCAGGATCAGTGAACTCAGTATTGGGGCGGTATATTTGCCACTGCGTTCCTTTGTCTGACGGCAGATTTTGCGCATAGGCCACATCGTTTGCGGAAAGAAGGGTACGTTGTTCGTATGTCCCTACCAGTTTGGGGGCGAGGTTAAGCTCATCGCTCTCTACCACCAATGGGCGTTTCAAAAATGGTCCGATCACATTGAGCGGAATAGCCGGAATGGCTTCGGTATTTTTTCCTACAACACGAATTTTGGGCTCAAATTTAACTATTGCAGAAGGTGTCACCGGTTGTTGGGCGGCAACAGGTTGATTAACAGTAAGCTGGCCGGTCTGGCGATCCAGATAGACTACATCACCGGGATATATCCAATGCGGGTCTTTGATGGCCTGTTTGTTCAGTGCCCAGATTTCCGGCCACTTCCAAGGGTCCCTGAAGAACCTGGCAGAAATATCCCACAGCGTGTCCCCTTTCACAACAACGTGGCGATCTGGTGCATCTTCGCGGATCTGCAAAACGTCGGCGGTAGCAAGGATGGGCAACAGGAGGCAAATCAGCGATATAATCTTGCGCATGGAAAACCCCAGTAAAGTAATGAAATGCGGTGCAAAGTTTGTGCACCGGTTTAAATTCTGCATCTAGTCTATTCAGTTGGCAAGCATTTATGGCACTTCTTCCAATTCTCCAATACCCTGACCCACGATTACACAATATCGCCAAAGAGGTTATTGTGGTGACGGATGAGACGCGCCGTTTGATTTTGGATATGAGTGAGACTATGTATGCCGCGCCCGGAATCGGCTTGGCCGCAACCCAGATTGACGTGCATGAACGAATCATCGTTATGGATGTTTCGGAGACACACGACGACCTGAAGGTGTTTATCAATCCGGAGTTAATCCATAAAAGTGGAGAAGAAGAAGGAGAAGAGGGTTGTTTATCAGTGCCGGGTATCTATGAAAAGGTAAGACGTGCTGAGCGCGTTACGGTACGTGCCCTGAATGAGCAGGGTAAACCGTTTACCCTGGAAGCAGAAGGCTTGCTGGCGGTCTGCATCCAGCATGAAATGGATCATCTGCAGGGACGTGTGTTCGTCGAACTCCTTTCCCATCTCAAGCAAACCCGCATCCGCGCCAAGCTGAAGAAGCAGCGGCGCGAGACTCTGTAGCAGGAAAGACGTGAAAATTATATTTGCCGGAACACCGCAGTTTGCCGCCATTGCCTTGAACGCGCTGCTGGGGGCAGGACACCAGATCGTTGCGGTGCTGACACAGCCGGATCGACCATCCGGACGTGGAATGAAACAAACGGCCAGTCCAGTGAAGGAATTGGCACAACAATACGGCATTTTACTGTTGCAGCCTGATACCCTGAAAGCAGAATCCGTCCAGCAGCTATTGCGTAAACTGCAGGCTGACGTGATGGTCGTCGCGGCTTACGGTTTGATTCTGCCGCCCACAGTGCTGCAGATACCCCGCTTTGGCTGTCTGAACATCCATGCGTCGTTGTTGCCGCGCTGGCGCGGTGCGGCACCGATCCAGCGTGCGATTCTGTCTGGGGACAATGAGACCGGGATCACCATCATGCAGATGGACGCAGGCTTGGATACGGGGGACATGTTGCTGCAAAAAAACTGCCCCATTATGGTTGGTGACACGACGCAGACCTTGCATGACAGGCTGGCGGCGTTGGGCGCAGAAAGCATAGTTGAAACACTACAGCTGCTAGAGCGTGGGGGGCTGCACCCACAAGAGCAGGATGAAAGCCGGACCTGCTATGCGGCCAAACTCGACAAGGCAGAAGCGCGAATAGACTGGCGGCGTCCTGCCGGCGAGCTGGCGCGAGCCGTGCGTGCTTACAACCCGTTCCCGGTTGCCTATACCGAACTGAATGGGACCTCAATCAAAGTTTGGCGTACCAGTACTGAGGCGAAAACCGGGTTGCCGGGAACGGTGCTGGCTACAGGTAAAGAGGGGATTGAGGTGGCATGCGGTGAGGGCTCGCTCGTATTGGAGATGTTGCAGAAACCCGGCGGCAAAGTACTGCCTGCTAGGCAATTCATACAGGGTTTCCCGATCACGGTGGGTGATCACTTCAGCACGTACCCGACGTGAATATCATTCAAGCCGAAGCTGCCCAACTGGTCAAGTACGTTATGGATGGCGGCAACCTCGATCAGGCGCTACGGGCCAGTTTACGCGCGCATCCGCAATTCACCCCGCAGCAGCGTGGTGCCCTGCAGGACTTGAGCTATGGCACGGTGCGCCATTTCGGGCGCCTGCAATTTTTCTTGGATCGCTTGCTGACACGTGCCTTGCGTGACCCAGAATTAGGCTATCTGATGCTGGTCGCGCTGTACCAGCTCGAATTCAGCAAAAGCGCCGAACATGTCATCGTCGATCAGGCGGTACGCGCCGCCAAGCGGCGCAATGCAGCAACAGGTACGCTGGTCAACGCCGTGCTGCGCAACTTCCAGCGCCAGCGCCCCGAATTGCGGCAGGTAGCGGAGGCTGATCCGGCTAGCCGCTATTCCTACCCGCGCTGGTGGATCAGCCTGGTGCAAGCACAGTACGGTGAAAAAGCCGAAGCAATCCTGGAGGCGGGAAATCAGCATCCGCCAATGACGCTGCGCGTCAATGTACGGCATTGCTCGGCAACAACATACCAGGCGATGCTGGCAGATGAAAATATGGTGGCAAAGATTGTTGATCCGGAGGCGCTGATTTTGATTCAACCCATAGCGGTCGAGCGGTTACCGAAATTTGCCGAGGGTTGGGTCTCGGTGCAGGATGCGGGTGCGCAATATGCCGCCGGCCTGCTGGGCGCGACAGCGGGAATGCGGGTGTTGGACGCGTGTGCAGCGCCGGGTGGAAAAACCTCACATTTGCTGGAGCGGTCAGACGTCGAGTTGGTGGCTGTAGACAAGGATGAAGCGCGCTTGCTGCGTGTACGGCAAAATCTTCAGCGTATCGGGCTCAAGGCCGAGCTTGTATGCGGAGATGCCGCTGACCCGCAGGCGTGGTGGGACGGCAAACCCTTTCAGCGCATCCTGGCCGACGTTCCCTGCTCTGCCTCGGGTGTGGTGCGCCGCCATCCCGACATCAAATGGTTGCGCCGACCGGCGGATATCGAGGGGTTCGCACACCAACAGTCACAAATTCTGGAATCATTGTGGCGATTGCTGGCAGCCGATGGTAAATTGCTGTACGCGACGTGCTCCATTTTCGTGAGAGAGAACAGGCAAGTGATAGACCAGTTTCTGCAGGCGCATCCGGAGGCCGAAACGGAAGAAATATTCTTTCGACACGCCTCCCATCAGCTAGGACAATTATTGCCGAACTCGCTTCACGATGGATTCTTCTATGCCCTGTTGCACAAAAAATTCTAATTTTCGCTGGCGCTGGCTGCTGCTATTCATGCTGTCGCTATGTGCCAATTCTGTGTTTGCCGCCGGTATTAATATCGAGAAAGCAGAAACCCGCCTGACTGGAGAGGGTTATGTATTGTCGGCTGATTTTGACATTCAGCTGCCATCGCAGGTGGAAGCAGCTCTCCTTCACAGTGTGACTCTGTATTTTGTCAGCGAGCTTTCACTGCATCGGTCGCGCTGGTTCTGGCTCGATACAGAGCTTGCGCTGCACCAGCAGACCAGCAAATTATCTTTTAATTCACTGACTCAGCAGTACCGCATCAGTCGCGGCGGCCTGTATCAAAGTTTTGCGACTTTACAGGATGCATTACGTACGCTTGGTCGTGTTTCCACACCGCCCGTAAAGATCACGGTGCTGGATAACGACGATGATGGTTACTTTTCCAAATTATTGAAAAAAGGCAGCCAGATTGGTGCCGCCGCCTCGATGCGCCTTGATGTCAGTCAGTTACCCAAACCGCTGCAGATTGATGCGATGACCAGCGAACAGTGGAAACTCGAATCTGAAGAATTTCACTGGGAAATCAGGTCAGAAGGGCCGGCGGAAGAGGTGCAGCCATGAAATATCTGGTACTGCTCTCGATGATGATGGGTGTGCTGTTGCTGTATTTGCTGGCAAGTGCCAGCAGTAACACAGCGCTTTACGCACAGAATTATGCAGCCCTGCTTGTACTGACTGGCGCACTGGCACTTGGCTTGTTCTTGCTGGTGGCATACCAGATTTGGCAATTGCGCAAAAAATTACAAATGCAGGTCTATGGCGCGAAACTCACTCTCCGCCTGGCTATGTTCTTTTCGTTGATCGCGGTGCTGCCGGGAGTGTTGGTGTATGCAGTTTCTGTCCAGTTTCTGGAGAGAAGCATCGAGTCCTGGTTCGATGTGCGTGTAGAAAAGGCTTTAGAGGGCGGCTTAAATCTGGCGCGTAGTACGCTTGAAAATGGGCTGGATGAACTCGAAAAGAAAGGTAATTTCGTTGCGCTGATTCTGGCGGAGCAGGATCCACAACGGCATGCCGCGACACTTAAAAGCTTCGTCGTACAAGGTATCGCACAAGATGCGGCTGTATTTGAAAAAGATGGAAGGTTGACGGCGCATGCGAGTGCGGGGGGTGTACCCACCGAAAGACCGGTACTTTCGGCTTTACATGAGGCATGGCAGAGCGGGCATTATCGCCATATCGATGCCGGAGCAGGCAATCAACTGATGCTGCAAGTTATCGTACCCATCCGTTCGGTGCGGTGGGGCAAAACTCGCCTACTGCAATTTTCCCAACCTGTTCCACAGCGGATGGCGGTTGATGCGGAGATCGTACGGGGTGTCTATGACGATTACCAACAACTTGTACTTTCAAGATTGGGGCTCAAGCGCTTGTATGGGATTACGTTGACGTTGTCACTGTTGATCGTATTGCTGAGCGCACTGTCCACCGCGTTCTTCTTGAGTACAAAATTGAGTTCACCTCTGGCTGCACTGGCGGCAGGCACTCGGGCGGTGGCAAAAGGCGACTTCAGCAGCAATTATCCGGTGCAGAGTAATGATGAGCTTGGCGGTCTGACTGCACTGTTCAACCAGATGACAGAACAGTTGTCCAGTGCGAAACAATTGAGTGAGCAACAGCAACAACAGGTTACAGATACCAAAGCCTATTTGGAAAGTGTATTGGCACACTTATCTTCAGGGGTGTTGGTGGTGGATAGGCAACTGTTTATTCGCTCAAGTAATACCAGCGCATTACGCATCCTCGAAATTGCAGATGGATCATTCAACGGCATGGGGCTGCAACAGTTGGCGGAAGAACATCTACTGCTGCGTCCTTTTGTCGAGGCTGTCCGGCAAGGGATTGAACCAGACACGAATAGCGTCTGGCAACGGCAGATCGAACGAATGAGCAAAAATGGCGATCAAGTTTTACTCTTGCGTGTTACCCGCCTGGCTTCTTCCAATAGCCTCAATTATGTGGTGGTGTTCGACGATATTACACATCTGCTGCAGGCAGAACGCCAAGCAGCGTGGGGCGAGGTGGCACGCCGTCTGGCTCACGAGATCAAGAACCCGCTTACCCCGATCCAGCTATCCGCAGAACGGTTGCAACATAAGCTGTCCTCCAAACTGGAGGAGAAGGATTCGCAGTTATTGAGGCGTGCCACTGAAACAATTGTGAGTCAGGTTAACGCAATGAAAAGCATGGTGACCGATTTTGCCGACTACGCGCGCGCGCCAGCAGTTCATATGGCGGTAGTTGATGTTCATCAATTGTTGTGTGAGGTGATGGGTTTGTATGAGGCCAACAGCAGCCCGATCAAATTGTGCCTTGAGGCTACAAAATTCCGCATCAACGGTGATGCAACACGTTTGCGGCAGGTGGTCCACAATTTGCTGCAAAATGCGCATGATGCGCTGCAGCAAGTGAGCGCACCGCAAATCGTTCTTGCTACAGCCGATGATGGGAGTGGCATGTTGCGGTTGACGGTTACGGATAACGGAAGCGGTTTTCCAGAACAATTTCTGGCAAAAGCCTTTGAGCCATATACCACGACTAAACCCAAGGGTACTGGCCTGGGCTTGGCTATCGTGAAAAAAATTGTCGAAGAGCACAGCGGCAGTATTTCTATCCACAGTAAAACAAATAGCGGGAGCTGCATCGCCCTACTGTTACCTGTGCTGGAAGAAAAAATGGGGGAAGTGGCATGACAACAAAAAACATTTTGGTGGTGGATGATGAAGCGGGGATTCGCGAGCTACTCTCCGAAATTTTGTTCGATGAAGGCTATGGGGTGCTATTGGCAGAAAATGCGGAGCAGGCACGGAAACAGATCAAGCACCACCCGGATATTGTATTGCTTGACATCTGGATGCCGGATACCGATGGTTTGACGCTACTGAAAGAATGGTTGGCGGCAGGGGTGCTAAGCATGCCAGTGGTGATGATGTCGGGGCACGGCACAATCGAAACGGCAGTGGAAGCAACAAAGATAGGCGCCGCAGATTTTCTGGAAAAACCAATTGCACTAAAAAAATTACTGGCCACCGTGGAGCAGACACTGCAGCAACACCAAGCCCGTTTACCGATACCTGATCTCGAGGAAGGTATAAAGGAAATAAAATCTGAATGGGTGACAGTTGAGTTGCCACTGAATCTGCCTTTCAGGGAAGCGCGCGAGCAGTTCGATACACTCTATCTGGATTATCACCTTAAAACGGCGCAGGGAAACCTGTCTGATCTGGCAGACAAGATAGGGATTGAACGCACACATCTGTACCGCAAACTCAAACAACTTGGCTTAAAACCACCCAAAAGGCCAGTAACGTAGGTAACTTTAGCCGGCATCTTGGCATGCATGCAAAATATGCCGGGTTGCTCGGCCATTGACTGGTAGTGCATAATCAGCGCCCGAATTTTAGTTTATAGAGCCTAATTTCCAATAAGTTACCGGAGGAGAGTTGAAATGTCAGTAGTGCGAAGCGTCACCCAACCAAAATTCAACGACATCACAGGTGCGATTCGCATGCTGGCGGTGGACGCAGTGCAGAAGGCAAATTCTGGCCACCCCGGTGCACCAATGGGCATGGCGGAAATTGCAGACGTATTGTGGAACCGCCATCTGCGGCATAACCCGGCCAATCCGAAGTGGCCTGATCGCGATCGTTTTATGATGTCGAATGGCCACGGGTCGATGTTGATTTACGCCTTGCTCCATTTATCCGGTTACGACCTGCCGATGGAAGAGCTGAAGCGCTTCCGCCAGATGCACTCCAAAACTCCGGGTCACCCAGAATACGGTTACACCCCCGGCGTTGAAACCACTGGGGGCCCGCTCGGTCAAGGCATCACCAACGCGGTGGGCATGGCGATGGCAGAAAAATTGCTTGCCAACGAATTCAACAAACCCGGCCACGAGATCGTCAACCATCACACCTACGTGTTCATGGGCGACGGTTGCATGATGGAAGGCATCTCGCATGAATCCTGCGCGCTGGCTGGAACTTGGGGTCTGGGTAAACTGATTGCATTCTGGGACGACAACAATATCTCGATTGATGGCCATATCGACGGTTGGTACACCGACGACACAGCCAAGCGATTCGAGGCATATGGATGGCATGTCATTGCCAATGTGCAGGGACATGATCCTGAAGCGATCGACGCCGCAATCAATGCCGCCAAGGCTGTCACCGACAAGCCAACCCTGATTTGCTGCAGGACTATTATCGGTGCCGGTTCCCCAAACAAGGAAGGTACGCATGATGTGCACGGCGCTGCGCTGGGTGATGCTGAAGTCGCCGCGACGCGCGAGCACATCGGTTGGAAATATCCTCCGTTCGAGATACCCGCTCACGTGTACGAGGCATGGGATGCGCGCACCAAGGGTGAGGGCTTGGAAAAGCTGTGGAACAACAAGTTCGCGGAATACAAGGCAGCCTTCCCGAAAGAAGCAGCCGAGTTCGAGCGCCGCATCAACAACCGGTTGCCGGCTAACTGGGCTGCCCACGCTGCTGAGTTCATCGCCAAGACCAATGAGAAGGCAGAGACCATCGCCACTCGCAAGGCTTCACAGAACGCCATCAACGGCCTGCAGCCTGCCCTGCCCGAGTTTCTCGGCGGTTCTGCCGACCTGACCGGTTCCAACCTGACCAACTGGACAGGCGCACACCACGTTAGCGGCAAGAAGCCGGGCAACTACATAAGCTACGGCGTGCGCGAGTTCGGTATGTCACACATCATGAATGGCATGGCACTGCACGGCGGTTTCCTGCCGTTCGGCGGTACCTTCCTGATGTTCTCCGAATACGCACGCAATGCGCTGCGCATGTCGGCGTTGATGAAGCAGCGCGTGATCTATGTGTTCACCCACGACTCCATCGGTTTGGGTGAAGACGGTCCAACCCACCAGCCGGTCGAGCAGACTGCTACATTGCGCTATATTCCAAACATGGAAGTATGGCGTCCGTGTGATACCGTCGAATCCGCTGCAGCCTGGGTGGCCGCAGTCGAGCGTACCGATGGCCCGTCCAGCCTCATCTTCAGCCGTCAGAACCTGACGTTCCAGAAGCGTGATGCAGCGCAGATCGCCGCCATACGCAAGGGTGCTTATGTCTTGTCCGAAGCCGCAGGCGGCAAGCCGAAAGCGGTCATCATCGCGACGGGTTCTGAAGTATCTTTGGCATTGAGCGCACAGGAAGCATTGGCAGCAGAAGGTATCAACGTACGCGTGGTGTCGATGCCGTCGACCAATGTGTTCGACAAGCAGGACCAGGCTTACAAGGACAGCGTATTGCCCAAGGGCAGCAAGCGCGTGGCAGTCGAAGCGGGTGTGACAGGTGGCTGGTACAAGTACGTTCTGGATGGTGCAGTGGTCGGCATGGATACCTTTGGTGAATCCGCTCCGGCGCCTGAGCTGTTCAAGCACTTCGGCTTTACTACCGAGAACGTAGTAAAGGCCGTCAAGTCGGTGCTGTAAGACACAAGTTTTTAATTACTAAACGGGAGAGAAAACATGGCAATCAAAGTTGGTATCAATGGGTTCGGCCGTATCGGCCGCATGGCATTCCGCGCAATCGCTAAGGACTTCCCCGAGCTCGAAGTCGTTGCGATCAACGACTTGCTGGAGCCGGACTATCTGGCCTACATGCTGAAGTACGACTCGGTACACGGTAACTTCAAGGGAGAGGTCGGTGTTGACGGCAATAACATGGTGGTGAATGGCAAGAAGATCCGTCTGACTGCCGAGACCGACCCTGCCAACCTGAAGTGGAGTGAAGTGGGTGCTGAACTGGTACTGGAATGTACCGGATTCTTTCTGGATGATGCAGGCTGCCAGAAGCACATCGCTGCGGGTGCCAAGAAGGTCGTGATGTCCGCACCTTCCAAGGATGCGACGCCGATGTTCGTGTACGGTGTGAACCACACTGCGTACAAGGGCGAGGCGATTGTCTCCGCTGCTTCCTGCACCACCAACTGCCTAGCGCCGGTCAAAAAAGTGCTAAATGACAACT
>JBAZFV010000067.1:4949-10255 GCA_041653255.1 Sideroxydans sp. | reverse complement strand
CATCATGGACTGACGGAGGAAGAACGCACCCGTCGCAGTATTTCCGACGCCATGTTACGTTTGTCGATTGGACTGGAAGACGCCGATGATTTGATTGCTGATCTTGAGCAGGCTCTGGGTTAAGACGCTCAATCTGTATGCTGCTTGCGATTCCCGTGTGCAAGGTACACGCACCGTCACAGGCACGAACCCCTAGTTCATGCACATGCTCACTTTCCCGATACCCATCATCGGGAGCACTCGCACTGAGGTGCGCGAAGCAGCGACCGCTTCGAAGTGTGTTGCCGCGACTCGGCAGTTTTCTTTCGACGAATCGAAAAGCTGCCGTTCAAGATAATTCCTTTGCCTATGACCGGTGATTATTTCCTTAGCGGACGGTGGCAAGAGCTCTCATTTGCTTCCGCTGTGCGCCAGATCGCGGCCAGTTAAGTTTCGTGTAATTCTGCAGGTGTAAAGGCCGCAGATCGGCCAAGAACGAACGATAGCTAATACAGTGCGGTTTGGAATTGCATCCAATATATCGCTAATATTCTAATAAGTAGAATTCCCTAGGAGAATAATCCATGGATCGTAAACAACATTGGGAGCAGGTCTACACTACAAAACCATCTGACTCGGTAAGCTGGTTTCAGGAACATGCCGATCAATCTCTTCGGTTAATCCACAAAACAGGACTTGGCAAAGACGCAGCCATTATTGATGTAGGCGGTGGAGCATCTATTCTGGTGGATGAACTTATTGAAGAAGGTTATTCCGATTTGACCGTACTTGATCTGTCATCGGCCGCACTTACTGTAGCCAAGGAACGGTTGGGGAAACAATCCGATGCAGTTCATTGGATGGACGGTGACATTACATGTGCAGATTTCCCTATACATCGATTTGATATATGGCATGACCGAGCAGTATTTCATTTCTTAACGAGTGAATCTGATCGTCACGCTTATGTTAATCGGGTAATGCGGGCCGTTCGTTCTGGAGGGCATGTGATTATCGCTACATTTGGTGAAGATGGTCCTGAAAAGTGTAGTGGACTACCAGTGGTGCGATACAAACCTGAATCCCTACATGCGGAGTTTGGAGAAGCCTTCTTGTTAGTTGAACATGAGAAGGAAGAACACCACACCCCTTCTGGAACCGTTCAGCAGTTTGTATATTGTTATTGCCGCAAAGGGAATCATTAATGGAGATATCCGCTAAGAGTTAGTCAGAAACGGACGCTCTAGCAAAAATTGAAAACCTTAACCGACCGCTTCGTCCACTTAGCGCATGTTCTGATGCACAACCTTGGGGGGCCGCTCTGGCTAAGGGTATGGCGGTCAGTATTTCGGTCAGAACGGTATCGGGACAATCTACTGTTCTAGTCCGTTCCACACATAAGGGACGGTCACGATTCTCTAAAGCAGAAGTTCAAAGTAGAAGTAACCGGCACTGCGAGTGCTTTATCCTGTGGAGCCCTCACCCAACCCGGATTCGTCATCCGAATGTGTATAATTAAACGGTTAGCGCTACCGGCTCAGCAAAACCAGGAACCACCTTGAACTCAAAGCCGTCATGATCAAGCAACGTGTCAACGCAACGTTTATTTTCCTTCTACTTACTGCCTTTATGGTGGTCAAGTGGGCGCCGTCGCATGCGCATTTAAATGTTCAGCACGATCACGGCAGTGAGCGGCACCAGCATAGCGTTGAGGTACACGCCCATCAGTCGGCCATTTTTCACGCTGACCAGATTGACTCCGGCCATATGCAAATGGATGAGGCCAAGGTTGTTGACCTCGATCACGACCAGAGTCTGCCAAATAACAAGAAGCTGGACAATCCGTCGGCTGCACTAGCCACTTTTGTCTATTACCCACCGCTCATTCAGACAAAGGAACTTGGCCTGCCGGAGTGCTGCAATTCTCCGCCTCGCCTACTCCATCAACACCCCGGTCAACCCCGCGCCCCACCCCGGTTTTCCTGAACATCATCAGGTTTGATTTTATTTCCGCGGCGCGCACCTAGCCAGCGGAACAACTCATATTTTTGGAGGTATTCATGTTATCTGTGATGAAATCATCACGATGGCTGCTCGCGCTTGCCATAGTGCTTTTCGTCGGGCAAGCACTCGGCCACGGCATGTCGGAAGCGGAGAAGCTGTCGATTATCGAAGGCGGCAATCTGCGCTACATGTGGCTAGGGGCCACGCACATGCTTTCTGGCTACGACCATCTTCTGTTTGTATTTGGCATCGTTTTCTTTTTGACCAGCTTCAAGGAAATCGTCAAATACATAACGGCGTTTACTATCGGGCATAGTGTGACGCTGATATATGCAACGTTCAACGGCATCCAGATCAATTACTTTCTGATCGACGCCGTGATTGGCCTGAGCGTTAGCTATATCGCGTTTGCCAACCTCGAGGGCTTCAAACGCCTTCTGGGTATCAAGGCGCCCAGTCTGCTGGCTATGATAACGGGCCTTGGCCTGATTCATGGTCTTGGCTTGTCAACACGCCTACAACAGTTGCCTCTCAACAAAGATGAGCTTCTGTTGAACATCATTTCGTTCAACATCGGAATTGAGGTGGGGCAGGTGCTGGCCCTGGCGATCATGCTGATGTTTCTGGCAACTTGGCGCAAGGCAGCCTCGTTCAAACCCTTCAGCGTGTTCTCAAATTACGCACTGATTGCTGCCGGCGGCTTTTTGTTCCTAATGCAGATGCACGGCTATTCACACGTCAGCAATCCGGACGAGTTCGGTTTCGGCGCTGACAACCACATTCACGAACATATCAAAATGAATGAGGAGCGAGCAGCGGAAATCGTCAAGCAAAATAGTCACAATTCCATTGATTAATAGGAGAAATGCCCATGCGCACACTGTCTGTTTTTTCAATCTGTCTGGCTATCATGGCAACCATTTCCGGTTGCGATGCTGGACACGGACACTCCCATGACGATAAATCACCTTCACAAAACCATAAGTCAATCGACTAATTTTCCAAGGAGTTAATAATGCGTAATGTTTCGACAGTTCTACTCGTTTCATCCCTTCTGTTTACATCGCCAGTGATGGCCGGAGCGGGCCACGATCACGGCAGCGGAGGACACTCTCACGGTCCGGTTTCCAGTGAGGTCGTTATCAAGAAAGCTACCGAGAAGGTCAAATCACTTGCCGAGAGCGGCAAGATTGACAAAAACTGGGCTGACATCAAAGCTGTCGGCGCAACCCAAAAGGCTTTCGCCAATGAGTCCGAGTGGGTGGTAACGTTCAAGAACGAAAAGGTAAGTGACGTAACGAAGCAGACTTTGTATTTGTTCTTTACCTTGGATGGCATGTACATTGCCGCCAATTTCACCGGTAAATAAGCAATGACGGTGGGCGCTGAGTAGCGCCCACCATTGTCTACTGAATTCAACGAAACAAAACACGATGCTGAGGTGCGTTATTCTTCACCTAGGTGAGCTTGAAGTTCTAGCCGCCGTCTTTTATTTGGCGTCGCAACGCCGCTCGCCAAATCGCTGCTAGAAACTGTAAGCCCGTGGATGCTGGCCGTTTTGCTCTATCTGGGTGCCGATGTGGGCTAACATTATTATCGGCAGGTTGTCTGTACCCCCTCCATCCATCTTTCCCCTGAACTAGAAACTGTCGTCTTCAATGGGGGTGCCGGTGGTGAACATCCGGGAAGTGTGGATGCACATGTGTCAGCGGTTCGTGCCGGTGCTGATGGCGATGTTTGCTGCCTGATATCACCGGATAATCATGCTCGTGCTGGTGGTGTTCGTCGTGGATATGCTCGTGGTTATGCACCATCTCTTCATGGGCGTGTCCGTGCTCATGGTGCTCGGTTAGATGCAACCAAGTGCCCAGTGCCATCAATGCACCCGCCACGAGCAGCGGCACCGTGATCGACTCCCCCATCAGCAAGGCAAGTAACGCACCGAAAAACGGTGCAACCGAGAAATATGCGCCCGTGCGCGCGGTGCCGAGGTGGCGCAGGCCCACCACGAACAGCGTCAGACTCACCCCGTAGGCAAGTAAGCCAACCACCAGCGCGCCTGCCAAAGCCGGCAGTGCCGGCATTGAAGCGCCCAGCGAAAAGGCCAATATCAGGTTGACGACACCGGACACCAGTCCCTTCACCGAGGCGATCCATGTGGCATCGGTGAGCGACACCTTGCGCGTCAGGTTGTTATCGATACCCCATGCGAGGCACGCGCCAAGGACAGCCAGCGTCGGCCACAGCCCGGCAAAACGCAATTCTCCGGGCAAGCTTAGGACTACCGCACCTGTCACGATGGCAAGCATTCCCAGCGCGATGCGCCGGTCGAAGTTCTCTTTGAAAACGAACCACGCAAGCAGCGCGGTGAACACGCCTTCAGCATTCAGCAGGAGAGATGCGCCGGATGCCGGCAACCCCGTCAGCCCGATCATCAGCAGCACAGGGCCAACGATTCCACCCGCCAGAATCGCCCCGGCAAACCAAGGCAGATCATTCCGGGGAAGGCGAACGGCAGGTGCATGGCTCAGAAGTCGATAAAGCGCCAGCCCGACCCCCGAGCCAAGATAGAGCAATCCCGCCAACAGCCACGGATCGACAGCATCAAGCAGCCACTTCGCCAGCGGCGTTCCCGCGCCGAACAACAAAGCAGCACCCAGTGCTGCCGGTATGCCCGCTTGGCGTAATCTTTCTTTCCAATTCATCTTTTCAGCTTACTGGCAAAGGCTGCCAGAACCAAGGTTACTCGAAACGCACCGGGAACGCTTCCCCGGCCTGGTCCGTGCAAACGCCCTCTGGTTTCGTGCCGGATTTCCACATCAAACGGCACGAGACTTCATGTCCTTCCGCGGACTTGGCAATCATCTCGGTGGAATAAGTTACATGATCGGTATCGAGCCCGGCAAAAATCCGATCCCAGTGTTTCGGATTGACGCCGTGATAACGCTTGCGCAGAGCCGCCAAATTGGTCTGGCGCTCGGTAACAAAACCGCTGGCCTCATAACGGCGGTTTGGTGCCTCCAACACGAGGCGATTATCCTCTCCTTGATCATGAACCAGTTCACCACCAAAAAAAGGTACGCTATCTTCCATGACCAACTGGTGAGCGTGATTGACACAACCGGCTAGTAACAAAATTGCCAGCACACCCAAATAAAATGTTTTCATCACATTTCCTTTCCATTATTAGAATCTGTAGTACAGCGACGCAAGGTTTGAGCGGTATCAAGCGCGCGCCGGATAGCGCTGAACCGTAAAATTGCCAATGACTAGAGCACTATCAGCCGTCTCCTCAATAATGAGTAGCATGATATTCATCTTGA
>JBAZFV010000067.1:0-4939 GCA_041653255.1 Sideroxydans sp. | reverse complement strand
CTAACGGCCACAGTTGGTGCGCGTCCAGCAGCAGGCGATAGCGCGCTTCATTGGCATCGAGTTGCGTGAGGTTTTCTGCTAATGAAGATTCCAGAGCGAAGCGGCGTGCGACGAGGCTGTCCGACAAGCTGCTTTCGCCCAAGCTATAGGACTTGGCTACCAGTTCAGCATTGCTGCGTATCGCCAGCGCAGCCTCGTGCGCTTGTTGCCATGTGGCGAAGCTGCCCACTGCTTGAGTATGTGCCGCGTAAATGTCGCCTTCCAGGCGGTGTTTGACAAAGGCTTCCTGATCAGCGGCGATGGCAGCCTGTTGTGCAGCACCTTCCGCTGTCGCGCTGCGTTGCCCAAAGGAGATCGGCACACTGATATATACGCCGGCCACTTTTTCGCTGCCGCCTGCTTCATTCGCATAACGCACCCCGACGGTTGGGTCGGGCAGTTGGTCGGCGCGACTGCGCTGCGCCAGCAGTTGTTGCACGCGGCTTTGCTCCTGCACCATGCCGAGTTCGTGGTTGTGCTCGAGCACGCGCGACTTCCAAAAAACGAAATCATGCTCGATGGCTTGCGGTGTAGAGAGCGGCAATTTTTCCGGCAACTGGATAACGGGGAACTGGCGCTTCAAATCATTGCCCGCGAGTTGTGCGCGCAACTGGGCTTGATGCCATGACACGCTGGCTTGTGCGGCGGCGGCTTGTGCCTGATTCAATTCCAGCTTGGGCGCATCGCCTGCCTTGACGCGCTTCTCAGTCATTTTCGCTTGTTGCTTGAGGATGTCCATCTGCTGTTGCCACAGTGCGACCTGGGCTTGCTCACGTTGCCATGCGAACCACAGCTGTAGCAGCGTGCGCCCGGCTTCATGGCGCGCATCGCCGAGCGCGTATTCTGCACGCGCGACACTGGCTGCGCCAATGTCTTCATCAATGCCCACCTTGTTGAACAGGCGTAGCGGGCGTTCCAGTGCGACATCCCATTCCTTCATGTTTTGTCCGGTACTGACGATGTTGCGTTGCCCCGTGCCGGCGCGTAGATTGAATTCGTAATTGCCGCTGTTCCACTTGCGCTGGTTGGCGTGTTCCATTCTTAGCTCGTTGGCGGCGTTCAGCACCAGCAGGTAATTGCTCAACGCGCTTTCAATTTGCACAGGTGGCGGCAGATCGGGGAGGTTGATTTCCTCGGCATGGGCAAAGTTGCTGAACAAGGCCAGCGCCAACAGAGCACTTCCCACCCACCACTGTGCGGGCGATTCGTGAATCGCCCCTACCATTCTCCGCTTCATGCCAGCCTCCCGAATTCAATTACCGGTGTTATCCAGTAAGCCATCTCAGGATTATTTTCTTCCTGCTTTAGATAGGCGATAAGTTCATGTGCATCGTCCAGATTCATCACGGTTTGGATTTGCACGCGCTGCGAGCGCCCGCGCACTTGTTCGATCATGCTCGACAGAAGTTCATTCTGGCTGCCACCTTCCAGGTTGAGCACAGAGAAGCCATGCACCCATTCGGGATGTTCCAGCAGGTGATCCACTAGCCGTTCTTCCAGAGAGTGATGGCAGACCAGCGTCAAACAACAATTCATATCTTGCATGATAATTTCTCCATACGTTTAAGGCCGAAGCGGCGGTACAGGATGGGCAGCATGATCAGCGTCAACAACGTCGAGCTGATCAGGCCGCCGATGACGACGATGGCAAGCGGTTTCTGAATTTCGGAGCCGGGGCCGGTGGCGAATAGCAGCGGCAACAGCCCAAAAGCGGTGATGCTGGCCGTCATCAGCACCGGACGCAAACGACGCTTTGCGCCTTCAAGCACGACCTGGGATATGTCCATACCCTCGGCGTGCAGTTGGTTGAAGTAGGACACCATCACCACGCCGTTAAGCACTGCGATGCCGAGCAGCGCGATGAAACCGACCGAGGCGGGAACCGACATGTATTCGCCGCTCACCCACAACGCCAGCACGCCGCCGATCAGCGCAAACGGGATGTTGGTCAGCACCAAAGCGGCTTGTCTGACTGAGCCGAACGTGGCGAACAGCAGCATGAAAATCATGCCCAGCGCCACCGGAATGACCAAAGTGAGCCGCGCCGCCGCGCGTTGTTGATTCTCGAATTCCCCCCCCCAAGTCAGGCGATAACCCTCCGGCAGTTTGACTTGCGCGGCGACGGCAGCCTTGGCTTCATCGACGAAACCCACCAGATCGCGCTCATGCACATTGCTTCGCACTACCACCATGCGCTGGCCGTTTTCCCGGTCCACTTTGACCGGGCCATCCACGCGCTCCAGCTTGGCGACCGCCGTCAGCGGCACGCCTTGCCCGTTTGGCAGAGGCAGGGTGAGCGCGGAAAACAGTGCGGGAGACTGTTGAATGTCGCTTGAACCACGCATGACCAGCGGGGTGCGCCGTCCGTCTTCAATCACGATGCCGAGTTGCTGGCCTTCGATCTGGCTGCGCAGTGTGTTGCCTATGTCGTCCACGTTGAAACCCAAACGGCCTGCCGCGAGGCGGTCAATAGCCACGCGGTAATACTGCACACCGCTATTTTCCGTGGTGTACACATCCTGGCTGCCCTTGATGCCTTTCAGCACCCTGACCATTTGCTCGGCGGTTTCATTGAGCTTGTTCAAATCCGTGCCGAAAATCTTGATCGCAACATCACCCCGTGAGCCGGTCAGCATTTCTGACACGCGCATCGCGATGGGTTGGGTAAAGCTGTAAGAAATACCCGGCAGTTGATCCAGCACCTTGCGCAGTTCGCCTATCAGCCATTCCTTGTTTGGCTCACGCCATTCTTCCATGGGTTTTAGCACCAGGAACGAATCGGTCTGGTTAAGCCCCATCGGATCCAAACCCAACTCATCGGAACCAGCACGCGCCACAATGCCTTTGACTTCCGGCACCTGCTCCATGATGGCCTGTTGAATTTTCAGGTCGAGTGCCGCCGTTTGCTCCAGGCTGACAGAGGGTAATTTTTCAATGCCGACGATGATGTCGCCCTCATCCATTTCCGGCATGAAAGTCTTGCCGATCTGGGTGTACACGGCAGCGGTGATGACCAGCATGAACAAGGCTCCGATGATCACCACGCGCTCTTTGTTCAAGGCGCGTTGCAGCATGGGCGTGTAAATACCCGTCGCCTTGCGCACCAGCCATGGCTCTTCGTGGCTGACCTTCTTGAGCAGGAAGGAAGCGAGCGTCGGCACCACGGTCAGCGACAGCAGCAGCGATGCGGCCAGCGCGAACACGATAGTCAGAGCCACCGGGATGAATAACTTGCCTTCCAGCCCTTGCAAAGTGAGCAGCGGCAAAAATACGATGATGATAATGGCGACTCCGGCAGCGACCGGCGTGATTACTTCTGTCACCGCGCGAAAAACGATATGCAGATGCGACAACTTCCCGATATTTTTATCATGTGCAAGATGCGACTCAATGTTTTCCACCACCACGACCGCCGCGTCCACCAACATGCCGATTGCGATGGCCAGGCCGCCCATGCTCATCAGGTTGGCGGACAGGCCGAACTGCCGCATCAGAATGAAAGTGCACAACATCGCGAGCGGCAGGGTGATCGCCACCACAATGGCCCCGCGCAGGTTGCCGAGGAACAGCACCAGCAGGATGACGACCAGCACGATAGCTTCGGTGATGGCTGTGGAGACGGTACCGACGGCGCGCTCCACCAGGCTGCCGCGATCATAAAGCACTTTGGTGGTGACACCTTGCGGCAGCGCGGGAGCGAGTTCCGCCAATTTGACTTTTACTGAGGCAACGACTTTTTGCGCATTCGCGCCGCGCAGGCCGACGACCAATCCTTCCACCGCTTCGCCTTGCCCGTCCTTGGTCACGACGCCGAGGCGAGTCAGGCTGCCGATGCGCACTTGCGCGACATCACTAACGCGAACCGGATTGCCGCCCGGGCTGGCGACGATGATGTTGCGCACATCCTGCAGATTGCTGATGTTGCCTTCGGTACGCACCAGCAGCGCTTCATCGCCATCGCTGAGGCTCCCCGCCCCATCGTTATGGTTGTTGGCCTGTATGGCTTGTTGCAGCATGGCAAAAGAAATGCCGTGCATGGCGAGAGTATGGTGATCAGGAACCACTTCGAAGGTGCGCACCGTGCCGCCCAGCGAATTGACATCGGCTACGCCGGGGATCGTGCGCAAGGCGGGGCGTATTACCCAATCCAGAATAGTGCGGCGCTCCTGCAGGGAAAAATTTTCGCCTTCCACGGTGAACATGAGCACTTCACCGAGCGGCGTGGTAATCGGCGCCAGTCCGCCGGTGACATTGGCCGGCAAGTCACGCTGCGCGTTATTCAGCCGCTCCGCAATTTGCTGGCGCGCCCAGTAAATGTCGGTGCCCTCCTTAAAATTGAGGGTGATGTCGGCAATCGCGTACTTTGAGGTGGAGCGCAGGATGTCCTGGTTAGGGATGCCAAGCATCTCCAGTTCAATCGGGGCGACGATGCGCGCTTCGACTTCCTCAGGCGTCATGCCCGGCGCTTTCATGATAATCTTGACCTGCGTCGGCGAAACATCGGGAAACGCGTCTATCGGCAAGTCGCGGTACGACGAGATACCCACACCGATTAGCAGCAGCGTTAACGCTGCTACCAGCAGTCGTTGTGTCAGGGAAAATTCGACCAGTTTGGTAAACATTATTCACCCCCGCCGAAGCCCATCTGGCTGGATTTGAGTGTAAAGATGCCGCGCACGGCGATTTTTTCATCGCCCTTGAGATCGCCGCTGATCACGCTGTTTTGCGCGCCCTCATTCAGCACGTTGATGGTTTGCGCGTGAAAACCTTGGGTGGTTTCTACAAACACCACCGTTCTACCAGTGATGCGCGCAATCGCGCTATTGGGAATTTCCCACTGCACACCGCCGTTCGCGCCGATGCTGATACTGGCTTCGACAAACTGGCCGGGGCGCAGATT
>JBAZFV010000066.1:0-10366 GCA_041653255.1 Sideroxydans sp. | reverse complement strand
TGGCTTACCGCCGAACGAGAATAGATCAGCTTGCGCCAGCGGTGCGACACACAAGAGAACGGCTAACAGCAAACGACGCATCATCATTTATCCTTTGTTTCCCGGGCCACCCAATTTAGATAGGCTGGTAGACCCGTATTCACCGGCAGCGCGATTATTTCCGGCAGCTCATACGGATGCAACTCACGCAACAGGCTTTCCAGTTGCGGATAAACACCGCGGGTGGTCTTGATCAGCAGCGGCACTTCGCTGGCATGTTCGATTTTACCTTGCCATGCGTAGAGCGAAGCGCATTCACCCAGAATGTTCACACAGGCGGCAGCACCCGCTGTGACCAGTGCCTCGGCGATACGTTCCCCGCTCGCACGATCGGGCAGGGTGGTGACAACCAGTAGCACCTCGTTCATCGCATCCCTACCCGCGCACAGCGCAAGCCGAGTTGCAGCAATTCGTCCCACACATCCCCCTGGCGCAGTCCTTTGATAAGGCGGTCGATCTGCGCCGCACGTTGCAGGGCGTGCTCGGCGAATGCGGGGCTGAAGCGGCGCACCGCGCGTTCCACCAGCGGTTTCTTCATGCCCCATACACGCGCGTCGCGCAGCGCCTGGTCCAGATTGCCGCCCTGCTGCAATGCACGTGCAGTCTTGGCCAGCAGGCGGATATCGTCCGCCAGCGACCACAGGATCAATACGGTCGCGGTACCCTCGGCGCGCAATCCGTCGAGGATGTGGGCGAATCGTGCCGCGTCGCCGCCCAGCATCGCAGCCGACAGTTTGAATACGTCATAGCGCGCCACGTCCATCACCGCACCGCTCACCTGCTCGAAAGTCAGCGGGCCGGGTGGAAACAGCAGGGCAAGCTTCTGTATCTCCTGCAGGGCGGCGAGCAGATTGCCCTCTACGCGCTGTGCGAGGAAGGCCAGCGTTTCCTTGTCGGTGCTTTGCTGCTGGCGTTGCATGCGGCTGGCGATCCAGTTTGGCAGGGCGGCCAGCGCGATCTCGTCCGCACTGATGATGAGTCCGTGTTGTTCCAGGGCGCCGAACCATTTGCTCTTGAGGGCGGTATTTTCCAGTTTAGGCAGCGAAATCAGGGTGATCGTATCCGGCGGCAAATTGGCGCAATGATCCTGCAATGCCTGCGCGCCTTCCACCCCCGGTTTACCAGAGGGAATACGCAGATCGATCACCTTGCGTGCGGCAAACAGCGACAGGCTCTGCGCGCTGTTACGCAGCTCCGCCCATTTGAAATGTTGTTCGGCGATAAAAACTTCACGTTCACCGTAGTCGGCCGCACGCGCGGCGGCACGGATCGTATCCGCCGCTTCGATGGCGAGCAGCATCGCTTCGCCGTGGATCACATACAGCGGCCCCAATCCTTTGGCGAGATGGCGCGGCAAGTCTTCGCTGCTGGTCCGCATTGTGCTATTTCCTCGGTTTGGCGCGATTCAGGCGGCGCACCATCTGTGCCACGGCGTCGGCGCGCATGTCTTTGTAGAGTTGCTCCTCTTCATGTTCCTTCGCCAACAGCTGCTCATCATCGAAGGTCAGCAGTCGCGTCAACTGCACATCGTCGGCGGGTAACCAGTCGATGCGTTGGGCATCATAGGCGCGCACCGAGACGCGGTAGCGCAGCTCATATTCGCGTACACGCCCGCTGCCCGACAGCGAGAGGATGTGTTTACTGCTTTGCTCCGACAGTACTTCGAGCACCAGTTCCGCCTGTTCGGGTGCGGCGACCAGAGTGATCCCATTTGTGTTCAAGGTGCGGCGCAAACCGGCGACGAAAAGTGTTTCACCAGGGGCTTTCAGATAAAGCGACTTGAAGGCGAACTGCACATCCTGCGGTGAACTGCCGCGCAAGTGGAAGCCACAGGCTGTCAGTGTCAGCAGCACTGCAAATAACAGGAATCGCGTCGCGCCTGTCATCAGATCACCACGTTGACCAGGCGCCCCGGTACCACGATCACTTTCTTCACCATGCCGCCGTTGAGCTGCTTTTGCACCGCCTCGTGCGCCAGCGCCAGTTGTTCGATGGCAGCCTTATCCGCAGCCTTGGCCACACGCAGATTGCCGCGCAACTTGCCGTTCACCTGGATCACCAGCTCTATTTCGTCCTGTACCAGCGCCGCTGCATCCACTTCCGGCCAAGGCGCGGCGAGGATGTTGTCGCCGTAACTCAATTCTTTCCACAGGGTTTGCGCAATATGCGGCGTGATGGGGGAAAGCAGGCGCAACAAAATCGAGAACCCCTCGCGCGCCACTTTGGCATCTGCGCCGGGCAGGCGATCCAGTGCATTCAATATCTTCATCGCGGCCGAGGCAACAGTGTTGAACTGGTGCTTGGCCATGTCGTAATTCGCCTGTTTTAGCACTGAATGAATCTCAAAACGAACGGCCTGGGCGAGTGCAGGTTCAATCGCGACAGCATCGCCGTCATTGAATTTCATGCCGAAGTTCCACACCCGGCGCAAAAATCGGAACGAGCCTTCCACGCCGGAATCGGACCATTCCAATTGCTGGTCGGGCGGCGCGGCAAACATCATGAACAGGCGCGCGGTATCCGCGCCGTAGGCATCGATAATGGCTTGCGGATCAACGCCATTGTTCTTTGACTTCGCCATCTTCTCCGTGCCGCCGATGACGACGGCCAAGCCGTCGGCTTTCAGTTTGGCGCCGATGGGGCGTCCTTTGGCATCGACTTCCACATCCACCTCGGCGGGATTGATCCACAATTTCTTGCCGCCTTCGACATCGCGGTAGAAGGTCGGCGCGACCACCATGCCCTGCGTAAGCAGGTTTACGAAGGGCTCATCGCCCTGCACCAGCCCTTCGTCGCGCATCAGCTTGTGGAAGAAGCGCGCATACAGCAAATGCAGGATCGCGTGCTCGATGCCGCCGATATATTGATCCACCGGCAACCACTTTTGTGCTGCCACTTTATCCACCATGCCGATGTCGCATTGCGGGCTGGCGTAACGTGCGTAGTACCAAGATGACTCCACGAAAGTGTCCATCGTGTCGGTTTCGCGCCGCGCCGCGCCGCCGCAAGTGGGGCAAGTACATTCGTAGAACTCCGGCATTTTGGCCAGCGGCGAACCCGCACCGTCCGGTACCACATTCTCGGGTAATACCACGGGAAGCTGATCATCCGGCACCGGCACATCGCCGCAAGTCGGGCAGTGAATGATCGGGATCGGGCAGCCCCAGTAACGTTGGCGCGAGATACCCCAGTCGCGCAGGCGAAACTGCACTTTTTTCTCGCCCAGGCCTTTGGTGCTCAAGTCGGCGGCGATGGCATCCACAGCTTGAACAAAGTCTAAACCGTCGAATTTTCCAGAGCCTTTCAATACTCCGTACTCTGTATATGCCCTGTCTTCCATTCGCGCTTTGGAATATTCCTCGGCTGCCTTTTCATCAGCGGGAGCAATTACCCATTTAATGGGTAACGCATTCTTGTTTGCGAATTCATAGTCGCGCTGATCATGTGCCGGCACCGCCATCACCGCACCTTCGCCGTAACCCATCAGCACGTAGTTGCCGACCCATACTGGCACTTGCTCGCCACTGAGCGGGTGAGTGACTTTCAATCCGGTGTCCATGCCCTTCTTCTCCATCACGGCGATGTCGGCCTCAGCCACGCCACCACGTTTGCATTCTTCGATGAATTCGGCGAGCCTGGCATTGTCCTGTGCGGCACGTGTCGCCAGCGGATGTTCGGCAGCGACGGCAACGAAGGTCACGCCCATGATGGTGTCGGCGCGGGTGGTATATACCCACAGTTTTTCATTGTCGCCATACGGGAAGGCGAAACGCACGCCGTAGCTCTTGCCAATCCAGTTTGCCTGCATGGTTTTCACCTGCTCCGGCCAACCGGGCAGCGTGTCGAGTCCTTGCAGCAACTCGTCGGCGTACTGTGTGATGCGGAAAAAATACATCGGGATGTCGCGCTTCTCCACCAGCGCACCAGAACGCCAACCGCGTCCGTCGATGACCTGCTCGTTCGCCAGCACGGTGTTGTCCACCGGGTCCCAGTTCACCACGGCTGTCTTCTTGTAGATCACACCCTTCTTGAACAGGCGTGTGAAAAGCCATTGCTCCCAGCGGTAATAATCCGGTGCGCAGGTCTTCACTTCGCGCGACCAGTCCACGCCCAGCCCCAGCAATTTGAGCTGCTGTTTCATGTATTCGATATTGGAATAGGTCCAGGCGGCAGGCGGCACGTTGTTCGCCATCGCGGCGTTCTCGGCTGGCAGACCGAATGCATCCCAGCCCATGGGTTGCATCACGTTGTAACCCTTCATGTGGTGGTAACGGCTCAGTACGTCGCCGATGGTGTAGTTGCGCACATGGCCCATGTGCAGCTTGCCGGAAGGGTAGGGGAACATCGACAGACAATAGTATTTGGGCTTGTCGTCGGTCTCGGCGGCGCGGAAAGTCTGCGCGGATTCCCACTGTTGCTGGGCTGCGGCTTCGATGTCTTTGGGTGAATAGTGCTGTTGCATGATGGGTGTCAGTTTTGGGGTGAATCGTAAAGAGGCGTCATTATATCGGGAAGGCGCCCCCCGAAGTGATGCGTTAGCCGCCTGCGGGAGGTTCTGCTAGAATCGCTCCCCCAAAATTCTATTCATAATTGTTCAGGAGAGATCGTTATGTCTGCAAAACACCCTGTTATCGCTGTTACCGGCTCGTCCGGCGCAGGCACGACCACCGTCAAGCGCGCCTTTGAAAATATCTTCCGCCGCGAAAGCATTAAAGCCTCCGTGGTCGAAGGGGACAGCCTGCACAGCCTGGATCGCATGGCGTTCCGTGCTGCTGCGGCCGAAGCTGCCAAGGCGGGCAACAACACATTCAGCCACTTCGGCCCCGAAGCCAACCATTTCGACAAGATCGAAGGCATGTTCAAGCAATACGGCGAAACGGGTATGTGCCAGCGCCGTTACTACGTGCACAGCGAAGATGAGGCTGTCGCGCACAACAAGCATTTCGGTCTGGCCGATCTCAAACCGGGCGTGTTCACGCCGTGGGAAAGCATCGAAGAAGGCTCCGACCTGTTGTTCTATGAAGGTCTGCACGGTTTGGCCAAAGATGAAAAGCAAGGCATTGATGCGCGCCGCTATGTCGATCTGGGTATTGGCGTCGTACCGGTGGTCAACCTGGAATGGATTCAGAAGATATTTCGCGACAAGGAAGAACGCGGCTACTCCGCCGAAGCGACGGTCGATACCATCATGCGCCGCATGCCGGATTACATCAAATACATCACCCCGCAATTCACGCACACCGACATCAACTTCCAGCGCGTGGCCACGGTTGATACATCCAATCCATTCATTGCGCGCGACATTCCGACACCGGACGAGAGCTTCGTGGTGATCCGCTTCCGTAACCCGAAAGGCGTGGATTTCCCTTACTACCTGCAAATGATCCCCAACTCGTTCATGTCCCGCGCCAACACCATGGTCGTGCCCGGTAGCAAGATGAGCCACGCGATGGAAATCATCCTGTCGCCGATCATGCATGACATGATTCAGAACAAGAAGAAGTAAGAAATAAGGCAATAACGGGACGGGGAGTCAGGCCACGCTTGATTCCCCGTTTCTTTTGGAAGAACAAATGACACTGCTCCATGGCCTCAATCCAGAACAACGTGCAGCTGTTGAACTGCCTGGCCAGTCCGCGCTGATCCTTGCCGGAGCGGGCAGCGGCAAGACGCGCGTACTGACGACGCGTATCGCCTGGCTCATCAGCAACCGACAGGTTTCGCCGCACAGCATCCTCGCGGTGACCTTCACCAACAAGGCGGCGAAGGAGATGGTGACGCGGCTGTCGGCGATGTTGCCGATCAACACCCGTGGCATGTGGATCGGCACCTTCCATGGACTGTGCAACCGCATGTTGCGCGCGCATTACCGCGAGGCGAATCTGCCGCAAACTTTTCAGATACTTGATTCGGGCGACCAGCTTTCCGCAATCAAGCGCGTGATGAAAGCGCAGAACGTCGATCCTGAAAAATTCATCCCGCGCGAGATACAGAGCTTCATCAGCAGCAGCAAGGAACAGGGATTGCGCGCGTCGGAGGTGGAGGCATACGATCCTTACGCCCGGCGCAAGGTGGAGGTATTTGCCGAATACGACGCGCAATGCCAGCGCGAGGGCGTGGTGGATTTTTCCGAGTTGCTGTTGCGCTGTTATGAGTTGTTGTCGCGCAATCAGCAGTTGCGCGAGCATTATCAGGAGCGCTTCAAACACATTCTGGTGGACGAGTTCCAGGACACCAATCCGCTGCAATACCGCTGGTTGAAATTGTTGGCAGGAGTGGGTGAGCTTGGCAAGCGTGCCTCTATCTCCAACCCTCTCCCGCACGCGGGAGGGGGGGCGAATGCCGCGCCTGCGGTACTTTTTGCCGTGGGAGACGACGATCAGTCCATCTACGCCTTTCGCGGGGCGAATGTTGGCAACATGCAGGAGTTGCTGCGTGATTTCCACGTCGAGAGCGTGATCAAGCTGGAACAGAATTACCGCTCTCACGGCAATATTCTTGATGCCGCGAATGCGCTGATCGCCAACAACAAGAACCGTCTCGGTAAAAATCTGTGGACATCGGAAAACGGCGGCGAGCAGTTGCGCGTGTATGAAGCGGAGACCGATGTCGATGAGGCCGGATTTATCGTTGAGGAAATCCAGGAGCTTAAACGCGAAGGCGTGAACTTGACCGAGATGGCGTTGCTATACCGTTCCAACGCACAGTCGCGCGTGCTGGAACATGCGCTGGTGTCGGCGGGACTTTCCTATCGCGTGTATGGCGGGCTGCGATTCTTCGAGCGGCAGGAGATCAAGCATGCGCTGGCTTATCTGCGCCTGATGGAGAACACCGACGACGACAACGCGCTGCTGCGTATCATCAACTTTCCCACACGCGGAATCGGCGCGCGCAGCATTGAGCAGTTGCAGGAAGCGGCCAAACAACACAACAGCACGTTGTGGGATGCGGCGGCGCGGGCAGGCGGCAAGGTTACGGCTTTTGTCGGGCTGGTCGAATCCTTGCGCAGTGGGGTGGCTGGCTTGCCGCTACCGGAAATTATGGAACATGTGTTGCAGCACAGCGGCCTGCTTCCGCATTACGAGAATGAGAAGACAATAGCCTCGAAGCGGCGAGAAGCCGAAGAGCGACTGGAGAATTTGAATGAACTGGTCAATGCAGCCACCTTGTTCGTGCATGAGAACGAGGATGACAGCCTTACGTCCTTCCTGACGCACGCATCATTGGAATCAGGCGAACATCAGGCGGGAGATAGTGAAGATGCGCTGCACCTGATGACAGTGCATGCGGCCAAAGGTCTGGAGTTCCACACCGTATTCATCACCGGGCTGGAAGAAGGCTTGTTCCCGCACCAGAACAGCATTGACAACGGGGATCTCGACGAAGAGCGGCGCCTGATGTACGTGGCGATCACCCGCGCGCGCCGCCGGTTGTATCTCACCTTCGCGCAACGCCGCATGTTGCACGGCCAGACGCACTACAGCCGGGTGTCGAGCTTTATGCGCGAATTGCCGGAAGCGTTATTGCACTGGATCACCCCACGCTTCAATGCATCGAAAACAGTTGCGAGCGGCAGCTATGAAACGAACAGTTACGTGAAAGCATTCAGCGCGATGCCGCTGGAAAAAGCGCCACCTGCACCCAGTTCAGTGTGGCGCATCGGCCAGCGCGTATTCCATCAGAAGTTCGGCGAGGGCGTGGTGATGGATACCGAAGGCAGTGGTAACGAAGGCCGGGTGCAGGTCAATTTCAAACGCGCCGGCAGCAAGTGGCTGGCACTGGAATACGCCAAACTCACCGGGATTTAGGGCAGTTCCGCCCTGTGTGACTCAAGGAGCTTCTGCATCAGTCACCTGCGATTCATCCAGCCAGGGGAAGATGTTGCGGTAGCTGACGTAGAGCGAGGCCAGTCCGAGCGGCAGCAGCAGAATCAGTCCGAGGCCGAAGGGCAGGATGCCGAGCGCCAACGCAACCAGTTGCATGACAAGGGTGTAAACCGTGTAAGGAATGATGTTGCGCAGCGTGCCGGTGAAGCTGGCCTGCAACGCCAGCCACGGTGAGATGCCGCTGAAGAACACCAGGATCGGTGCATATTGCCATGCCACGATCAGCACCATGATCACTGAAAAGCCGAGCAGGAGGGCCAGCGAGACCTTGCTGTCGGCACTGGAAAGTGCGGCCACCAACAGTTGCACATCATCTGTGGTGTGGATCTGTTCCATCAGTGTGGCGAATCCTTCGCCGCCGACGAACACCATCAGGGTGGAAGCGAACAGCATGCCCAACATCAAAAAAGCGCCGAGGGTAATCAGGCTGCGGGTGTGTTGCTTGAATCCGGCAAGCAGCATGGAAATATCTGATTCTTCATTCTCTTCCAGCGCCCGGCACAGGCGCATATAGCCCGCCAGCATGATCGGCATCAGGGCGACAGCGAGCAGCGGGCCGAACAGCGGCAACATCGTGGCAATGAGTACAATAAATATGCCGGCCAGCGCACCGCTGATGCCGAGCATGGGATTGCGCAGCAGAAGCTGTGCGCCTTGTTGAATCCAGAGCCAGCCGCGGGCGGCATTTAGTTTACGAATTTCCATGATTCCCTCTCAATAGCCCGTTATAACCAGACAGGTTTGGGTGTTGCGATGTGGTGGCGCAGGATACGTTCGAACTGGGCGGGATCATGTGTGTGCACCATCTCACCGTCGCGCGGCAGGTGCAGGTCGTACAGGCGCGACAACCAGAAACGCAGGGCGGCCAGACGCAGCAGCAGTGGCCATGCCACCGCTTCCATTGCGGTGAATGGGCGCATTGTATGATAGGCACGCAACAGGGCGCGGGTACGCGTTGCATCCAGTGCACCCGTTACGCTCATGCACCAGTCGTTGACTGTGATCGCCACGTCGTACAGCAGCGCATCGTTGCAGGCGAAATAAAAATCAATCAGGCCCCCCACGCGCTCGCCGTCCATCAGTACATTGTCGCGAAACAGGTCGGCATGGATCACGCCCTGCGGCAGCGTGCCCAAATCGTGTGCATCGTGCTGCGCAATTTCGATTCTCAATAACTCGGCTGATTCGGCGGACAGGAAGGGCATGACTTGTTGCGCGGTGCTGCTACGCCAGGCATGGCCGCGCGGATTGTTCATCCCTTCGCCGAAACTTTGACCGGCGAGGTGCAACTGTCCCAGTATCGCCCCCACAGCGGCACAATTCGCTATGGTCGGCTGGGTAATCGATTTGCCGTTCAATCGGCTGACAATACAGGCGGGCTTGCCGTTCAGTTCTCCCAGAAATTGGTTTTCACTGTTGGCAACCGGTGCAGGGCAGGGGATGCCGTGCCGCGCCAGATGCGCCATCAGATTCAGATAAAAAGGGAGCTCCTCCGGGGTGAGCTTTTCAAACAGGGTAAGTACAAAACGGCCGTTACCGGTGGTGACAAAATAGTTGGTATTTTCGATACCAGCCGGGATACCCTGCAATGCCTGCAAGGCACCAAGTGAATAGCTGGAAAGCCAGGCCTTGATGTCATCATCGGTGACGCGGGTAAAGACAGCCATCTGTCTGATCCCTTAGAAACTGAACAAAACCCAGCGCGGTACGCGCAGGCCGGAATCCAGGCTTTCCTGCCGTGCGAACTTGCCATCACCGCGCTCGTCCAACAGGTAGTAGGGCACGCCGTGTTTCGGTGTGATCTTGATCATGTAGAGCTTGCCGTTGGCACGGTATTCCTCCACCTTCTGCCCGGCTTCCTGTGAGATGGTCACCTCGGGTTGGGCGGCGGTGTCGTCGCTAACACTGGGCGGGATCGGGGTTGTTTCGGCAGCCTGGGCGAGGGGAGTCAACAGGCAGGCAAGAAGCAATAAAAGAGTGCGCATAGTCGCTTTCGTGGTCAAAGGTTAAGTTGGATTTCGCGTTCTGCAGCCGATGGTTCAAAGCCGCGTGTTTCGTAGTGCTTGAAGATGGCGGCCACGACTTGTTCCGGCTGGTCGATGATCTGGATCAGGTCCAGATCGGCAGCGGCAATCATTTTTTCCTCGAGCAGGGCGCTCTTGAACCACTCCAACATGCCGCCCCAGAAGTGGCCGCCGACCAGAATGATCGGAATATGCCGTGTCTTGCCGGTCTGCACCAGGGTCAGAGCTTCCATCAGTTCGTCCAGTGTGCCGAATCCGCCCGGCATTACCACATAGGCGCTGGCGAATTTGACGAACATCACCTTGCGCGTGAAGAAGTGATGAAAGGACTGACTGATGTTCTGGTAGGGATTATCGTGTTGTTCGTGCGGCAGCTGGATATTGAGGCCGACACTGGGCGATTTGCCGTAGAACGCC